>JAYVCH010000141.1:0-11642 GCA_043750055.1 Fibrobacteria bacterium
ACCCTCATCAACTCTAAAGACCATTCTTGCAGTATTGAAATTATCGCCGCAAGGAAAATCAAAAAAGCGGAAGATGTCGAAATCTCTGAGTTCCATGAAAATTATTTACGTGATGAAAAAATCCAGCCCTTGAAAACGGTCATGACCGAGAACCAGTATAAAATCATCACCATCGTGACCCGCGGGATTGGCCCCGATGAACGCTACTGGATTGTGTGTCATGCTTTTTGGAACAATTATTGCGCTTTTATTCGCTATCATGGAATGCGCCAAGATGGAATGGAAACCAAGGTTCAAACCTTTTATGATATCGTGAATTCGATGCAACCTCTGGCCATGGAATAGCCACCAAGACTGTATCAAAACCGAAAAAATAGCATGTGACGGCTAATGGCGAAATGTTGCCAGGTTTTTTTTCAGTAAGTTGGACTGTTGTAACGACAAATTTGTTTGTTTTACGGCAGAACAATCCAATGGATACATTAGGTTACTCAGGTCACATAAATCATTACAAGATTTACTCGCCATCCGAAGACAGTAAGTTTGTCCTCCTTTTTTTACTCCAATAGACACGGAACCTTGCTTGGCTAAGGCCAGATTCAGGTCGCAAACCTTGGTGTCGATAAATCCGTCCTCGATATTCGAAAAGTCATTATCCTGTAAAAGGTCATTGCGTGTAGAAACCGTATGACGCAATCCAAAAAAATGCCCCAACTCATGGGCTGCGGTAATGGCTAAGCGGGAGGGGTCTGCGCGGTTCGCCAATATGACGCGACTTTCTCTATTCTGATCTAAATCAACTACTTCTCTGGGCGAAAATCCAAGAACACCCCCAAGCAAACCCGAACCCGTATCAGCAATAGAAATGCTATCAACCAAATAAAGATGGGCATTATTGCGGATTCGAGTGCCGGGAAGCGAGACAAAATTATTGCTGAAAGGAAACACGACTCGCGGAGAATTTGGCTCCACAATTTCGAAGCTTCCTTTTAGGACGATTCCAAAAGGAGAGTAAATCGGGGCCATGGCTGCGAAGAGTTTGCGAGCGAAACCATCTTTCGATGCCGAATCAGGTAAGAGTTGCAGTTTACGGATAAACAATAATCGGAGATAGAGGGTATCGGCGCCAATGGCCGCGGAAGAGTGGAGAGAGACATGCCCGAGGCTGGAAATAGCTCCCAGTCCATCGGGGACAACCAATTGGCCCACAAAAAATTGGGCCACGGAACGATCGGACTTTATCGTATAGACCTCATGATTATTGACGAGGGTGGGAGCCACCGAGGTAAACGAACCTTGAATCCCATTGGCATAATAGAACAGGCTCAGCTGATCAGTGCTTCGCAAAGTTTTAATGGAAAGCTGGTATGATTTGCCTGGTTGTAGAACAAATTTAATGCCGCTGCGAACCAGGGTAGAAGGAAGTGAATCGGCAGCGGCGCTGTCATTCACATAAATTCTTCGGTTTACATCACGAGTTGGAGAAGGCTGCGTTAATGTGAAATCACCACAAGCGGCAAAGCTGAAGACTATTAATAACAAAGGTTTACGCCAATATCTCCTTAATATCACTGGCCAAAAATTCATGCTAATGCTCCCGACTTTCGGGTCGAACTTTTCGGAGTTCTGATTTCAACTTTTGGCGAATCACGAGTAAACTTTTTTGATAGCGACCATCCTGGAAATCGGCAAATGCCCATGGCAAGGGCTCGAAACAACCCTGGCTATATTTTAACAATAGGTCGGCGTAGACGCCATCACCAAGATACAATTTACAGGGACCCCGCTTATAGGAGGCTAAAACAACCTTATCTGGATCCATATATCCGATATCAAAATTGAATCTCCGCTTTCCATCTTGCGCCAAAGCGCTTTCCAGGGCAGTGGCAGCCCGCTTCAAAGTAGGTAGACGTTCCGGACTATCGACTCCCCGAAATGCAATAAAGCCCCGGTATAACCCCGTACCAAACTCATCTTGGTAGTATTTCGTTCCTTCGAAAGGTTGGAAGTCGCCTTTATATTCAATGGATCCAAAAGCCTTTTCCAAGGTCGACCAAAGACCCTCTGACAGGAATTCTGCTTGGCAAAGCACGGCTATAATCCATTTACACTGGGCATCGAGAGGAGCTTTCATCTAATTCGAAAAGGTAGCAACAGCCCGGAACCTTGATTATCGTGGCTAAATACCAAACCACATTTCGATCATTCCCTGAAGAAATGCCATGCATTCTTTTAAAAAAATGATAGTATTAGGCCATCCATATGCGTTCCCGCGCCTTTTTCATATTCATGATTAGCCTTTGCCTGGGCTGCGCAAACCGTGCCGTGGTCAAAGGCGCCCTCTCTTCAGACGAACGTCGGGAATATGTTGAACAGACGGGAGCCCTTATCCCACAACGACTTAAGGATCCTTTCCTAGATGGAAAAGCCGCTGCGGGGATGACTAAAGAGATGGTTGTTTTCGTATACGGTCAACCTGATCGCACTGAGAATAATCGTTATGGAATTAGCTGGGATATTGACAATATCGAGTCCCAAGCCTTGGTCGATCTCAAAGATTCCATCTGGAATTATTTCGGGAGAGATAGTGTTTCCGTCAAGCTCGGCATTGTCTTCCAAGGGGATACCCTAGCCAGATTCACCGGTGACTTAACCCGCTAAAAAATTATCGACACCCACAAGAGGCCATGCCTACGGGGTCGAAAATGATTATTATGTTGATGACATCGGGATTTTTTTTTACGTACAATAGTGTGCCGATGTATTTTTCGTGCTCATTCAACCTCTAAAAAGGACGTCACATGGCAGAGAAAAGCCTAACTCAAAGTCAAATCGTGGATCAACTCGCAACGAGCAATGGCCTCACAAAGGTGCAGGTTCGCAGCTTCTTTGATAGCCAGGCCGCGCTTGCTTACAAGAACGCAAAGAACGGATTCACACTTCCTGGCCTTGGCAAAATTGTTCTCGTGAACCGCAAAGCTCGCATGGGTCGCAATCCCGCCACCGGCGAAGCGATCAAAATTCCCGCCAAGAAGGTGGTGAAGTTTCGCGTAGCCAAGGCTGCTAAAGAAGCCATCGGCGGCGTTATTGTTAAGAAAGCTGCCGCTAAGAAAAAGAAATAGTTTTTTGGGGGCCGGTAAAACGGCCCCTTTCTTTTTCAATTTTTCTACCACCGTGTGATGACGGGCATAGCTGCCTCCCCCCTTGTAGCATAGATTTTCCGTCCATGTGGACTTGGCTCTCCAACGGATTTACCTCCTTGCTGACTTTTTTCTTAAGTTGGCAAAAAGAAACATCCTCTCGCATTCGCTATCAGTACGGAATTTATTTTGCCGTCCCCATTTTGTGGGGCTGCCTTGATGCGTTTCTTTTTCCTTGGATCGCGTGGATGGGATTTATGGCCATGGCATGGTTTCTAGAGGGTCGGAGGATGAAACGACTCGCATGGCAAACGGTGCTCTTCTGCGTTTGGAGTCTTTGCTTATCTCAACTTTGGCCCAATCCGAATGAGTCTTTTCCAAGCTCCCAGTCGCAACTGACAACGGTTGAAAAAAGTCTCCGTGGCCAAGTGGTTGGTCTGCCGAAGGGTGGCGCCAAATGCAGCTTCACTCTATCCACGGAAAATGGGTTAGTTCGGGTTGGCTCCTCGCCTTCGGCTTTTGTGTTAAAGCCTGGCCAAACCGTTTCCGTTACAGGCCACGACGTGCCCACTAAACCTCCTACCAATCCAGGTGAATTCAATTTTCCCTTACACTTAAGGTCAGAGGGTATTCGATGGGATTTTCAGGCCAGCGACATTCATCTCACCGCATCGCCAAATTGGATTCATCGCAGTATCAATACTGTCCACAATTTTTTGGATTCAGCACTCACCCACAGTGTACCGGCCTCACAAGCCCCTCTTCTGAGAGCCTGCCTGCTGGGTTCAACGGAGGGATTGGACCTAGAGTTAGTGGAGGACTTCAAGGCCAGTGGAATGCTGCACATATTGGCTATCAGCGGACAGCATATCGGACTTATCGCCCTCATTTTTCTTCAAATTTTTTCTGTAATTAGAATTCCACGCAAGGCGGCTTACTTGATAACCTGTGTGCTTCTTACCCTCTATGTCCCGGTCTGTGGAGGCTCAATCAGTGTGTTGAGAGCGACAATTATGTTTTGGTGTTTGTTACCCGGTATCCTATGTGAACGCCCTTCTTTGGCCATGAATAATTTGGCTTGGACCATGTTGCTTTGTCTAATCTCCATGCCCTATCAAATTCTTTCTTTGGGTTTCCAATTGTCTTTTGCCGCCACTTTTTTCTTGATTGCCTATTCAAAAACAGTTTCCACTCTGTTATCTCGATTTCAGATCCGTAATCCCATTACCGTTTACCTGGTGTCCACGATTGTTTTTAGTGTCATTCTCTTTCTTGCTGCGTATCCAGTCTTGACCACCAGCGTCCATACCATGGCGCCCTCATCCTTGGTTGGAAACATCTTCACCATCGCCCTCAGTTCTGGAATGTTAGTCGCATCCTGCCTATCTTTACTTTTTCATCCCATCCCTTTTGTTCATGCCTGCTTCGGTGAAACCGCTGGGCTGTTTTCCCAGGCCTTATCTTATTGCATTCACCTATTTGCCCATGGCCCCGGGGCGGCCGAATCAACGGTTGCTTTCGAATCCGTTTGGAATTTGATTTTAATCCTGATATTATTGGCTCTTCCCTATGCGGCGAAAATGGCCCGGGCGAGAATCCTCATCCTAGTAGGGTTCACTTTATTCTCGGGCCGATGGGCATGGGCTCAGTCGATGGAATTATGGAATGACCCAACCGTGATTTCTTTTTTGGATGTGGGGCAAGGGGATGGATGTGTGTTGTCGCTACCAAGTGCAACCCTTCTCATCGATGCCGGCCCTCCTCCTGCAGGTCGTAATGTTATTCTACCCTATCTACGATCCATAGGTGTCAACCGCATTGATTTGGTGATCGTCACCCATCCCGATTTAGATCATTATGGCGGCCTGGCTTATCTAGCCGAACATATACAGATTGGCAAAGTTCTCTATCCAGGCATAGAATCGGCCGCCCAAGCATGGCTAAACTTACAGAAGACCTTGAAGACAAAAGGAATTCCCATGGAGGTAGTTCATCGAGGTCAATGCCTGTACCGATACCATGAAACTTGCATGCACGTTTTATCTCCCCAATCAGTGGGACAATTTCCGGAACGGAATGATAATTCTGTAGTCACCACGCTTCAGCTGGGAAAAAGACGACTGCTTTTTACGGGAGATATGGAAGCGCCGGCACAACAGTTTTTGAAAGGCCATCCCTTTCCCGAACTATCCCATGCGATTCTGAAAGTGCCGCATCATGGAAGCGATCGTTCTAATCCAAAAGAATTTTTAGAATGGATCCATCCCTCACTCGCCATTCTTTCAGCAGGTCGGAAAAATCGTTTCGGACATCCAGGGCCAGCAACAGTCAAAACCTTGCTGGATATAGAGTCTAGGGTCTTTTTAACCGCGAACCAAGGTGCAGTACTCTACCAAACCAACCGGAAGGGAGAGAATTGCCGTACTTTCCTCAAAGAACCCTTTCGACATTTCAGGCCAAAATTATAAATTGAATCTATGCCCGACTTATTTGAAAACCCCGATCAGGAACGCCTCCGCCAAATTTATAAGCTGACCGATATCCGTAGAAGTCCCATCTCTGGAATCGTTGCGGGCTATCATACTTTGCCCTTTACCTTAATCGGCCCCAATGATGAGCCGGATGAATCCTCAAACAAGCCGGCGGGCTCGGTAAAACTGAGCGGGAAAATCACCGTGAGTCCTAAACTCCTCTTGTCCATAAATCCCCAAGATGAACGATTCGCTGAAATGTTTCCCGAAGCCGATCCCTTTATGGATAAAAGTATTGAAGCCCGTTTTTTTTCCTTCAGCACCGGGTCCAAGAAAAATTATCGTATTCGCAATGAACATCTGACGGTTGAAGAATTTCAAGAGGACGATCATTCGGTATTGGCTTCGGTGCTCAACCAATTGAACCGAGCGGAAATAATCAATATGGGTGTTATCTGGTGCCCTCAGCCGAGGTTTTATCCCATCAGCTTGGAACGATTTATCGCGTCGGTATTGGACCGTGAGTTCCGGTAATTTTCAGAATTCACTCACTCCGGCACACCATCGTGGCTAATTTTCTGGGTAATCTTTTTCCCATCCGTTCGAAAAAGTCTAGAATCCGCATCAGGGTTTTGGCTTAATTCAAAAATTGGATTGATGTTGTGCTCGGAATTAAGTTTGAATTTAATTCTTTTATTTTTTCCATTCCCATTTTTGAAAAAAGAAATACTTGTTTTCCCCCAATTGAAATCAACGCGAGACCTGGTGCTTTCCATTTCGGCATAATTAGTGGCGGTCATTTCATAGAGATAGGGAGTATTTAAAACGGTATTGGTATCGGTATAGATCATTTGTGGCAAATCCCCTCCATTGGCCTGTAATCCGCCTTTTCCTGTGGCTTTGCAGAAATCATATACCAAAACATTGTTACGGTAGATTTTAAAATTCTTTGTATCGCTTTCTAAATCGGGAAGAATATCCCATTCGAGTACCAAAGTTTTAGTTGCCTTTAGAGTGACCCTTAATTTCGCAGGAGGAAGCGGAGGCGTTGTATCTATAGCCTTCATCACTTCGGAGTAAGATCGTTTTACACTGACTAAGGTAAAACGTTTCCATTGCTCGGCAACACTTTGGTTAGGTAGCCAAGCCGCAAATAATTTATTTCCCACATAGCCATCGGCCTTATAAATTGACGCTTCAGGTAAGGTAGAATTATCTGCTGAAGTATTTTTGCGAATTCCCAGCCAAGCAAGGCTGGTGTCCATAGGTAGAAGTCTAGGTCCCGGAGAAGTTACCGGTAACCTACTTGTTAATACGGCATCCATATAGGGGATAGATAACTCGCGGGAGTACACCATAGAATGATCGCCCTCAAATTCTTCATGGTAACTCCAGAGCCCTCCTTGGCTACGTCCGTGAGTAAATTGCGCAGTACTATTGATTTGCCCGCCAAAATCCTTGATACCACCCCAGGCCCATAGAGTTGGAATCCCGAGCGTAGCAGAGGACGTAGGATCGGTGGTATTCCATGCCGACCGATTTACCGAGACCGCAATACGATCAGGATAAGCACTTTCCATTTCGGCGGTCCAATCTGCTCCACCAGAAAAACCAAAAAGAGCCAACGGGGCGCCATTGAGTTCAGGATGTTCAATTAATTTAGCAACCGAGTCGACCGCTTTGAAAAGTGAGGGACCAGAACCATTCTTGGGCTTATACCAAATCTCACAACTTTCATTTTCTGCGGGCGAAACATAAATCATATTATGCTTTTCTGCGAGATACCGAAACCGATACCAAGTATTCCAACCTTGAGCATCGCCTTCGCCACCGCAACCATGATGACTGATTAAAATACCTTTAAAAAATGGAATCGAATCGGGAACCCAAATCCAGTATTTTGCGGTAGTAGTCGTTCGCTTTTCGTCTATGTCAAAAGTTGTTCCCTTTGAGACTGAAGCGAAAAGACTATTGGAAAAAAAAGCAGAAAGAACGAATAAAAAAAACCAGGTTGGAATTTGCCGCCTTTGTAAAGCCAATGTACCCGTAAATAATTGCATTTTAGGATCCATTTAAAGGTCGATGGATAATACTCGCGAATTTCGGTCTAGGTTGTAGCTCGCCAGTTTCTCCGGCGGGAGAATGGAAATGGGAGAATCCCGAAAACCATTTCGCATGAAAAAATCGCTGGTTTGGGTGGTGAGTAGAAACACAGTTTTCAGACCGGCTTTACGAGCCTTATCCAACATAAAGGAAATCATTTTCCGTCCTGTGCCCTGACCGCCATGATTGGCATCGACAACAACTGCATAGAGTTCGGCGGATTTTTCGGGATAGATATGGAGGCCGGCGCAGCCGTGCATTGTGTCGTCAATTTTAAACACTACGAAATCTTCTAAGTGCTCGCCGATATCTTCGGCGTTTCTTTGAACCAGAATACTGTCATCCACATAGGGCTGCATGATTCGCAAGATCTCGGGAATGTCCGTTGGCCAGGCCGAACGGATTTTGTCGTATTGATTAGCGTAGAACATGGTGCCACGACCACTGCTGGAGAAAATTTCTTGCAGCAAAATTCCATCTTGAGATCCATCGATCATATGAACACGATCCACTCCGGCCGCGCACGCTTCCATCGCGAGAGTCACAAGTTCACGGTGTTCGGAACGCAGCGTTTCAGAATAATCACGAAGGAGGATATTCCCCTCCTCCAAATCCAAATTCGAAAAATAGCCGCTGGCCTTTTCCCCCGCATCCACAAAGGCGCAATTTGCGATAACGGGAATTCCTGCTTCAAGTCCGATAAAGAAAAGTTTGGAGGCTCTCAGGGCTTTGGCAATGGCCACGGCGAGTTCATTGCTAGAGAGATTATAATCCTTCCCAACCACATTCCAACCGATATTGGGAACGATGGGAATCAAATGATCCTCCAACATATTCTCGATCAGTTGCACGTCGACTTTTTCCACTCTGCCCGTCTGTTGATAATCCAAGCCATTGCGCACCCCAATGGCGCGGGCGCGCACCCAGTTGCCCACGACTCCATGCGCTCCATTTTCAGAAAGCAAGGACATCACCGCATTGGTTACATTCGAGGCACCGAGCTTGACAAGCGGCATCGCCTCTTGGGACGTGATCCGCACTTCATCCTTCATGGGCGAACTGACGCGATAAGTCTTCAAAACCTTGTCGATGGAATGTTTCGCGCCAGGTACCAGAATAATTTTGATTCCCGTTTGCTGAAGCAAGACAATGTCTTTGATGAGTAGGGAAAAGAGCGGACGACTCATGAGGCTATCATCAATCTTAAGAACGAAAACTTGATTGCGGTAACGTCTCAGATACCCGAAAACTTCCCGTATCCCTTGCATGGGGGAACCGCCAGAGCCAGAGGTTGACTGGCCCATTCGGGTGGATTTCTTTTTACCGTTGCCTTCCATCATTTCCGTCCTCTTAAAACCGTCCACTTAAAACAATTTAGGAATTACAGAGCGGGCCAATGCCAAGCCCTCGACCGGGCTTGATACTGTTCCCGACAAACTCAGAAATACTGCTAAGTGATATTGTACCGCCTGAAACAGACCATTGTCCCGAGAACCGGTAAGCCATTGCCCCCAATCGGGAAACTTCCCCAGGGTGTAGATTTCCGGTGAGGGCCTCAAGCCCAGCGCTTCGGGCGATATTGATTTTTCTGTGATCCCTTGTTTATCGATAAGGATATATTCGGTTTCTTTGTGGAGAACCAAATCTACCGTGCCGTGATTGCCAAGTAGAATGGCTCCGAAAAGTCCCATCGAAGCCATAGTCTGAGCCATACGCATGGCATAGTGTTTATGTGAAATCCCAAGCAGCAGGGGAGAGGTGGGCCAAGGATTGACCAATTTTTCGGCTGTATGCAAACAGGAGCGAAAACCCAGTTCACTGCGTAGGGAATCGAGGGAAGATAAATTTTGTACGGAATCGCCGCAATTCACAATGCTTGGACCTGGGACAGAATTTCCATCGAATGGGAATAAGGGTCCCGTTGGGTCAAAACCCTTTGCCAATATTAGGGTCTGGTCGAATGATGCCTTGTTTCCACTGAGCACTGGAGCGCTTCGTATCAATCCCACCCCTACCCCGAACCGCCCAAGCAGATGGGCAGCCAACAAGGACACGAGACCTCCTTTTCGAGGCGTATCGGAAGCCATATTTAACACCAGACTTTTTGATCCGGATAAGGGAGATGCCAAATTTGTTTGAGCATGAAAGGTTTGGATGAGTCCATCCAACTCTTCCTGCGAAAGCTCATGGATGCGCAGGGCCTGCAGGAAGGCACCAAGTTGTACTGGTGAAAAAACTCCCTGTAAAACCATGGAAAAGGCCTCGCGAGCTTCGACGATGCTTAAATGTTGGGACAAGGTTTTTCCTTTCCCCACCCGTTTTATAAAATCGATTGGATTGGTTCCCATGGACAGCCTTCCTTGTGTTGAAATCTAGTAGGAATTATTGCCATTGCACCCGCCATTATCCATTTTATAGATATGACAGAACCCTCTACAAATCCATCGGCTAATAGTCCGTTCCAAAAGACGTCGTTCCTGATATACCTAGTTCTCGTTTCCGCCATTTTCCTTTACATGGTGCATGATTTTTTAATGCCCGTTTTTTTAGCCGCCGTATTCACCAGTCTCACCTTTCCATTCTTTCAAAAAATCCAAACCCGGGTAAAGAATAAAACCGCCGCTGCCACACTCACTTTAATTTCCTTGCTTTTAGTTTTGGTATTGCCACTGATGGCTGTCATTGTTTCTGCCTATCGCGAGGCCATAGGTTTTATTGGCACATTCGATATGGATTTATGGCGAAATCGCGTCACCGAAACTTTACAAAGCCTTCAAAGTCGCCACCCGGCCCTCCTTCAAAAAGTAAATGCTCAAAACCTGTCCAAAGCTGCCCTTGATGGCGTGCAATCTTCCTTACAGTTTATTCTAAAACATAGCGCCGACATTTCCCTTTCCGTCGCCGACAATATGCTCAATTTCTTTCTTATGCTTTTTATCATGTTCTACTTCTATCTCGATGGACCTCAAATACTCAAAAGGTTGATCAAACTTTCACCGTTGAAAGACGAATACGAACTCATTCTGATTGAACGGTTCTTGACTGTAAGTAAAGGAACACTCAAGGGGTTTTTAGCGATTGGATTAATTCAGGGCATTATGGGGGCCCTACTTTTCTGGGCCGTGGGCATGCATTCCCCTATTTTTCTAGGCGTCCTCATGATATTCGCGAGCCTGGTTCCTGCGGTTGGGACGGCGATGATATGGATTCCTGTGGCACTAATACTGCTGGCTCAAGGACATTGGGCTTCTTCGATTTGGGTCGTCTTTGTTGGCGCCATCGTCATTTCGAGCGTTGACAATTTGGTCAGACCCAGAGTAGTCGGCAAAGACATTCAAATGAATGACTTGATGGTGCTTTTCAGCACCTTGGGTGGAATTGGAATGTTTGGCTTGTCCGGATTCATTATTGGACCTATTATCGCCGCGCTGTTTATGGCGATTTGGAATATCTTCGAAGAAATTTTCAGAGATGACCTGGCCCTCAACAAAATGGGATCCGTCGCAAGTGAAAAAGGGACTCCATCGATTAAAAAATCCAAAAAATAAATCGATGAAGGAAAGACGCGAATCGTTGATCCCCATTGCTCCGGACTGGAAGCCTGAAGTGCTGGCGCGGATCATTGAGAAAGAAGTCGAAAAGTGGTGGGATGAAGGTTGGGTATTTCTAAGAGCGGAAACGGATGTTTTGATGGAATCGGTTTGCTTGTATTTTGAAAAAACTGTGATTTTGGATGAGGATTTGCCCTAATTTCCCATCAAAACACCGAATTTAATTTTCAAATTTTTCTCGACTTAGCAGAATTGAAATGGCCGTCGAGTAGGTTAATGTTTTCAATCGCATTCAGCGCAGCTTGAGCTCGAGTATGATTATTGAAAACAATGGCTACGGTCCCGGTTTTTTGCAGCAGTTTAATTTGGCTACGAAC
>JAYVCH010000142.1:0-3094 GCA_043750055.1 Fibrobacteria bacterium
TTTGTTTTTTTTGCGAATATAGCCTGGGTAGAAGGAGACGCGTTGGTTTTTTTGACTGCCTTCTTGCCGCTCTTGGAAGCATTTTTTTTAGGTGGCGGCACTTCCAAAATTTCGGAAAGGGATTCGACCGCTAAGCGCATTTCATCTAAGTCATTAAAGGTTTTCGGTTTTCTTGGCATGTTCGAACTCCATTTTTTTTAAAATAAGGGCATTCCCGTTTATTTCTTTTTCTTTCCCTGTCCTTTTCGAATTATTTCAATTGAGCATGGAGAATGCGAGGCTACAGCTGCGGAAACACTACCGAGCATGAAACGTTTGAAACCGGAAAGCCCTCGGTTTCCCATGAAAATAGAATCGGCCTTAAATTTCTTGGCGGCTTCTAAAAGAACATGCCTTGGGTCACCGACTACGATTTCGGATTCGACTTCCAATTCCGATTCTTCCAGTTTTTCCACAGCCAGTGCTAATTTTTTATCCATCCATGGCCAGGGAGAAAAGGATGCAATGTTCGCCGCTTTGGTTTTCTTTAAAGACATGGAAAGCAGGTCGAGCCGAATTTGAAAGTCGCTGATGGCTAATAATTTTACTCGGGTCCCCTTTGGCCAGGAACGGTCAGCCACTTCCTCAACTGCAGCACGGGATTCGTTCGATCCATCAAATCCAATCAAGATTCTTGGGGGTGCGACTTTTTCTTTCGCTTCCCCTTTGCCTAACCGTACACTCACATCTGCATGGGTAAGAACTTTTTCGGCTGTACTTCCAAGGAGCATTTTTCCAACGGAATTCCATCCATGCGATCCAAGCACAATCAGATCGGGCTTCCATTCCTCGGCTCGTTTTAAAATGGCATGAGAGGGTTGATCTGTTGCAACTTCGAAAGTCACCTTCCATTTTGGAAAGCATTTTTTAAGTATTTTGGATGCCAGATGGCCTTTGATTTTGATTTGCTTTTCAATTTCATGACTGCTTTTAAGAGCTTCATTATAGGCACTGGAATACCAAACAGGAGAATAGCCTTCGGGTGTAAGCATATCCAGAGGTAACATTGGCGGAATGACACTGAGAAGTATGACTTCTGCTTCTGCGGGTAATCCGGCCCTTGCTAAATCTTGAACAGCATTTTCCGCTTTAGTGGATCTATCATAACCAATTAGTATTTTCATTTTATTCTCCTATTAGAATATCCATTCGCCAGACAATATTCAGGAATGGGCTGATTGTTTATTTTTCCCGGTAATCGAAAAGCCCCCGGCGATTTGATTATCCATCATCGCCTTTTCTACAGCCTTTGCCATTGGAAAAAGCACTTCAGATTCTAAGCTCGAATGAGCGATTAATTTTTCATGAAAGTCTTTCAATTGCTTTGTTAATTGGTCGTCCAACGGGTCTTCTCCGTGGAGTACAGCTTTTGAAAAAAGCATTTCGCTTAAGAACCTTCGGATGGCGGCCATTTGTTCCGTTTCTTTCCCCAACATTTTCAGAGCCACATAAACGTTAACGGACCCCCCCAAAAAATCTGCATGATCCTTCTGGTTTCGATAACAGTAGTCATAGTGAATAATTTTTGGAAACAGGAAATTTTCTTCCTCGTTGATATGTTCTTGCAAAGCTGAGGAAAACTTGGGCCATTCTTGCACTAAATATCCGATACGCCGAAGGCTTTCTACATTCTCAGATTTTTCTTCAGTAATGGAGCGTTTGATTGCCGGTAGTACCCTCTGAAGAAAATGCCAGTGTTCACGAGAAAGAAAATCGATCAAAAAGTAAATAGGTTGATCTTTCCATTCTGTATGGCGTTCTGGTTTGGATAAGGATTTAAATTCGACTAGAAAGGTATCTAAAGGAATTTGATTCAAGGAACACAACTGAGAAATGGATTCGAAATTATACGACCAGGGATTTATACCATATTTTTCAAATATGGACATAACCATGGGTCTAGTTTTCAAAAGCGTAGTGATAGATGTCTCTGGGAAGAACCAACTTGACACATTTTGCATTTTGTCTCCGGAGTTGGGTTCAGGGACCCGCCTTCAAACTTTTATCGCAAGCTACGTCACTTTAACTAAATACGCATAGAGCTTGTCTTTGAGATGAACGCGATCCATTTTCTTATGTTCCATCTCGGAATCAGAGAGGAGGGATCCATCTTGTTCCAATCGACGAATTTCATGATCGAGCAAATCATAATTTTCGAACAGCTTGGTAAAGTGACCGTCGCTCAACTTTAAAGCGTGGATCTTTTCGCTAAATTCCGGAAATTCATGGTGAAGTCCATGGTGTTCGATTTTCATAAAGACTCCAAAAGTATGTTGATGGTTTGCACTAATGGAAATAAGATAAAGCAAAGCGCAAGCCAAAGGATTTGTGTATGAAATCTGGAAATAATTAGCTCCTAATCTAGATTGACGCACTCATTTTTGAAAAAAAGGCAAAACTATGCCATAATGTCCGAGAAGTTTCTAGCTCACAAACCCTGTTATGAAGACACCGGCCCTCGTATCACGCTGTTGCCTTCAAACAAACTGCATTTATCTGCTACAGGAACCGACAACCATTCTGATTCATTCATCCGACCGTTTTGACCGTAGGCAGCCAAGGCGTTTCCATAACAAACCGACTCAACAACACTCCTAGCGATTCCGAATTCCAGCATGAGTGCGGCGGTTTTGGGGACTGCTAAGGGATCGCTCATTCCCCAGTCTGCACTGGAGTTGACGATGATTCGGTCAGATCCATATTGTTTAACAATGTCCGTCATTCTCTTACTGTCCATTTTTGTCTTGGGATAGATGGTAAAGCCTGCCCAAAAACCGCGCTCTAGAACTTCGCGCACGGTCTCTTCATTATTGTGATCGATAATGACGCTTGTCGGCGCTAATCCATGTTCGAGACATACATCCATACTGCGCGTGGTACCTTCTTTTTTATTTCGATGCGGTGTATGGATCATCACAGGAATTTCCAATTCTACGGCCAAATTCAATTGAAGTCTAAAATATTTATCTTCGGTAGGTGTCATCTCGTCGTATCCAATTTCGCCAATGGCAACCACGCCATCTTTATCCAAGAATTTTGGGATCAGATCCATAAC
>JAYVCH010000143.1:0-18074 GCA_043750055.1 Fibrobacteria bacterium
AGTGTTGGGTTCGGTGGTTCTTGTTTTCAAAAAGACATTTTGAACCTGGTCTATATCTGCAATACCTACGGACTCAATGAAGTGGCGGATTATTGGGAATCGGTAGTTAAAATTAATGAATGGCAGCAAAAACGATTCATTCTAAACATGCTTGGCAATATGTTCAATACGGTGGCAGGCAAACGTATCGCCTTGTTCGGATTTGCCTTCAAAGCCAACACGGGCGATACTCGGGAATCACCAGCCTTGGCTATCACTCGCGGACTTCATGAAGAACGCGCCGAGGTCATTATTACGGATCCTAAAGCCTTGGATCATGCCAAGGAGGATCTTAAAGATTTAAAACATGGGATTACCTTCGCCAAGAATCCTTATGAAGCCGCCGAGGGAGCGCATGCAATTGCCATCATGACGGAGTGGAAGGAGTATAAAGATTTGGACTTCGAGAAAATTTTCGCATCCATGTCCCAACCCGCTTTTATTTTTGACGGCCGTAATATATTGGACCATCGCAAGCTCTTCAAAATGGGATTCAATGTTTTTGCTATTGGGAAATCGCCCTTAAAACATTTTTAAGACTCTTACATCACTACGAGCTCGGCGTTCAAAGCGCCCGCTTTTTTGATGGCTTGGAAAATGGCAATAATATCACGCGGGCTCACTCCCAGACTATTCAGTGATTTCGCCAAATCGGCGACATTGGAACTGGCTGGCATTACCTTCATTTCCGGTTTAGACTCTTCCGACTTAATATCCTCGGATGAGGAATTGGTGGAAAGCTGAGTTGTGCCTCCAAGCGGTGCCGCAGCATTGGAAACGGATGCTGTCTGGTTTTGTTTGATTTCAATAGTGATACTTCCATGAGAAACGGCAACTTCACTGATGCTGACATTGCCACCCGCAATCACCGTTCCGGTTTTTTCATTCAAAACTACCCTGGCTGTCATGGAAACTAGGAAATCCAAGTTTTCAACTTCGGACACAAATTCCATACGCTTGGGTTTCATCGAATCCGGGATTTTCACAACCACGGAAACGGGATCTTGTGCCGTGGCAATTTCAGATTTGTAATTTGCATTAATGGATTTGGCCATGGCCACGGCGGAACTGAAATCAGGGGATGAAAGCGATATGCGCAATTCACCAGCGTTGGTTGTGGCACTAGGCAACTCTTTTTGAATGATGGCACCGTTGGGAATTTCTCCCACCATATTATGATTTTTTGAAAAGGAGGATTTTCCTTGCTTTGATTCACGATTGATGCCTCCGATGCTCATCGCACCTTGGGCCAAAGCATAAATTTCTCCATCCGTTGCCTGTAAGGGTGACATCAACAACGTTCCACCTTCCAAACTCTTCGCATCGCCAATACTTGAGACGGTCACATCAATCGTCGATCCTCTTTTCATAAAAGGACTCAATTTGGAGGTCACCATAACCGCGGCGACGTTACGAACTTGAATTTTTTCGCGAGGTACTTCAATGCCGGTATTTCGTAGCATGTTGACCACGCTCTGGGTGGTAAATTCGGTTCTGGGACCATCCCCCGTGCCCTTTAATCCCACTACCAATCCGTATCCGATCAATTGCGTATCCGTAAGTCCATCAAACTTGGCGACATCCTTGATGCGGGACGCCTCCGTCAATAAGACCAAACTCAAAACTGATAAAAGGACAATTCGATTTCGCATTATCTGCTCCTATCAAAAAAGCCAGTTGAAAAAACGCGCCAAAAGTCCAGGACGAGAGGCCTGATGTAAGTCGCCACTTCCGGTATATTGAATGCGTGCATCGGCGATCTTTTCCGAAAGCACGGTATTATCCGGAGAAATATCTTCAGGTCTTACAATTCCCGATACCCGTAGAATTTCCTTTTCACTATTTACCTCCACTTCCTTATTTCCTTCAATCAACAAATTTCCATTGTCATACACTGCAACAATCCGAGCGGAAAGGGTGGCTCGGACATCGCCTTGACGCGTGGTTTTGCCTGTACCATCATATTTTTGACCGATTTTTCCACCAAATCCAACCTTAGGCGAGTATTCGTTCGCCGCTCCCCCACCCCATTTTACATTGAAAGGATTAATATCGACCGTGGCATTCTGAGACTTGTCGGTATTGGTTTTGGTGTCACTGCCTGCTTTGGCATTTTCCACAATCAAAACCGTAATGACATCCTCGGTTCGTTTGGCCTTTTTGTCGGTATACAAGGAATAGTTATGCGGCATGGCTTGTGCGCCAAGAAAAGAAACCATGGACGTCATCGCTAGAGAAAATATTGTGGTTCGTTTCATAAGCCCTCCGTTATCCGCCTGGAATGGGTTCAAGCGCGCCATTTTCAGTAACTCGCACGCGAATAAGTCGATTGCTTGCAAGACTCTTTGCAAGAATGATTTGACCCATCACACCGTCTTGACGACAGACAGCATCGGAGGTGACATTGACCGTTCCATTATGGAGAATGATTTTAGCTTCTTGTCCGCGCTTGACTAAGGCAGGTAAGGCCAGCATATTCGGTGTCACAATCCGACCCTTTGCGATCGTCACTTTAGCAACGCTTCCCATTAGTTTATTTGGTCCTGTAATTACCAAATCATTGATTTGAGTAGTCTCGCGCATTTCCAACGAAACATTCTCTTTGTCGACTAAGACACCACGGTTAATTTGAACTCTGGCGACCAGCACCGGTTCCTCAACCCTGACATTGACGGTAATAGAGATATTACGGAGAATGCGATTCTCGCTTCGAATCGCCAAATTGAGATCGACTTTTCCTTTACGCTTGACGCTTTGAAAACTGAGCACCAAAGAATAGGGTGTCACAGGCACTGCGATGGCTTCGGGAGTTCGTGCGATTTCCCAATGACGAATTTGACCAGAAAGTTTGGGTTGTTCGGATAAAAATTTTTCGATAAGCAGCGGCAAGGAATCCTTGGGTAAAGGATTAGAGCGAGTGGTCACTCGAATAACTTTTCGTTCCACGTCTAATAGGTATCGATTGTCAAAGGACTTTAAGTAACGTTTGAATAAGAAATCGGTATCGATGCAACGCGTCAATCCAAATCCTGCGCTTTTAGCCACCTCAAGTGTTTCGAGTTGGGCCACAATCCGCTCATCCCCTGCAATGACCCGGGCAATTTCTCCCAACTTAACCGATTCTCCATCTACCGAAGTTTGGTCGCTGAAGCGAATGGACACGGGTGATAAAGTCACCGAACCATCAGCCTTTGAGTTGAAAGCCAATAGGCCCAACGCCAAAAGGGTTAATGCTTTAATGTGACTCATCATGCCTTCAACTGATTTGCCATTTGTAGCATGCTATCGGAGGTTTGAATAGCCTTGGAAGAAATTTCATACGCTCTCTGCGCCACAATCATATTCACCATTTCTTCCACGAGTTCAACATTAGATGCTTCCAAAAATCCTTGTCGCAAGCTACCCAAATCCGATGTACCGGGAACTGCCGTTTCGGGCTCACCACTAGCGGCGGAAACCGCATACAGGTTATTTCCCAGACTTCTAAGTCCACCTTCGTTCAGGAACTTGGCTAATTCAATTTGACCGATTTCCTCAGTCGTACCTGAGCCAGGAACATTGACGGTGACCTTTCCGTCTTCACTGATTTGAATATCTTGTGAACCTTCAGGAATATTTATTTGAGGTTCTAAAGGAAATCCGCCTGAGGTGACTAAAGTTCCATCATTGGACACTTTAAAAGAGCCGTCTCGGGTGTAGCCTATTTCTCCATTAGGTAATTGCACTTGCAGAAAACCCCGACCAACAATCGCCAAGTCATTGGTATTCTTGGTTTCTTGCAAATTGCCCTGCGTGAAAATTTTCTGATTGGCAACGCTGCGGACACCAAGACCCAACTGTAGACTCGCCGGGGACTTGGAGCCTTCAATGGCATCGGCTCCAGGCTCGATTAAGTTTTGGTAGAGTAATTCCTGAAATTCCAATTTCGATTTTTTGAACCCGGTAGTATTGACGTTGGCAAGATTGTTGGAAATATTGTCGATGTAAAGCTGATTGGCTTTCATCCCCGTTGCTGCTGTGTATAAACTTCTAATCATCGTGTACCTCTTAACCGATACTCGGCCATAGTTCAGTCCTAAACCCTACCCACTTCATTGACCGCTTTACCCAAGGTTTCATCCACAGCCTTGAGTGCCTTTTGATCCGCTTCGTAATTTCGGAATTCAGCCATCATGGTGACCATAGTGGAAATCGGATCCACATTAGATCCTTCCAGAAATCCTTGTCTACACCCCACTACCTCGGGAGCATGGGGAACATTCACGGCTGGATCAGAATTCTTAAAAAGTCCATCTGCCCCATAACGCAATAACTTGAGATCGTCAAAATCTACCACAGCCAGGGTTGCTATTTTTTTATCATCTACAGAAATAGAACCGTCTTCCATGAATTGAACACTATTACCCTTTAGGATAATGGGAGCATCGTTGGTGTCCAAAACTCGATCGCCATTTAAGGTGACCATTTCTCCCATCGCGTTTTGGGTAAAACTTCCATTGCGCGTGTATCTTGGGCCATCGTCGCCTTCGATGGTGAAAAATCCTTTGTTAGTTAAGGCAAGATCAAAATTGTTTCCTGTGCGCACCATTGGACCTTGGGCAAAACTAGTGACCGCTTCATTCACCTTTTGGAATTCGCGTTGTGAAAGTTCACCAGATTCATTTCTACCCACAATAACCTCAGAGCTGTTAGTCAGCCTTGCCAGCTTAAATCCAGTGGTATTAGTATTCGCAAGATTTTGGGAATTGATATCCTGTTTAGACAAGATATTGGTCATTCCTCGTGATGCCGTATATAATCCATTGACCATAGCTCACACCTCCTATGCTCTTGGATAAAGCAAGAACCAGACCAACTCACTAAAGGGTTATCGTGGAAGTTAAAGCGTTATTTCACAGGAAAAGATTGGCAATTTATGCCTAAACCCCGCGAGGCACGGAAAAAAATGCCCAAACCCTTCATGGGAAAAACGTAAATGGAAAGGCTTAACTACGATTTTGATGATCTAAAAAATAGGCCACGGCAGAGTCTCCACCTAGACCTAAATCATGGGAAAAATCATTTACATAAAGGTCGATGTGAGCCTTTAAAACCGAGTCGGAGAGGGATTGAGAATACTGTTTGCATAGCGACATTGCCTCGGGCTCGTGGGAATAGGCCCAACTCAAACTTCGACGAATCATCGCTTCGATTTTTTGCACCCAAAGGGAGTTTGCTAAGGGTTCCATCTTGGTTTTGCGCAAGGCAACGGCACCCAAAGGGATCGGAAATCCTGTTTTCGCCTCCCAATTTTCCCCTAGATCTCGAATCAGAACTAATCCATCGGCCTGGTAGGTGAATCTCATTTCATGAATCACCACGCCCTGACATTTTTCACTTCCGAGCAGTCGTTGATACAATTCATCAAATGGCAAATAAATTTTTCTTAAGCCTTTGGGATAAAAATAATCCAAAAGAAAATTCGCCGTCGTCGCTTGACCTGGGACAAGCACAGGCTCCGATGGATCCCAACGCTTTTGATTGGAAAGCAACAATGGCCCACACCTACGACCTAGCGCGCCCCCACAACGCAACAATTGATATGTATTTGCACAGGCAGCATAATTGGCATAACTGATTTTAACCAAGTCCCATTTGCCAACCTGAGCATCTTGATTCAACATTTCCAAATCCTGAAAAGTAAACGTAAACTTGGGATCATTTGGTTCCATCACGTTCCCGGTCATTAAACCCGAGAAGATGAAAATATCATTGGGACAGGGAGATATAGCCGCTCGAATTTCCATCAGGTTTTTTTAATCCATTCACTCATGAACATCCCCAAATTCCTCAGGGCCAACTCCACATTTTCAGGCCGCATATCCCGAGTCGAGGCCATATTACTGATACTGCGTAATTCAGAAGCAGGTAGTCCCAACATTTGAGCGGTCAGGGCAATGGCCGCGCCTTCCATTGTTTCAAAATCCGCCGAAAATAATTTACGCCGCCGCTCTCCAGTTGTCGATTGTCCCGTACAGGTATTGACTGTGCATCCTCGTCCCACTCGCGGAAGTACTGCTGTCGGAATAATCCCCACTGCTGTCGGAATAATCCCCATCAAAGCTTTCACCTCAAAGTCCAAAGGCGAAAGAGTTAAAGAGATGGGCTGCTTGTAAATCTCATCTGCCCATGGCAAAACGGATAAAGGAATAAAAGCGTCCTCCAATGAACTCTCAAGCCCCAGGTCTCCAAAGGTTTCCGATTCTCCCGCGACCAAATCCCCTACCCCAAAATCCGAACCAACATATGCTCCTGCTATTCCAATGTTTAAAATAAATGTCGGAACATACTCCGCAGCCAAGGGCAAGAGTCGTGCCATCGTCAAGGGGATTCCTACCCCAGTCACCGCCAAGATACCCTCACGAAAATCTGTCGGAGACTTTCGAGCCCAGGCAAGCTCCCCGTACCTGGGGAGATCGCTAAATTTTAAACCCAGCGGATTGAGACAAGCGTCCATTTCTCGCACCGTTGCGGCGCAGAGTAGGTATCGGTTACACATTCACCACCGCCATCTGTGTAAATATCTCTTGATAGTCCACATCCCTATATTCCGCTGGATTAGAATGGAGGCAACTCGCCGACCCCATTGCCAGGGCGTGTCGATAAGACTCTTCAATAGTCAATCCTTGTAATAAATGATGCGCAAGACCGGCTGTTACGGTATCGCCTGCACCAATTGGATTCAGAAAATTTGGCAAAGGTGGCGGTTGGTACCTTACTAAAATCCGCCCCTCTTTGGATAAAAAGGCCTCGCCTCCTCCTGCCGTGATCGCTAACACGACATTTTTCCATTGCATAGCTGAGCCTTGCAAACGATTTTCCAAAGCCTTCAACTCCAAGTGATTGACCTTCACACAGGTGCTTTTAGAAAGTTCATTGGCATTCAAACCTTGCCAAGTATCGACGATGATTTTTGCATTTTCACTTTGATCAATTAAATCTCCGTAAACACCGGGATCGATTCCTTCAGGGATAGTTCCGCAAACCGCCATCGCATCATAACTTTTCAATTCGCCGGCTACCAAAGCCACAATGGCTCTCCGTAAATTGTCTGCGGTAACCTTAAAGGGCTCGATAATTTCCGTCGCCGTTTTCGAATGCTCATCCAACATCGTGATGCATTGCCTGGTTTCTTCCGCTACCCAAATAGCAAGGCTTTTAAGTCCCACCCGATCACAAGCATCTGAGCATCGTTGGCCATTTGCGCCTCCCAAAATTTGCAGCAGGTGAACTTCATGCCCCAACCGTTTCAAGACCTTGGCGGTATTAAAACCCTTTCCAGAAACCATCCTATTCACCGAAGTTGCACGATGAACTTCACCGAGTGAAATACGTGATAGTTGAAGTACAGTCTGTAGGGCGGGATTTAGCCCCACCACCAATACCTTCGCCATGGCTTAAAGTTAGGTTATGGCCCTAAAGCCTACAACCATTGGAAACACGATAGTGCAAATGAAAAGGGAGTTAATGCGCCCCAGGGGCAAGGGCCGCGGCCGTTCCCCGGATTTGGGAAAAATAGGACACGCGATTGCGTCCACCCTGCTTGGAGAAATACATCGCTTTATCAGCATTGTCTATTAATTCTTGTTTCGAAGCTCCGTCGTTCGGACTCGTGGCACTTCCGATGCTGACCGTAACACGTAAGAGTTTGTCCTCATTTGGAATCTCAACCGCCTCCACCGCCATCCGGATTCGCTCGGCCAGAATTCGAGATTCCGCTTCATCGGCTTGGATCAAGACCACAACAAATTCTTCACCCCCATAACGGGCACAATAATCCGTATTCCGAATGGATCCTTGGAGGGCTTTGGCAACTTGCTGTAACACCAAATCACCCACAGGATGACCATATGTATCATTGAATTTCTTAAAATGATCAATATCCATGAGTAACAAGGTTAAGGGGATATTGTACCGTTGAGAACGTTCCAATTCCTGCGTCATTATATCCTGAAACTTTCTGTGATTGGAAATCTGGGTCAACCCATCAATGGTTGCTAATTTTTCCATTTCCGTATACATGCGGGCTTTGGTCAAAGCCGTAGTCACATTAGCCATAATAGTTTTCAGGAGTTGCAATTCAGTCTGAGAATAGGTTCCCGGTCTATTGGATTCCAGCCCCACTACTGCCCAAACCGATTGGCGGTCGTCGTGAATTGGAGCCATTAAAATATCCTGTGGCTTCAACTCCGGTTGTTCATCTGCATCAAAACGAACATAGCGCGTTTCGGTACGGAATCCTTGAATAACAATGGATCGACGATTTCTGAAAATGCTTCCATAGAGGCTGCGTTCATTATGAATATCGAATTCCATGCCTTCGGAAACAGATCCCGCCTTCCCAATAACCCGCCACAAAGATCCTCTAGCAGAACCTGCATTGTAGGCGCAAATAATAATCCGATCATGTTCAAAAGTTCTTTGTAACGATTGAGTCAACACTTCAATCACTTCCTCAATCTTTAGCGATTCAGAAAGCTTTTTGGCAATTTCATATTGAAGATCAGCCTGAATGGCCACCTTGTTCATCTGATAGGTTAATTTCGCGCTGGTGATCATAGCGGAAGCGATTTGCGTAAACCGATTCATCAACTCTTTATGTTCATCAGTGAATGCTCGCATATTTTCCGAATCAACCAAGAGCAGCCCCTGAATACTTTTGGTTTGGTTATCCATGATACGCATGATCATCATGGAATTGATGTTTTCTTGAATCGAATAATATTCCAATTCACCAGTATAGGATTTCAGGTTGCCCGTTATGAAACCTGCCGCCTTATTGACCGCCGAGCCAATAACACCTTGACCGAACTCCACCACCGCGTCGTAATTTAAGTTACGACTTTTCGTGACCACAGAATTAATTGCAAGCCTCTCCCCCACCTCAGAGACCAAGAACCCTATCGAAGTATAGGCTTTAAAATTGCGGCTCATAAAGTAGACAACCGTGTTTAGGATGTCCTTCATGTCTTTAAGAGCCTGCTCTCCCTGGCTTTCCAGATAAACACGACTAAAGAATTGGGTAGCAGAAGCCGGTTCTAAATTTATTTCTTCCTGGCTGATAATCATGGATTCTTTTGAGTTTGGACGGTCTTTGCCTTGAAGAAGAGGGCCAACGGCCTCTGCCAATGCTTGTTTGATGATCTGTTGAGGAGCGCTTCGTTTAAATCCAAGGAGAATGACCTGGAATAAAACAACGCTAACGATGGGGAAGAAAACGGAGAAAACGAAATCGGGGATATTCTGAATATTAGCAGGTACAGAACCGGGAATATAGCCGTACAGGTGATTGGTGACCGAAATCAAAGCCGACACAATTAGGATCAATATGACATAGACCGAATGAACCGGATGTGAAAATGTTCCTATTAATACGGCAGCAGCCAATATCACAACCACATTGACTCGGATTTGAATCCCACCCAGGATATGAACCGAGGCCCAGGCTAAGGCGAACATCCAAATGACTTGGGTGAAACTCCCCATTCGATATTGGGAGTCGGAGGCTCGAGTCAGGAATAGGAAAAGTACCGCCTGCCCCACCAACGAAGCCATCAGAAGAATCTCGTAGTGGTGCCAATTGAAATTCGGTAGGAAATGCACTCCAAACAAGCAGAGGAAAACTGCCGGGGCTATTTCTAGAATGGAAAAGAATGGCTTCATGAAATTCTTTTTCTAGTATAATACACATGGCCAGCCGAATTCTAGGCCGCGATTCCGGAATCGGAAAACGATGGCCCTACCGCGCTCTAAATATTTTACCCTCCAAGCATATTTGGAGGTATCTTGCCTGGAAATCCAATTCTAAGGCCGATAAACAGGCATTTGATCTAGGCCAGACCTTAAACGATTGTGGGAGAATGCTAATTCTCCTCCCCGACTCCCTTTCGGAAGTGCTAATCTGTTTACCAATTATCCAATCTTTGCTCTTCAAAAAGACCGATTTGGAGATTCAATTCCTTACAAATCAAGGTCATGGGATAATCCTTGGTTCCATTTTTGGTAACGCCGAAGTATTAGAAATTTTCCCTTCCGACCTTTTTTGGGGAGAACCTCACTTTAGAGGACTGGAGGCCGGAGTCAAAAAATTCAAGCCTGAGGTAGTGCTTAATTTTCGAGATTCCACTGCACCGCTCCTTTGCTACTTGCTAAAAATATCTCAAGCACCGGTCATTGTCCGCTTGCTCTCTAGGGTACCTAACGAGGAGGGGGATTTTGAAAACCAATACGCCAATATCAGCCTAAGTTGCACAGAAACCAAAAATTATTTGCGTCGGAGGATGTTGATCACCTCGCTATGGAACTTTTCAAAAAACCCCATCCAATGTAAATGGTCCCGACTTAGGCCAAGCCCAGACCATTTAAAAGAAGCTGCAGCTAGAATCATCGCAAGAGGTCTTCGGCCTGAAAGCACGCGCCTTTTCCTATGGCAAGACTCCCACAAACCCTTTCATCAGGAAACCTTTCGCGCAGCGATAGCCCAGAGACATGAAGCGGGAGAATCAAAAGCCCTGGCTATTTTGGTAGCAAGTGGTGAGCCATTTTCAGGCGTCATTCCAAATCCGGAAGAAACTTCAGGACTCATATGTTTGGAAGCGGAAACCACGGGTTTATTATTAGGATTTTTTGCCCAAGCCGCTCAGGCTATCGGCTTAAACGGACCTGTTCTCCATTTAGCCAGCTTAACTGACATTGCAGTCGAGGCTCACTTTTCGGAAGAAGAATCCGACTTTGACACCTCTTTTCTAAATCCAAAATTAAAAGTTCAGCATCGAAAAAGCCGTCCGGCTTAGAGATATTTCGACCATTTTTTTTCCTTTTGAACCAGCTTGACCAGTTCCTTTAGCCGATACGCTTGGTCTTTTGGTAAGACAAGGGTAACACCGCCGGTTTGCACGATCAACAAATCAGAAACTCCAAAAGCGGCAACCAAGCCTTCTTCCGCAAAGAGTGTGTTTCCATTTGCATCCAAGGTTACACAGGCGCCGACCTTTCGGTTCCCCTGCGCATCTGGTTTATGTAATCGTTCCAAGGCTGCCCAAGATCCGATATCATCCCATCCAAATTCGGGAACCACGACTCGGATCCGATCCGCCTTTTCCATGATGCCATTGTCGATGGAAATTTCAGGTAAAGCCTTATAAATTTTTTGCAGCTTCTTGGTAAAGGTCGGACTCTTCGGATTCAAGTCTCCCACTGAATCGAAAATACGAGCGATTTCAGGTTGATGTTTTTGGAACTGTTCCCATAAATAATCCACACGCCAAGCGAACATGCCGCTATTCCAAAAAAACCGCCCTGAGTCCACGTAGGCCTGCGCGGTCTCACGTGCAGGCTTTTCATGAAATCGTTTCACGGTAAAACTGGAAAGCCGTTGAACTTCTGGACCATTCTCATCCACTTCGATATAACCGAATCCAACTTCAGGACGATCGGGTTTGATTCCAAAGGTCACCAAAGAATCGCCTCGCTCCGCCAACTCAGTAGCAGCGTGCATCGCCTGTGCGAATTTTTCTGGTGGGGCAATGGCGTGGTCCGCCGTCAAAACCAACATGACTCCCCTTGGGTCCACACGTTGAATCAATTTAGCAGCTAGAGCAACAGCGGCGGCTGTGTTACGACCCATGGGCTCGGAAACGACTTCCACCCCTGGCTTTTTACCCACCAATTTCTTAATCGGCTTCTCCAGGTTTTTGCCGATAATCAGACGAACTTTTAACCCCTTTTTAAACTTCTTAATATTGTCCAGAGTATCTTCCAGCATGGTTTTACGAGTCACCAAAGGCAAGAGTTGTTTGGGGTGGATTGAATTGCTATAAGGCCAGAATCGCTCGCCTCGGCCCCCGGCCATAACGATGGGATGTATCATTGGGACTTTCTGTCGAAAAAACGTTGTGTCGATTGGAGTTTAATTTAGAGAGGAGGAGCTGTTCTTCCAAGCCTATGCCAGCCTATTCACTCGTGAATCGAACTTTGCCAGCCGCCCCCTACAGCGCCTAAATGAAGTTTTACGGACGAATAGGAATGTCGCTCGCAATGTGGTATAATAGAGAAAAGGTTTCGCATTTTTAAAATGGTTGCTTCATTCCAAAACCAGTTCGGCACCAAAATTGTCATGAAATCGTCCAAATTCACCAGCCAAGTTCGCGGAGAAATCCCATCCAAGGAATATGTGGATTTGCACATGCACTCCACATTCTCCGATGGATCGCTAAATGTTCGTTCTTTAATCGATTTTTGCCTGGAACAAGGTTTATCCGCCATGGCCGTTACCGACCATGACAATATCGATTCCTTCGAAGAAGGACGCGAATATGCCCGCGAAATTGGAATCGAGTATGTCACCGGGGTTGAGATCAGCTCCCAATGGGAAGGCAGCGATATCCATATACTTGGGTATCTATTTGATCCAACCCACCTCCGCTTAAATCAAACTCTCATTGAATTACGCCGACGTCGAGTGGATCGTGCTAGACAAATCGTCGACCGCCTAGAGGGCAAAGGAATTTCTGTAAACTATGACCGTGTCGTTGCCAGAGCCCAAGGGGGAAGTGTAGGAAGAGCACATATCGCAACCCAACTTATAGAAGAAGAGTATGTCACTACCTTCCAAGAAGCCTTTACCAAATACTTAGGTAATGACTCGGACCTAATGGCCGACTTGGATACTATAAAACTATCCCCTGAAAAGGCTATTGGCATAATTTTGGAGGCCGGGGGCATTCCCGTCATGGCCCATCCTTCTAAAACGAATCGCGATGATTTACTGGAAAAACTGGTCGAATGGGGACTGTTAGGCATCGAAACTTATTGTCATGGGCAGACCAAGACCTCCTATCAGAAATATCAAAGTTTTGCTCTTAAGCATCATTTGATTTGCACAGGTGGGGCTGATTTTCACATCAAAAGACCCGATGGCCGCAATGCACCTGGAAGCCTAAAAGTACCCTACAAGGTTTTAGATATGTTAAAGGAGGCAAAGGCCGCTCACATAAGCCACTAAGGGAGATTTTTGGAGACCCACGAGTCCCGAAATCGCCCCGATAAATCGACAACCAAAGCTTCATTTCCCGGTTTACCATCTCCAAAAAAATCGACTTGGTCCTTTTCGATTCCACTTAAATAAACCTCGCCATTATTTAGGACTAATCGGAAAGAAATTTCTTTGGATTTTTCCTGGGTACAGGACTCCTCCGAAAAGGCGGAATCCAACCGTCCACTTTGATAAAATCGATCCCCCGCTTTCCTGATTTCATTTTCCATACAGGCCTTAAGGTCATCGATTTTATAGGTTTGGGAGGCATGATTCCATCGCCATAGCGAGATGAGAATCGCCACAAGGAGAGATAAAAAGGCCATCGAATTAAATGGCCACTTGGCTCGGCTTTTGGATTCAATATCAGGAGTTGGGTTTTGTCCCGTGGCCATTTTGCTTCTGGAGTCATCCAAAAACGCCTTAATTTTTTCTCGCTTGCCTTGAGACTTTAGCCAATAAGTTCGCGCCACCCATCTCAGTCCCAATATCCAGATGATCAGGTCCAAAATAATGGAAATGCGATAGGTTGGTTCCCGCCACAAAAAAACCACGGTGAAATCAATCGAACTTAATATAACTAACACTATGTTTAATATAGGGTTAAGCCATGTTATCTTAGGTTGATTATTAGGAACAAATTCCTTACCCGCGGCCCGGTTAAAAGACTCAACCATTTGCTCATAACTTTTTTGTGCCTTAAAACTAAGGTATCGGAGGAAAAGGACGGAGCCAAACCCGATGTAGCAGAGTTTGATGATTTGGATCCCAATTTGTCCGAAAAACAGGTGATGTGATCGATCCAATACCAAGGAGGAAGCTTGCAGCGCAAACAATAACAACAACCACCAGGCCAAAATGCTTAGATTTTTCATTGAACCTTCCCTGGGCTCATGGTACCAACATTTCTCCCGGGTTCGCAAGCATAAGGGCCTAATCTTTCCCTTTTTCTAAGCCCAATTCCTATATCAACTTATGGGGGAATGATTTTGCTTGACTATAGTCGAGCCTGTCACTAAAATTGCATAGTCTCAAACCCGGGCCAGGATGCAGAAAAAAGTCTCCATCGCGGAAACACTTTTCGCCAAAATATTCAATATAGGGGCAGGTAAAGATTACTTGGTTTCCTTGCATTGGGATGCCCGGCGTGAATCAAAATTCTTCCAATTAAATTCCAACCTTCGAAATCTCTTTCTCCTCAGTGTGGGGATGCTTAGTTTGGGACTCTTTTGTTTTGCAACGGAAAGTGGATCCTGGCTCTATCGTGGAATAACCTTACAGTACCGAAACAAAGAAAACGCCTCGCTGAAACAGGAACTCACCCATGTCCTTTTACAACAAAAATCGGTGGAATCGACCTTAGACAGCTTGGGGATGCTCGAGGAGAAAATACGGGCATTGTATGGCATGAACAGCTATGATAAAAGCTTCTTAGCCTTTGGCGTGGGTGGAAGACGGCCAGACTTTACTGGACAACCCTTCGGGGCTGCTATCACCGAACAAATTCAGAATTCAACGCTCAAAAACCGGCAGCTTCAAAGCAAAATTACCTTTACCAGCACCAGTTTCAACCAAATTCAAGATTTCGTACGCTTCCGTCATAACCTTTGGGAGCACACTCCTTTTGTACTTCCGACCAAGGGTCAGATTACCAGTGGGTTTGGGTATCGTTTACATCCAGTTACAGGAGAGCATACTGTTCACGAAGGATTGGATATCGCCAATAGTCGTTGGACTCCCATTTTCGCAACTGCGGATGGAATGGTTACCTCCGCCTCCGAGAGTGGGAATTTTGGAAATTTAATCGTTTTGGATCATGGCAACGGATACCTAACAAAATATGGCCACCTTAGCAAAATCATGGTTGAAAAAGGACAATTGGTCAAGCGGTATGGTTTAGTGGGCTATATGGGTAATTCTGGTCGAACCACCGGAACTCACCTCCATTATGAAGTCCACCGCGATGGGACTCCACAAAACCCTGAAAAATATATTTTGCCTTCGGGCATCCTCGTAGATTAAAATTGCAGCACGTCTTTACCTTTGCTTCGAATTGGAGCCTGGATCGTGCTTTTTCGCTTTCTCTTACTTCTAATTTTGCTATCAGAGGCCTATGCCGAAGATTTTGCCGGTGAAGCCTACCTAATCCAGTCAAGCGTTGCAGACAATGGCAGCGCCGTCGCCCTTCCCTCGCATATATACACTGCCAGCCAGTACCTCGACTTCCCCGGGGATTTTGGAGAAACAAGACTGTTCCGGGTGGAAATGGCAACCCTACCCCTTTTCTCAGATTTGAGCCAAAGCCTCAACGGTGCAATCACTTATGCGCTGGACCGCCAAACCCAACTCAATTTCTTTGGCCAAACCATTACCACTTCCGATATTCAATCTCGCCCACTACTCACTGGTTCTACTGAGGATCGGCTTAACGACCCAAGCCTCCGCCCCGCAGCCTGCAATGGCTGTACTCAGTTTCGAGACGTGGTGTACATGGCGAACATTAATTTAATGCGAAAATATGATTGGGAAGTACCCCGCATTGATATTTCCAGTCGACCGATTCCAGTTCAGTTCAGTGTTGGCGCAACCACAAAATATTATTACGAAGAATTGGAGGGCGGGGATTACCTTTCACAAAATCTAAATGCTGACCTTGGCGTGGCGGCTAAATTTCTTTGGGGCTTTGACCCCATCACCAAAATTTCGGATCGAAATATTAAAATCCAATTTTCGGGATTTGAACTATTGCCGACTAAGCAGAAAAGTGATTTCAGTAATGTTTATGTGTATGAAGGCCTGACGAGACGCTGGCATCTTTCGGCTAGTTGGGAAGAAAGTCTTCCGGAATTGAACAGCACCTTGGCCTTTGGTGCCAACCAGGAAACAGAACAAGGCCAATGGCCAGCCCTGGGAGTGGAATGGGGTTTCAAGGACTTGTTGTATTTACGGGGTGGATATGATGCGGATTATATTTCCGCAGGTGCTTCCGTGGTTTGGCGATGGGTCTCGATTCATTATGCCTTGAGGCATCATGAATTAGGCACGTCCTTCTATCAGGTCTCGGGCCAGATTCAGTGGCCATGACCGCATTGCTCGCGAATAAACTCGCTTAGCCATTTCCCACTTTCTTTGATGGTACGTGCTTGCGTTTCATAATTGACATGTACAATTCCGAACCTTTTAATATAGCCTTCCGCCCATTCGAAGTTGTCCATCAGGCTCCACACAAAATAGCCTGACAGGCCCAGCCCTTCGGACACAGCGCGATGAGCCTGACGAAAATGGTTGCGCAACCATTCAATCCGATCCAAATCCAGGATTCGCCCATCTTTCCGGACTTCATCTTCACAGGCACAACCACTCTCTGTGATATAGGTCTTTTCAACGCCATAGACTTCTTTCATATAACGGCAAACCCAATACACCGCCTGCGGAACGGGCTTTAGCCATTTCAAAGCGAGATGAGGATAACCTTTGGGAAAAGGATGGATATTGTAACCCAAAGTATTTTCTGCCGCTTCCACAAAAACACCATGGTAGACATTCAGACCATGAAAATCACATGGACTGGAGATGATTTCCATATCCCCATTTTTAATATCTGGGGCATCGGCACCTTGCTCCGCTAACCACCAAGGCGCGTAAGCTCCGCGGAAAATGGGATCGAGTAAATACGCATTCAATCGCTCGAAAGCCTTGCTAGCCGCCTTATCATTGGCTTCATTTTCATAAAGAGGTACAGCCACGGGAGGATTATTCACCAACCCCACCTCGGAATCATTCCTTGCGAATTCCCGAACCAATCGCACCGCTTTGCCATGGGCAAGAAAAGCGTGGTGATATCCCTGATTCACTTCGCGTCGGGATAGTCGTAAACCGGGCGCATGTTCACCAATTTGGTAGCCATGGCCGATAAAACAGGGGATCTCATTCATCGTCATCCAATGACGCACTCGGTCCCCAAATTTTTCCACCACAACCTTGGCATATTCTTCAAAAGCAACAACGGTATTACGAGAAACCCAACCCCCCTGATCCTCCAAAGCCTGGGGTAGGTCCCAGTGGAAAAGCGTAAGGTATGGTGTGATGCCTTTCTCCAGTAATGCATCAATAATCTTGTCATAAAAATCCAAACCCAGACTATTTACCTTTCCTCGACCTTGGGGTATTATTCGAGGCCAGGCCACACTGAATCGATAAGCCTGCAAGCCCATCTGGCCCATAAGATCGATATCTTGTCTCCAAAGGCTATAATGATTGCAGGCCGGCTCTCCTGAATGGCCACCAATTATGTTTCCTGGAGTTTTTGCGAACCGATCCCAAATACTCTCCCCTCGTCCATCAGCTAGGGTGGCCCCTTCAATTTGAAAGGAGGCGGTTGCACTTCCCCAAATAAAGCCCTTGGGAAACTGTCCAATCGCTACTTTTTCCATTTAAAACTCCTTAAGGTATACGCCATTTAGTGAGAAAAAAATAGCGATGGGTTCTAACCAAGCTGAAGTCGGAATTTGAAGTTTTGGAATTGAACCTTAAATTTGATTCGGCAACTAAGTAGTCAGCCCTGGTGTTTTGGGTTGAAAGTGCAAAAAATGGCCGAAGTTAATTTGAAAAAAATCACCAAGGTTTATGAAGGGGATGTAGTAGCCGTCAAGGAGCTGTCCTTTGATATTCGGGATAAAGAATTCCTGGTTTTGGTGGGTCCCTCGGGATGTGGAAAATCAACTTTACTCCGTATGATTGCCGGGCTGGAAGAAATAACCTCGGGTGAACTGCTGATTGACGGAAGGCGTTGCAATGACGTCCCTCCCAAGGATCGTGATATCGCCATGGTCTTCCAAAACTATGCGCTGTATCCTCATATGACCGTGGAAGAAAATTTGGCGTTTGGTTTGAAGCTTCGAAAAATGCCTAAAGATCAAATCCGTAAGCGTGTCGCCGAAGCCGCGGAAATGTTGAATATCAC
>JAYVCH010000144.1:0-2847 GCA_043750055.1 Fibrobacteria bacterium
CAAACCTAAATCTACCCACTTTGGGGTCGGCACTACGAACTCGATTTTATAACCCAAATCTTGGGCAAAAAAAATCAAAACATTTTGGACAGTAGTGAACTGCACTATATCCAAGACCATCTTTTCGGTTACCCAACTGGGCGACTTTACGAATTACTGATTTTCCGGGCGGTGGGTCGTTTGCTCTCATAAGGGAATGCACGGTTGTAGGATTTGCATCGTCATTTTGGTTTCCATCCAATCCATAAAGTCGAAAACCGAATTTCTGAGCAAACGCCCTTTCCCCATCTCCAATGAATCCAGAAAAAAAAGGAGATGAAAAAGTCGTTGTTGCAATAAGACACAGCAGAGCAAATGTATGTTTCATTTTTATTCCAGGGTTATTTCTGTTTAATCAAAGTGATCAATTTTTCATGCATGTCGATGACAATGGCAGTGTCGGTGAATGATAGAACCGGGAACCCATCATCTGGAATGCTTTGCCATTTTCCATTGACCAAGCCTTCAGAACCGGAAACGATCAAGTTGTTTCCTTGCAAGGTCCATTTGCCTCGCATGTTTTTATTTGCATTTTTAGGGTTCTTCTTTGCATTTGCATCAAAGATAAAGGTGCTATCATTTTTGAAATTCCAAGATATGGAAAATAATTCCCCTTGCTCTTCTACAGTAGCTTTGAAGTTACCTACTATGAAGGGCAATTTTTTCTTTGCGGCAAAAGTGTTTGCGTGCAGCACTTGCATGGCAATGGCACCTGCGATTGCCCAGTTTTTCAGCGAATAATTGATTTTCAAACGATTGGTTTTAATCAAGGATTTCTTCCGGTTAACAGATTTACAAAGCAGGTTAAAGTTAGCCTAGAACCAAAAAAGTTCGATGCAATATTCATAATTCCGGAACCGAATGCACCCTTTGATTTTTATGAGATGGCGAAGGTATAGAAACGATGGATAGAATAAAACGTGCAGGTTTCCGGAAAAACAGTTGTCGCAGCTATGCAATGCAACATGTTTGGGAGGCTAAAGCGGTTTAATTTATATGATCTTCGTCTCTTAAATTTCTGGAAAGGGGTCCGCAGCATGTTTAGGGTTTCAAGTTTTATATCCTCGGCCTTGGCGATGGGCTCATTCGCCTCTCTCGTAGGCTGCAACGAAAATCCAACTGACACAACTTCCACTTCACCCATACAAAATGAAGGCGCTGTCATTCCTGACGATGCTTACGGGTATACCCTGAAAGATTACTAGAAGATGTTTCAAAAGCAAGATTCTCTCATCCCTGTTTTGGCAAAGTGTTCTGGTGATCTATCTTTTATGGACATCCAAAAGATCCGGGCTTTAAGCAAGAAGGTCGATTCATACTATATGGTTCCGAATTTCAATAAGTTACCGGCTTATAGGGGATCGCTTGCCTTCATCCAATAAAATCGAGTCACCGCATCCGCCGTGGCCGAAATTTCTTTGGCATCGTGTCCCAAGGCTTTTCCAATAGAATGAGTGGTAGCGGTTTCCAAATCCAGGGAAAGGAAATTGGATTTGTTGACTAGGCCGCTTCCGGCTCCAAGCAATGTTTGTGAAAGATCCCAGCGCTCGCCTGCCAGGTCTTGGGTGCTATCATAAACCATGGCGACTAGTTTCAAGTCTGCTTGGGTAGGACGTTTCAAAGGTATGCCGGCCTTGGTGAGAGAATCCAATTCTTTCTGCGAGGGTATCCCACCCGTTACGGTAATTTTGTTTTGCCTCAGTTCGGCGACTCCGACCCAATTTGAGGCATCGGCCATGGCAGAATCCTCCGCGATGAAAACGGAGATCCAATCGGTTTTAGGATATTGACGATGGAGGGCATGCAAGGCACCGTAACCTGTAGGTGACACCTGTTCGGGCTTCAATCCAAATGGCGCAATTGCGATGGCGGAGATGGGGCGGCCGCCTTTGCCATCCTGAACCACCTTGATGCTGGTATTGGTGGCATAGCCTAATAATTTTTCCGCGGGAAAAAGATCTTGAGCCTTTTGACCCTTCCGCTCGGGAGATCGCAATATACCAAGGCCAATGCCACCGACTGCCGCGAGGACGGCCAGGATAATCACTTTTTTGTCCATGAACTCTCTCCAGTGTTAAGAATAATTCTAGTCAACTCAAAATGAGAACCGGAAGATTAATGCTTGGCCTAAATCAAGGCTCTAGAGGAATGTCGTCCTCGTGCATCTCCCTATCTGTGATTTCATCCCATAGGGCATCGACCTGTTCCCTAAGGTAATCTTTTGTCGTTTCATTTTTGATGATGAAATCGGCATGCTGCAATTTGGATTCTTCCGGAATTTGGCTGTCGAGGCGACGCATCGCTTCGTCTTCCGTCAAACCAGCGCGGGCCATTAAACGTTCTAGGCGCACAGGAATGGCCGCGGAAACAAAAACGAGATAATCGACTTCTTGGGCGAATCCCAATTCCACAATCAAGGCCGCGTCCAAGACACAGCGATTCATGACTCTTTGCGAGCTACGAATACGCTCACGTATCGCATTGATGAGGGAAGGATGAACAATCCGGTTAAGGGCCGCCATCGCCTCCGGGCGACCGAAAACCAAACTGCCCAGTTTTTTTCGATCAAGCATGCCATTGGCCCAAACGATATCTTGGCCAAACTCATGGCCCAATTGCCTAACGAGAGCATGGTCATAACCATACAACTCATGGGCAACGGCATCGGCATCCACTAATGAACAGCCTTTTTCTTGTAGGAGGCGCGCGGTCTCAGATTTTCCGCTCGCAATATTTCCAGTCACTCCGATGATCAAACGCGACATTATCCGTGACCCTCCAACCAGTTCGAGCCTGTACCCACCTCAA
>JAYVCH010000145.1:0-12114 GCA_043750055.1 Fibrobacteria bacterium
AATCGCTGGGTTTCGCATTTCCATCAGGGCATAATAATAGATGGGAATGATTGGCATGTCTTCCATGAGTATTTTTTCGCATTCGCGTAACTTCAAAAACCGTTTCTCAGGATCCAAGATTTTCCAACTTTCCTTTATGACACTATCATATGCAGGATTGGAATAACCCGTGCGATTGTTCAAGTTGTCCGAGGTATACAATTCTAGAAAGGAGATGGGGTCAGAAAAGTCCCCAATCCAGGAAGCTCTTGCAACCGAGGGATAATCCAGATTCTTGGTATTTTGCAGATAAACCTTCCATTCATAATTAACGACCTCTGCATCAAGCCCTAAGGTTTCTTTCCACATTTGGCGAACTACCTCGGCAATATCACGGTGTTGTTCCGCCGTGTTAAATAGAATCTGAAGTTTAGGGGGTTGCTTTCCGGCTGAGTAGCCAGACTTCAACAAAAATTCTTTGGCTTTTACCGGATCATACAATTCCATACCTAATTCCGGATAGCTCTGACTTGGAGGGACAAACCCAGTAGCAACTTTTGGGATATCCTTTTGAACACGGGCTACAATTTTTTTGCGGTCGATGGCATAGGCTAAGGCCTTACGAAGTAGGGGAGAGTCATAACCGGGGTTTTTACAATTCACGATATAGAAGTATGTGCCATACATGGTTTGGGCATAAAACTCCGGCATTTTTTTGGCCGCTTCTAACTTACTTGGGGGAACGGAAAATATCCAATCTACTTCTTTGTTCAAAAACATATTGTAAGCAGTAAGCTGATCCTCAACTGGTTTCAGAATGACCTTGTCCAAATGAATATTGGATGCATCCCAGTAGTTAGGATTTTTAACCAATTCAATCGACACATTGCGCATCCAATTCTTTAACATATAGGGGCCATTAGATGTCATATGCTCCGGACTCGTCCATTTTTCTTGGTATTTTATGGTCGAGTCAACGGGGACCGGAAAAAAGGGTTCGAATGCACAAAGGTCTAAGAAGAACCCAACCGGGTACTCCAAATTAACTACAAAAGTAGAGTCGTTTGGCGCATAGATGCCCAGGGAATCAATTGGTAACCGGCTTTCTCGGACTTCAGTCCCATTGTGAAGCACTTTTAATAAAGAGGAGTATTCGCTGGCTGTTTTAGGGTTGATAAATCGCTGCCAAGACTTAAGAAAGTCCTTAGAGGTTAGTGGTAGACCGTTGGACCATTTCAAGGCTCGAAGATGGAATGTATATACCTTGCCATCACTTGAAGTCTCCCAAGTTTTGGCTGCACCGGGTCTAACCGTTGAACCATTTATTCCACGGAGCACCAATCCTTCGAAGAGGGGACCAATGACACGGAGTTCGGTCATGCCCGTGGCGACATGTAAATCTAGGGTTGCCGGTTCGGCACCATTGGCTATCACCAGGGTTTTGCCTGAGTGGGTTAATGGCCCACGACAGTTGGTCCCCAGCAATAGGGCAAAAAAAATCAAATTTCGTCGTGCAATTAATGGCATATTACTTATCTTTTCGAACTAGTGTGAACTTGGAGTAGGTGGAAGATGTATATCAAAATTCCGAAATTTTCAATCAACGTCGTCAACTTAGCTGACAGGTAAATAAAGAATTTTTTCATGATGTTTACACTGAAAAAAAAGAGATGGCCTGGGTTGCCAAGTCGGTTTGAATCTGCTTAAATTGATTATTTTTAAAAACCAATTGACTTGTTCGAGTCTTGAGGATAACTTGCTGAAGGACGAAGATGACTACCTGCAGCTTTCTGCGGTGATTGCCATTTTGGGTAACAAATAGGGACACATACTATGCAACGATATTTGTACGCGGCACTGGCGTGCGGCAGCTTATGGGGTCTTGGTTCGATTGATGCCAAGACCGTTAGGGTTCCCGGAGATTTTCCATCTATAAATGGTGGTCTCACCAGCGCCGATTACGGTGACACCGTACTCGTTTCACCTGGTAGGTATAAGGAAAATGTGACTTTGGTTCAGGGCGTCACTCTATTAGGAACCAACCAGCTTGAATGTATTATCGACGGTATGCGTCGTGGTCCTACAGTTTATGCCGTAACTGGGTCTGAAATAGCCAAGTTCACTATTACGAACGGTATTGATGGGATCTTGTGCGAAAATTCTTCACCTTATATCCACCACAACTGGATTTTGGATAATCAAGGTGCGGGCATTGGCGCCTTCATTTCTTTACCCCAGATTTACAACAATGTCATTTTCGGCAATCGTTGGTCTGGAGTGCTGGCCTGGGGCGCAAAGTCCTTGGATACACGAATCGAGAACAACGTTGTTATTCGAAATGGCTATAGTGGTTTTACACTCAAGGGACCATGCCGCATCGTGGTTCGTAACAATATCGTCATGTTAAATCATGAATATGGTATTTACTCCGACCCTGCTTCCGGTCAATCCCAAATCGTTTACAACAACGTTTACAAGAACGTCATACCTTTCAACCGCTACACAAAAATTAACAAGACTAATGTTTCCCATGACCCGCTTTTCCTTAGCCCAAGTCTTGGGGACCCTAATTATTTTGTTGCGGCCAAATCGCCAATGGTTCGTCGTGGTTATGGACAGGTCGATATCGGTTTAATTGCCAAAGACCAAATTGTGTCGGTAGATGGCGACCGCGACAATGACGGTATCGCCGATTCAAAAGATGTCTGTCCTGATTTGGCTGAAGATCAAGACGGCTTCCAAGACCAGGATGGATGCCCTGATTTTGATAATGACAACGATGGAATTCAGGACAGTAAAGACAAATGTCCCAACGATCCTGAAGACAAAGATGGATTCCAGGACCAAGATGGTTGCCCTGATCCAGATAATGACAAGGATGGAATTCCTGATATTCGTGATAACTGCCCTGATGTTGCAGGAGATGCCGCCCACAATGGTTGCCCATATAAAGCTCCCACAAAAATTGAAGATGAATTCATTCTCGAGGGCGTGAATTTCAGAACCGGAAGTGCCGAAATAACCGAAGATTCGTATCCAAAGCTGGATGAAGTCTACGAACAGTTGGCCAAATTTTCTGACCGCAAATACGAAATTGCAGGACACACGGATAATGCGGGTACGGACAAAATTAACGTCAAACTTTCCCTGGACCGTGCAAATGCAGTTCGCGAATACCTTGTAAACCGAGGAATTGAAAAAAGCAGGCTCGTGGGAAAAGGCTATGGAGCTTCACGTCCGAAGGCAGATAATAAAACCGCCGCCGGACGAACAATTAATCGTCGTATCGAGTTCTTCAGGATTAAGAAATGAACAAGGGAGTGGCAGCTTTGAATCACAGATTCGTAACCCTAACGACCCTTGTCGGCGCGGCTTTGGCCTTCGCCGCACCTAGTCCATACAAACCCCATGCTTACCAACAAAATGATTGGTTCGCTGAATACGGGGACAATACCGCTCTGTATGTCAATCCTGCGTCCATTGCTGAAAATGATCAAATTGAAGTAGCAGTTGGCTTGTTCCAAACTATTTCGGGTAAGGCTGGTCAGGAATTTATAACCGCAGTACATCCGTTTGACTACAACCACTCTTTGGCCTTGTCTGTTTTTGAAAACGGATCAGCAATTGATGGGAGTAATGCCGTCTATTTAGAAAATGCATATTCGCTGGGATATGCTTACCGATTGCCTTGGTTTTTCCCAAATGGGTTATCTAATAAATTGGCATTAGGTATCAACGCAACCTTGATTCAATTCAATGCTTTCGGAGTGATCAAGAGCTTCGGTTACGGTGCGGATTTAGGTTTAAGTTATAATCCTTTCAGTACTTCTCGCTGGGGCCACCTTCAACTAGGTCTAGCTATGCAGAATGTTCTCCAGCCGAAGGTTAAACTCCCTGATGGAAATGGTGAGTACAAGATTCCTCAGAACTTAAATACCTCCTTTTTCTGGCGAGGATTTGACTACCACCTTGAATTGGCAGGTTCCGTCAGCATGATTGACTTTGCACACGTTACCACTGAAGGTCCGGGATCAGGTAAAGAAATTGTTCCCACGATTCGGGCGACTTATTATTTGAGTCCGCTGCTTGGTTTGAAAATAAAATATACTAAGCTTGGATATCCAGTTATTGGCGCAACAGTGAATGTCAAGAGGGTAAACCTTTTCAGATATTTACAACTTGATTTAGATATGTCACATGACCAGCTAACTAGTCAGGATGAAGGTCGGGGTTTTGTTTGGAACTTCAAAGCCATTACTCGAGTAGGCCCAACCCGTGAAGAACGAATTGGTGAGGCACGATATCGTAGGTTGAAAATTGAACCAGAAGATGCCTATCGAGAAGCGATGCGTCTCTATTTGGCGCGTAAATTTCTACTGGCTTCTTATGCCTTTGGAAAAGTTATCACCAAGTACCCTTCTTTTCATTTGGTTGACCAGGCAGCCTTTTACAAGGGCAAATCATTTGAAAATTTACGTATGCACCAGGCTGCTCGCGATGTTTATAATGATGCTCTAAAGCGTTATACCGATTCTGACCAAAGGCCTAAGTACATGTTCCAGTTGATGAACATTGACTACAAGGAAGGCAAGTTTGATGAAGCTACCAAGCGTTATCAACAAATCACCAATTTGTATCCAGAATCCGATGTTAAATCAGATGCAGATTATGTTATGGGACAGATGCGCTATATCCAAAAAGATTATCATGGAGCCATATCCTTGCTTTCTCCAATTCTTCCCGGAAACGCAAACTTTATATATGCACGCTTCACCCTTGGTATGTCAAATGTGAACATGAAGAAATACAAGGAAGCGGAAACCGCCTTCCAGGATATTATGGAGAGTAAACCTTCGAATGCTTCTGAACAGGAAATGAAGGAAGTAACGGCTGTAAAATTAGGGCATATTAATTTTGGCAAAGAGCCACCTCAGTTGGTTAAAGCCGCCGAGTTTTATGGTTCCGTTTCGCCTTCAAGTTCGAAATATGATGAAGCACTCTTAGGGTTGGCTTGGTCCTTCCTTAAAGTCCAACGTTTCAAGGAAGCTCAAGGCTATGCAAATGATATCATTTCCAAAACGCCCAACAGCTTGTTGGTTCCAGAAGGTCATCTTCTCCTAGGTTATTGCGCCTATTTCGATAAAGATTATGATAAATCCATCAAGGAATTTGATAATGCTATTGATTTGGCCCAGAAAAAAGCTGTAGCCGCTTCCGATATTCAAAGGAAAAAAGAAGAAAATATGAGCAGCGGTGGCGATTTTCAAGCCATCCAAAAGGAAGCCTTGTTGCTCTCTAATCAGTTGCCGACGCCTCGTGTTTTGGAAAAACGAGAAGAGTTACGACCAAAGTTTGAAAATATTCATAAGAAAATTGAATCCTACCTTGAATTTTTACGTGAGGTGGAACAAGTCGAGAAGTTCCTAGCCAATAAGGACCGGATTATCAAGGATGCAAAGTTCACGAAAGCTACCGTGATCAACATCAAGGGTGGTTCGAGCGAAAAGCGTGGTCCTTCGCAGAATGAACTTGAAAATTTGGATGTGAAGTAAAGGCCTAAGGCCTTTTCAAGAGGTAAAAATGGAGATTTTAGTGAAGAAATCGAATCGCTTCTTGAATGTGGCTCTTGCCAGTGCCTTCGGGTTATTGGCGTCCTCCCATTCATTTGCTGACGGTCGCCTTAATGATTTGAAAAAGCGAAAGATGGATTTGGACCAACTTTCTACAAAATGTGAGACCATGTCAGATGAGTCCAGTAAATCGGATTGTTTGGCTAAACGTCAAAAAAAGGTCGACCAATATCGTGAAGATCTGAATAACTACAAATCAGATCTCGCAAAAGAGCATAGCAAGGCGTCACAGAGAGAAGCTAAAGATAATCCGGATGATTTTGGAAGTAAAATTTCAAATCGTGAGCAGAGTATCAAAGAATTCCAAGATTACGTTAATAGCTGTACGGATAAAACCGACCGATGTGCTTCTGCGCTTTTTCAGGTTGCCAATTTGACCTATCAAAATGAAGAAGATTCCTTTACACTTAAGCAGTCGAAATACGAAAAGGATATTATTAGCTGGGAAGACCATGACAAAAAAGGCCCAGAGCCGACTCAGCCTCGCCGCGATCATAAAAAATCAATGGGATTTTTCGAAAAGTTTTTAAAAGAGTATCCAAACCATAAACAGGTCCCCGAAGCACTTGTAAGAACGGCTTTTATCCAAGACATGCTCGGTAATGAAGATCGTGCTTATGAGTACCTGAATCTCCTCGTTACTCGATATCCTGATCACGCGCTAAATATTCAAGCTCGACTTCGGTTAGGGGAATATTGGCTACTCAAACGAAAATATGCCAAGGCAATTGAGCAATATGAGAAAGTCCCGCTTGATTACCCGGGGAATGAAGCTGGTTTAGCACTTTATCACCGTGCTGAGGCATACTATAACTTGGCCGACTTTGAAAATGCAGCAAAATGGTATTACGAATACGTTGCTAGAACGGATGCTGGAAAATTAAAAGGTGACCTTCGTGATGAGGCCATGTCCTTTATGGCGGCAAGTTGGGCTGATATGGATAATGGTTTCGAAACCGCAGAGAAGTTTCTTTCTTCCAAGGGCAGTCCAAAGTGGGAAAACAACGTTTACTATGAAATTGGAACTAAAAATAAAGGACATGATCGCTTAGATGAAGCCGTAAAATCTTACCGTTTCTTATTACAGAAGGACCCAGCGTATCCAAAGGCGCCTCTTGCGGATTTGGATATGGTCGAAATACTTGTCCTTCAGAAAAAAGCTGAAGAGGCTCAGTCAGCCCGGATGGAATTGGTTAAGCGATATGAAAATGGATCAGAATGGTCTCGTCAAAATTCAGGAAATGCAACCGCAGTAGAGGAGTCAAAAAGAGCAATCAAAATTGCAATGTATCATATCCCTGTCTATTATCACCAAAAGGGGGATCAGGGCAAGGGTGACACAGAAATGCTAAGAAAGGCTGAGGAGCATTATCGAAATTATTTATCCCGATATAGTTCGGAGAATTCTTGGGATGTTTACCAAGTTCATCAGAATCTTGCAGTCCTATACAACAAATTGCAGGAATACAGAAAATCTGCTGAGGAATGGCAATGGTGTGCTTCCGCTAATACCGATCGCTTTGGGAAAATGCCGGCCGAGAAAAAAGATATCGTAACCAAAGCCGATGCTGCTTATAATACGGTTCTCATGATGGATGAAAACCGAAAGGGTGCCATTAAGCGAATGAACAACGATACAATCGCTGCATACAATTCCCCGGAAACACATGATTATTTTGGTGCCGTTGAGAAATATATGGCCTCCTTTGGAAGTTCCAACTCCGCCCCGGAATTGGCCTATAATGCGGCCTTTATTGAATATCAAGCGAAGCAATATCAACCTGCTATTTTGAGCTTAACACGTTTAGTCGAAAAATTCCCTAATCATGAACATACGGTTTTAATTCGGCGTGCCTTGGCGCAAAGTCTTTTAGAAAACGGTCAGTATGATTTAGCCGAAAAGCAATTTACTGTACTAAGAAACAAGCTTTGCCCTTCCGATAAACAGTGCACTGAAATTAAGAAGGCATTGGCTTCTACCGTATTTAAACAGGCAGATAGTAAGGCAAAATCAGGTGACCATGCAACTGCTGCAGTCAAGTATTTACAACTCGCTCGTGATTTCAGAGATGTAGACATTGCCGATAAAGCACTTTTTGAAGCGGGTGTAAATTACGATTCTGCAGGTCGAACAGAAGATGGTGTTAAAACTCTTCTCCGCATTCACCAAGAATATCCAAAATCCGAACTGCGTATCAAATCAATCCTGAAAGCATCGGCGATGCTTATGGCAAAGAAAAAATATCGGGAAGCAGGTGAAACCTTCTTGTTGATTCAACGAAATTATCCCACCGATTCCTTGGGTTTTCAGTCAATTGCCTGGGCAGCGGATGCCTACGAAAAAATTCCTGATACTCATCGCGCTGGACAGACATACGAGATGGCTTTCCGAGCTTATCCAACCCATCCTAAAACACCTGCCTACCTCTACAATGCCGGTCAGTTGTATGAAAACGGAAAGGAATTGGGAGATGCTATTGCTGTCTATAAGCTCATTGGCGATAAGTTCCCGAAAAGTCAATATGCGATTGAAGCTATATTCTCTGTACCCTTGCTGCTCGAAAAAAAGGGTGATTATGCCAAGGCTGCTGTCGCCTATGAAGCTTTCGTTAAAGATTTCGAAAACGACAAGGGCAAGTTGATTCGTGCACATCTTGGTGCAGGAAAAAACTATGAATCCATGGGTAACGAAGCAAAGGCTTTGGATCATTATGGAAAGGCGATTTCGATTCAAAAGAAAGATGGCGAGAAGGGGATGATTCCTCCAGCTATCGCTGCTGAAGCAGCCTATCGCGCCGGCGACATGTATTATAAAAAAATCAAAAGAATACGTTTGGATGGAACAAAGAGTCAGAATGCACAGCGTGCTAATGAAATGAATAAGAGTCTCCTTCCATCTATCCAATACTATGCGAAAGCAGTTGAAATGGCCGAAGAAGAATGGACCCTTCGTTCGACCATGCGCATGGGCGACCTATTCTATGCCATTGCGAATATTTCTGATAATGAAAGAGCTGCGGGTCTTTCTGGAGAGGATAGAATTCGCGCCAAAGTTGAAAGTAAAGCAGGAATCCCTGGTTACTTGGAAAAATCGGTTGAACTGTACAAGAAAAATCTTGAAATCGCAAATAATCAGAGTATCGAGAGCCAATGGATTGATAGCTCGGGCATTAGGTTGATGGAAGCTTATGCATTCAAAGGACAAGCGCTTGAGGATCTTTCCAAATTGTTTCTAGAAGTTCCACTTCCCAAATCTGCAGGTAAAGCTGAACATGAACAACTGAAGCAAGCTTCGGATGAAACCAAAGAAAAGGCTATTACCAATTATAAGGAGGGTTTGGTTGCCGCTCAAACTTACTACCTTGACAATCAGCCCAGAAAAGTGTTGGTTGCCAGACTGAAAGTATTATCGGCCGATGCTCCCGAGTTGAATGCACAGCCTACTGCTCGACCCAAATCCGCGACGCCATCCGAAGCTCCTTCCGCGGGCGCGAGCCAAGAAAAGTCATCGGGGGCACCATCGACTGCGACCCAGCCAGCTGCTGAGTTTAAAGACAGTAAGTATGAATCAAATATGAAAAGAATCTCAAAGATTTATGAAAACTCTTCTTTAGGTGAGGATCAAAAGGTAGAGCTCTTGCTTCAGATGGAGACTGAGGCAAAGAGGGATATCAATGAAATGGGAAGAGAAGCCGTAGCGCCTTGAGAAAAAAGTAGTTTCAATCCAAGGGTGTGATTATAATTGGATAAGATTTGGCGGCTTAATAGGTCGCCTTTTTTTGTTCAGAGGCGGTATTACCGCCTTTTATCCAATACCGGTAAATTCCCATTTTTTTTAATTTTTTTTCATTGAAAATAGCGAAAAAATATCAAGCGCAAATATAAAGGTGAAAGTATCTTTGTTTCGGACGCAAAGGGCTGAACCGAAGTCTTTTGAAATTTAACTAATCCAGCAGGGTCATTTGACTCTGAATCGGCGGATTTCTTAGCACAGGATTAATACCCCTAACCTTTTTCAATAGAGAGGATTTAACATGGAACTGATTTTGAAGGGCTTTCAAGGCGAGGGCAAATTTTACATGTCGCTCATCATGATACTAGGAATTATCTCCCTGGCAATCATCGCGGAACGGTTCTATTACATCTATATCAAGTCCTCAGCAGGTCGAACCAACTTTATGCGCAATATCGCGCAGCTTTTGCAAACCGGACGCATCGCTGAAGCCGGTCATTTGGCTGCCAGTCAGAACTTCCCCTTAGCAAAGATGATTTCTGCCGTTTTGCAGAACAAGGCTAAAGGACAGCAGGCTATTGAAAAGGCTGTAGACGAAGTTTATTTGACCGAAGCTCCTCGCATCAATCGTTATCTTAATCTTCTTCCTGCTTTCGCAAACATTGCGATGCTTTGTGGACTTCTCGGTACTATTTTCGGTCTGATTCTTGCCTTTGACGCGGTAGCCAATTTGCCAGCGGCTCAACGTCCTCAGGCGCTTGCTAACGGTATTTCCATCGTTATGGTGAACACATGGTCTGGCCTTGCCACTGCAATTCCAATCCTACTTCTTCACGGCTTGCTTGCTATGCAATCCGAGCGTCTTCAAGAAGAGATGGAAGAAAAGGCTGTAAAGGTAATGAACCTCCTCTAGGATTTGGATTGACAGGGATGGATATCATCCCCGTCTCCTTATCAGGAAGGCAAGGCAATGCAAAAATCAAGATCAAAAAAAACACATGTCAAGGAACTAGACCTTATTCCGGTCATGAACCTTTTCTCGATTCTTGTAACCACGGTTATTTCCATGTCCACCTTCGAAAAATTGGGTGTGCTGGAACTTTGGCTGCCTGAACGGGGAATCGCACAACCGGATCAACCCAAAGTCGATATCGATGAAGGATTGCTCAATCTAACCGTCGTTATTACTGACAAAGGCGTGACTATTGGAGCTGCGGGTGGTTTTCAGCCAACCGTCTTCTATCAAGAAGAAGTTGAATACCGAAGCCGTTCAGATCAGAAAGTATTCCGAAAGGTTTACGTTCCAGGAGAAGAGGTTAAATCACCTTCCGATGGTAAAGTCATGTCGCCCTACGAACGTGAAACTATCATGCTGAATAACCTTGTCAAAAAGGATTCTGCGGATCCTGGAACATATTCATATGCAGCCCAGAACGTTGAAGGCAATGCGATGATGGATACAGCGGGTAATTGGTACACAACTGTGCCTCCAAACGGTGCGCTCTATCGTGTAGTTGGGGATGAAACGGTACATAAAATGGATCCGCGTTCTGCATCTTTTTGCAGAGTAGAGAAACTTTCCGCTTACATGGAAGTAGCACGCACTCTCGAAAAGATTCACATGGCCTATAGTTTGAGGGATCCTCTTCCTCCTGATGTAGACGATGTTGTAATTCTTGCCGATGAAAACGTTATTTACGATAAGGTGATCCAGATGATGGATGCCTGCAAGTCCGCTGGTTTCGACCGTGTGGCCTTATCCTTAATCGGAGGAGCGGTATAATGGCAAAGCGCAAAATTAAACGATCGGAAATGCCCGGTTTAATTATTACGTCACTCATTGACGTGTTCGTTATTGTGCTGACGTTTCTAATGCGAACGGTTTCTGCGGAAGGCAGTCTTATGACTTCGGCGGATAATCTTGTTTTGCCGATGTCGCAAAGGTCGAAATCTCCAACCGAGATTTCCCTAACGATTATTGGTGATCAGAAAAACATAACCGTGGATGACCAGGTATTAATTGGAACAGAATTGGTTCGCAAACAAGACAGCTTGATTGTGGCTCCAGTGCTTGCAGTCCTCACTAAGAAACGGGATGAGGAACGTAAGGCAGAAATTCTGGGAATTATCAAAGAAGCAACTGGTAAGGTTGTAGTTCAATTTGATAAGAACACCCCATACGATATCATTACAAAGGTCATGGCAACTTGCGGTTATGCAGGTTATAACAATATTAAGTTCGCCGTAACAAAGAAAAATGAGGAAGGCTAAATGGCACAAGATTTTATGTCGCCTCAAATGGGCAAAGCCAAAGATCCTATACTCGAAAAGATGGAAGTGGAGTCCGATAAACGCTTGGGCAAATTTTTGGGTGTTTTCTCAATTATTGGCGCAGGAATTGTCGGTTATGCGTTGACCGTAGAAGTTGCTATTCCCATGGCACTTTATTCGGCAACCAAGGACGATACCTCCCAGGTTGTGATGAAACTTGCCGATGTGGAAAAGAAGGAAGCAGAAAAGAAGAAGAAGAATGCACCTGTTAAGCCACGGAAAAAATCTGGTGGCGGCGGTAAACCAAAGGGTAAGGGCGATCCCAAAGCTCCCGTCACCCAGGCTGCCTTGAAGTTAATCACTTCTAGGACTTCGTCTTCCTCTTTGTCCTCATACGATCTGCTCCATCAGAAGTTTGCCAAGGACTTGGACAAAGTCATGAATAACGTTGCCGGTTTAACTAAAACGGGCCAAACTCGTCTTGGTGGCCGCCGTGGTAAA
>JAYVCH010000146.1:0-2730 GCA_043750055.1 Fibrobacteria bacterium
AGGTAAATGGATCCCCCTGCGGAATTGATCTCAAATGCGATTTCTTGCAACCTTTTGGGAAGCATCTCGCTGGAAATTTTCATGAACTCCCTTTTGATATCATCTTCTATTGTGGCAGTGGCGTGAATTTTCTTTCCACACTGTCCACAATACCAGAATCTTTTTGCTCCGCCACTTTTTGACGGCCATGACAGTCTTCTAATTCACCAGTCGCAAAACGCAACTGATCTTCGGTTAAGTTCCCATAATCGATGCGGGCCTGGATTTCCGAGCATTCCGCTTTGATAGGTACAGCACAAGCCAAAGGCCCGAGCCCGGTCTCCAACAAGAGGATAGCGAAGCCCGATAAAATCGTGGACAAAACTATATTTCTCGACGCATTCATGGCCAGTAATCTACTTAGATTCTGCCTCTTATTTGGAAGGAAAAAGGGTGATTGACGGTTCGCAGGTCTTAATAGGCTTCCTTTCCTTTTTTGCGCTGAGTTTGATCTTGAATTGGGCGCTAAATGTTCTCAATCGACGTGAGGTTCTGAGCCATCGCGTTCTTCCTCCGAGTCTCAATGGAATTTTTTCATTACCTCCTTCAAACCAAACATCTCGAAATGAAAAAAGTTCTAACCACCCAACAGTGGCGTCCAATTCCGGACTCACCGATGCTGACCGGTTTACCAAAAGTCGCGCCTATACCTTGGAACAACTTTCTTTCGATAACTTTTCGCTTTTTTATTCGGCCCTTCTCACTTTGGTTCTGTTATGCTCTGGGCTTCTACCCTGGTTCGATAAAACCTTGCTTCATCTATGTGGGGATGGCCTTCATCGAGGAGTTCTGTTTCTGGTGGGGGTCACAGCTGTCCCCTCTATTTTGAAGCTCCCGCTAACTTTGTATTCCACTTTTCGAATCGAAGGAAAGTTTGGTTTCAATACTATGACTTGGGGACTTTTCTGGCGTGACTTTGCGAAGGAATTAGCCATGACTTTAGTCTTGGGATTACCCTTGCTTTACGCCTTGCTGTTCTTGTTTCGTTTTACGAACTCGACCTGGTGGCTATGGGCTTTTGGGCTGATTCTATTTTTTCAGTTGGGAATGTTGGTGGTTTATCCGACGCTCATCGCGCCCTTATTTAATCGCTTTAAGCCGCTGGAAGAGAGCGAGCTTAAAAGCAATCTGCTTTCTCTGGCGGAACGCCTCCATTTTCCTGCCGCAGGAATTTTTGTTATGGATGGAAGTCGGCGGAGCTTGCACTCCAATGCCTATTTTACGGGGCTGGGAAAATGGCGTCGAATTGTCCTATACGATACATTGATAAGGCAAATGGATAACTCCGAATTGACCAGCATTTTAGCCCATGAAATTGGACATTATAAACGAAATCACATTTACAAGATGATGGCGACCCAAGTGTTTATGCTGGGTAGCTTACTTTTCCTGGCTTCCTTGGCTTTAAAATGGGAACCCCTCTACTCGGCTTTTGGATTTCAATTCTCTTCTCGCCCGCCAGCTGTTGAGACGAGCTCTCCCGCAGTCGGACTCTTTTTATTCTTATCGGTTTTTTCTTCTCTCTCCATGCTGCTCTCACCCTTCATGAATCACGTTTCCCGCAAACATGAGTATGAAGCCGATGCCTATGCGGTTTTGTCCACTGATGATATTCCATCCATGCGCAGTGCCTTGATCAAACTATCCCGAGAAAACCTTACCAACCTGACGCCTCACCCATGGTATAGCGCTTTCCATTACAGCCATCCCTCTCTCGCCGAAAGAATTAAAGCTCTTGAAGCCACCAAAAAGTGACTATCGTTTTTACTCAGAAAATGCCTCCGGCATGAATTTCGCGTAGAGAAACCACTTTTTCTTGATGATTCCCACATATTTTTGCTAAATTTCTCCCTCCATTTTAGGTTCAGACTTGAAAATGGATTTTTCGGGCCAACGTAGCTCAGTTGGTAGAGCTCCTGATTTGTAATCAGGCGGTCGAGGGTTCAATTCCTTTCGTTGGCTTTTTTATAAATCCGACCGAAAAGGTCGACAATTGTAAATAAGTCTCGAATGGACTCTAAAGATTGAAGGAAAGCAAAGGATAGGGACGATTTAAACGGGTGGGTGCCCGAGTGGTTAATGGGGGTGGACTGTAAATCCACTGGCTATGCCTACGGCGGTTCGAAACCGCCCCCACCCATTTAAAGGTCCAAATTCTAGCGATTGAAGGCGGTAACAGATAGACGGATTGAAGAAGCAGGGATGGGCGGGCTTAACTCAATTGGTAGAGTACCACCCTTCCAAGGTGGCTGTTGACGGTTCGAGTCCGTTAGCCCGCTCCATTCCTGCTTCTTTTCCTTAATTTGGCCCAAATAGCTCAGGGGTAGAGCACTTCCTTGGTAAGGAAGAGGTCTCGGGTTCAATTCCCGATTTGGGCTCCATTAAGGCTATGAATCAATGGCAGGGACGCTAAGTGAGTGGCCCTGCATGAATTAAGATGGAATAGGATGAAAGTTTACAAGAATGTTTCTATCAATTACTGCTCCAAAAAAATAAAACGACGGCAATTAGGAGGATATAGGCAACATGGCCAAGGAAAAGTTCAACCGAAATAAACCGCACGTGAATGTTGGCACCATTGGTCACGTTGATCATGGCAAGACCTCCTTAACGGCAGCCATCACGACCGTGTTAGCCAAATCAGGCGGCGCTGTTGCTAAGTCTTATGGTGAAATTGACAATGCTCCCGAA
>JAYVCH010000147.1:0-10922 GCA_043750055.1 Fibrobacteria bacterium
GGCATCGCCAAACTGCTGACTGAAAAATATTTCTGTAACTTCTCATTATTCCAATCGCTTCCCGACTCCTGGGCCTTTGACCAAATTTTTCCAGTGCTACCCATTCAGCGCTTGGATGAGGAACCGACCCAATCCGCTACCCTGCAAGACATCACCTGCGATTCGGACGGGAAAATTGATCACTTTATCGGCCAAGGGGAAATGGCCCGCAGCATGCCGGTCCATGCCTTGAAGGCGGACGAGCCTTATTACTTAGGAGTTTACTTGGTAGGAGCCTATCAAGAAATCCTAGGGGATTTGCATAATCTTTTTGGGGACACGAATGCGGTTCACATTACCTGTAGAGGGAAAGAAGGTTATAACATCGATCAAATTATTGACGGAGAATCCGTCGCCGATGTGCTCGACTATGTCCAGTTTAGTGATAAAAACTTGGTGAGAACCATGGAAGCATGGGTCAGCTCTTCTGTCAAAGAAGGCAAAATCACCCAACAAGAAGGCCGTGAATTTCTGGCTATCTATCGTTCCGGCCTGTACGGATATACCTATCTTGAATAATGTAGAAGTATCGAAAAAAACTCAACTTCTTCATCACTAAGTTGTGGCATCAGAAGTGCCACATCCTATAATTAGGGCATGATTCACGATCATCTACTAGTTCGCAAAGACGACTTGGAGCTCACTCTGGTCTTGTCTTGGCTGCCGGGAAAACGAAGCATGGTAATGCCATTTTACGGTGGCTCGGCGCATCCAGAAGCTGGAAAAAATTTCGGCAGTGTCGGCGAAGCGCAAGAAACTTTAAAGATGACCTTCGATAGAGTGAAACTTTTAAAACGTGTGATGTAAGTACCTATAATCTCGTTTTTATTTTTGCCTTAGAGGCTACATCTCAACTATCTTCAAGGTTCACACTCTAGACCGGAGTAAATATGGGCCAAAATGGAATACGTATGGATGGGGTAGGAATAGAAGAAGTGAAGGAAAAGGCTTTGGAGGTGCTGGGGCACATACAAGGCATTAAAATAAATATCGATAAAGGGGAACGCTGGGTATCCACTGTCATGGGCGGCGGGCTTCTACTCTATGGAATAAAGCGACGTTCCTGGGGTGGGCTGATTTTGGGTCTGTTGGGCGGAGGTTTACTCTTACGTGGCGTACTCGGCCGTAGTCTATTTTTTCGAATGATTGGAATCAATACCGCTACAGGCGAGGGTTTGCCCTGGGCAGATAGCGAGAATGGAATAATTCGAGTGGACAAGGCGCTAGTCATAGACCGTACGGCGGAAGAGCTATTTAATTATCTCCGAGACGTGGCGAACTTTACCAGCATTTTTCATCATTTAAAATCAGTGCGGAGCTTGGATCGCAAGCGATCGGTTTGGACCGCTCGCATGCCGGCCGGATTGGATTTGGTATGGGAAACGGAAGTGTGGGATGAACGCCAGAATAAGAAAATCGCTTGGCGTACGACTCCAACTGCAAGCCTCAATTCAGATGGCGCGTTTATATTCGATTCGCTGGGAAAAGGGGAGCGAACCCAAGTAGGCATTCACCTTGAATATGAAGTTCCCACAGGAAAAATCGGCAAAGCCTTCGCCAAACTTTTCGGAAAACATCCTGATCGATTGATTGACGAAGAACTCCATCGCTTCAAAACCTTTATTGAAGCGGAGCTATCGCGTTGAGGTAAGGCCTTTTTTTTGGATTAACTATTTCCAATTTTATTTTAAAAATTTGATAGTAAATGGGTAGGCCCAGACCTTGCCGTTATTGGCTTTAATGCCGCCTACTATTGCGAAAATAATATTCAGTACACCCAGTCCCCACAGAAGCATGAAGCCGACCAGCAATAGGCACAAGACACCAGATATGGCTCCGTACACCAAAAAGGACAATAACCAGTTGGCGACATTTTTGCCGTGTTGGTCGATTAGCGGGTGTTCATATTTTTTCATTTGCCACAGGACAATGGGCACGATGAACCCCGCAACTGGAATAAAGTAACCTGCCAAAATACCCAAGTGGATGAACATGCCCCATTGTCTTGCTTCAATATCAGATTGGGTGATGGTTCCGGGCTCATTCATAGTTTCTCCTCAACATTTTAGGAGTAAAATACTTTTTTTTGACGCAGGACTATGGAATAGAACCGTGAAACTAATTTGACTGACCTGTTTCAACCCAATTTTAGCCACAAAAAAACCCCAACCGAAGTTGAGGTTTTTTTGGGTACTGAAGGGATTGAACCTTCGACCCGCTGATTAAGAGTCAGCTGCTCTACCAACTGAGCTAAGCACCCGAAAGCGCAAAATTAACACCTTTATTTTATTTTTTCAATTGTTTAGCTTCATCTTTCCATGAGTATAGAATCCACAAGTCCAGAAATCATCATTCCCTTGGAAGAGGCCTATCTTGCGCATTTACAATTAGAACGCCGACTTAGCCAAGAAACCGTAGCCGCTTATCGTTCAGATTTAGTCCTTTTTTTCCGGCATACTCTTTTGGAAGCTAAAGGCCCGAGCCGAGCCAAGGAGGGGCCTCGCAAGGCTGTCAGGAGGTTAGAACCGAACGCTAGTCATATCACCTTGGTAAAGATGCGAGCCTTTACCCGCAGCCTGATCAACTTGGGTTTTGCGGCCTCGAGTATTTCCCGTTACATCTCAACATTAAAAAGTTACAGCGCCTTCTTAGCGGAAGAGAATTTTCTTTCAGCTGATCCGACTCCAGGCCTTCAAGGTCCTCGCCAACAGCGTTATAAACCCACGAGTCTCTCGAGAAAGGAAATTGAAGGCATTTATGATTTCCTAGAAAGGGCGGTTCGTCGTGAGGATAACGGGGCTTGGCGCGATCTCTGTTTGGTGGAACTTTTATATGGAATGGGCCTGCGTATTTCCGAAGCTATCGGATTAAAACGGGATCAATTGAATTTGGCTGAAGGCGTGGTTTTAGTGCAAGGAAAGGGGAAGAAGCAGCGTCTTGTTCCTCTGGGAGAAAAAGTGGCCGACTCGATTTCGCATTATTTAAGCTTGGCGTGGTTTCCAAATGGAAAAAACGTCGACACTCTTTTACTCAATCGGTCTGGAAAGCCGCTCTCAAGGATGGGTGCTTGGAAAATTGTACAACGAATTTGTTTGCGAGCTGCCATTGATTCGCAAGTATCCCCTCACACTTTCAGGCATTCTTTTGCGACTCATCTTATTGATGCGGGTGCCGATTTAAGGTCGGTGCAGGAGATGTTGGGCCATGCCGATATCACCACAACCCAGATTTACACTCACCTAGACCAGGAATACCTCAAAGAGGTTCATCAAACCTTTCATCCTCGTAATCGAGTTTAACCTTACTGAAAATGGTCTTGCTTTCAAGGTATTTTTGAAAGAGCCATCAACCCGGCGCTTCAGCCAAATGTTTGGAATGGGTCTCTTTTGAAACCAACCGTAACCAAGTCCAGCCCAACAAACCCGAAAGAATCGAAGCGAGGAAAACGCTAATCTTGGCGGTATCCAAAAGCCCACTGCCAGGGAATGCGAGTCCGGAAATAAATATGGACATCGTGAATCCGATACCGCCCAACATCCCAACCCCAAGAAGGTGCCGCCAGTCCACTCCGCCCGACAATCGGGGAAAGCCGAACTTGAGTGCTATCCAACATGCCGTGAAAATACCAAGCGGTTTTCCCACCAACAATCCCAAAAAAACTCCGACACTCACCGAGTCCAACAGGGAATGAAACAATCCTGATTCGATTTGAACTCCCGCATTGGCCAAGGCAAATAAGGGGAGGATCACATAGCTGGTCCAAGGGTGCAAGGTTTCCTCCATCCTTTGCAAAGGAGGTTGAACGCTTTCGCAGCCAAGGATACCTCGGCATGACGATGCAAATGACTTTTTGTTAATGGGCGAAATAGCAGGAATGGTCCAGGCAACTAGTACTCCGGCAATCGTCCCATGTACACCGGAACGTAACAAGAAATACCAAAGCAAAATCCCCAATGTAAGATATCCTATTGGCCTTCGAACATTGAATCGGTTCAGAGTAATCAGGATCCCGAAGATAATGGAGGCGTATCCTAATCCCGACCAGGATATTGCTTTGGTATAAAAAAGGGCGATGACCAGTACGGAGCCAAGATCATCAATGATGGCAAGAGCCGTCAGAAAAACTTTAAGGGAATTGGGTATTCGACTTCCTAGCAGGGCTAAGATTCCCAAGGCAAAGGGAATGTCCGTGGCCATAGGAATTCCCCACCCCTTAGATTCTTCGGTTCCATAGTTGAACGTCGAGTAGATCAGGGCGGGAACAATCATGCCCCCAAGGGCCGCGATCATCGGGAACGCGGCACGTTTCACACTCGCCAATTCTCCAGCAACGAGTTCGCGTTTGATTTCAAGACCTACTACAAAGAAGAACAAGGTCATGAGTCCATCATTGATCCAATGGTGGAAGGATTGCGTATAGACAAGCTCTCCGACCTTGATTCCAACGGGCCATTCTAGGATTTGAAAATAGGCACTTGACCAGGGTGAATTAGCCCATAACAAGGCGATAGCCAAAGCCAATAGCAACAGAATGCCCGACGAGGATTCTAGGTGTAAAAATTTCCGGAAAGAATGGAAAACAAAGTCCACGGCTAGCCCTTTTGTTTAACCTTCAATGCTTGACTGTTTGCGCGGTATCTAAGACGGCACGGACTTTCTGCACCAAAACGGAGGGAGAGAAGGGTTTTTGCAGGAAGTCCAGACCTTCTCGTAGATTCCAAGTGTAGGGTGAGCCTTCCTCAGCATAGCCTGACATAAACATGATCTTGATATCCGGCCGGGGCACGGAAAGTTTTTCGGACAATTCCTTGCCTCCCATATTGGGCATCATGAGATCGGTCAAGAGCAAGTGGATCGGCTCGGAATAGTTGAGTGCGAATTCCAACGCTTGTCTCCCATCCTGGGCCTCGATGACATTGTATCCTATACTTTGGAGAACCCTCAGCAGGAATTTCCGGACGGTATGCTCATCCTCGACCAGAAGGATGGTCTCGGATCCACGCATGACCTCCGAGCCCTTATCCCCAGCGTCCGGACGCCATACGGCCGCGGTGTCGCTGACCACGGGGAGGTAAACCTTGAATTGAGTTCCTTGGTCGGGAATGCTGTTAACCGTGATGTTACCTCCGCTCTGTTTCAGGAATCCATAGACCATGGAAAGGCCCAGCCCTGTGCCTCGACCAACTTCCTTGGTAGTAAAAAAAGGTTCGAAGATGCGGGCCACGATGGCCTCATTCATGCCCATGCCCGTATCACTGACGGCCAATACCACATACTGGCCCGGAGTAAAAGTCAATTCCTTGTCTATGGGACGGAAGGCTTCCGAATCCTGCTCCAATACTTCCAATGCCGTCTCTACTACAATTCGACCCCCTGAGGGCATGGCATCTTTGGCATTCACGACAAGATTCATGATTACTTGTTCTACCTGACCCGGATCGACCTTGACCATCCCAATCTGCGGATCGAGATTACAGATAAGCTCCACATGATCGCCGATAAGGCGGCGGAGCATATTGATCATATTCTCGACAACGGAGTTCACGTTCAAAATTTTGGGAATTAGGATTTGCTTGCGGCTATATGCCAAAAGTTGGTGCGTGAGTTGCGCCGCCCTCTCCCCGGAACGGCGTACCTCCTGAAGGTAACCGTGGAAGACATTGCCCTCTTCCATCGATTCCAGTACCATATCTGTATAGCCATTGATGGCCGTGAGGAGATTGTTGAAATCATGCGCCACGCCGCCGGCCAACCTTCCGATCGATTCCAGCTTTTGTGCTTGCCTAAGCTTCTCCTCTCCCTCCCGGATTGATTGCTCCGCGAGTCGTCGTAGGGAAACATCGCGGAGCGTCGCTAGGTAAGCGGTCTCCCCTTCCCATTGGGTTTTCATCAGGGAGATTTCAATGGCAAGGATACTGGCACCATGATTCGGCAGATCGACTTCCTGCACCTTTCCCACTTGAATGGAGAAGGGGAAGTCCCGACCTACCAGGCTCTCGGGGGGATTACCCAGCATGCGGGTAAAGGTGGGATTGACGAAACGGATATTCCCGGCCAAGTCCACGATGGCCAGGCCGGCCTCGTTCTTCTCCACGATATTTCGGAAGCTCTCCCGGCTCGTCTGCAGTTCATTGGATCTCGATTCAAGCTTGTGGTTCGCGAGTTCCAGATCAAGGGTATGAGTGTGCAGTGCCCGGGCCTGCTGCTTCACCATGCGGTTGGTTCGGAACAGCGCCACAAAAACCGAAACCTTTGCCTTCAGAATTTCCGGGACTATCGGTGCCGTGATATAATCAACGGCACCTAGGGAATATCCCTTGGATGCGGCCTGATCATTCGCCATATTGGCAGTGATGAAGATAATGGGAATGGCTTCGGAACGCTTACGTTGGCGGATGAGACCTGCTGTTTCATAGCCGTCCAGTCCGGGCATGTGAACGTCGAGTAGAATGACGGCGAAATCATCACGAAGCAGGCATCGAAGGGCGTCGAATCCGGAGTTGGCCGTTTCGATGATTAAACTTTCATCTTCTAGAATCGATGATAATGCCATAAGCTTATGGGACAAGTCGTCCACCAGAAGAATCTTAACTTTTTCTTCATCCGGCATGGGGGCAACAACGGATTTCAAACCCTCTTGACTAGCGTACGCAGTGCCGTCCGACTCAGTGAGTCGACTTTCGTTCATTCCCGATGCCGGTTTTTCTTTCATGCTATTTTCCGATACAATCTGTACCGGCCATCCATTTCGAAATAGGATTCCCGGGAACCGCCCAAGTCCAAGGATTCCTTCGAACCCAGGCCCAGGTATCCGAATATAGCCAGGCTCTGGTGGAACAGGCGAAGGACACGTGCCTGCAAGGTCTCGTTGAAAAAGCTCAGAACATTCCTGCAGAGGATGACGTGGAACTCATTGAAGGATCCGTCGGAGACAAGGTTGTGATTTGCGAAAATGATATTTTTCTTTAAGCTCGACCTTAAGATGGCACGATTGGAATTGGCCGTATAGTAATCGGAAAAAGCACCACTGCCGCCGGCGGCCTGATAATTGACGGTGTACTTGCGCATTGCATTAAGGGAGAAAATCCCGTCCTTGGCTGTCCTCAGCGCGCTGTCATCGATGTCGGTAGCATAGATCCGACACCGATCATAAAGTCCCGCTTCCTTCATGAGGATGGCCATCGAATAGACCTCCTGCCCCGTGCCGCAGCCGGCATGCCAAATTCGGATGAAGGGAAAAGTCCTAAGCATGGGTAGGATGTCTCTGCGAAAGACTTCGTATAAGCCAGGCTCTCGAAACATGGAAGTGGCGTTCACCGAGAGGTTCGCAAGGAATTTTCTCATGGTATCCGGATCGGCCAGAAGCCTGTCCCGCAAATGGCGGTATTGCAGCAGGTTTTCTCCCTTCATATACGCATGAATGCGCCGACCTAAGGCCACGCGGGCATAGTCCCGGAAATCGTATCCGTATTGTTCCAATATCCCATTGAGCAGGTTCTCAAATTCGTATTCAGCACTGGGAATCTCGGAGGTTCCACGTGAACCAGACTCGGTCCCGTTCCCGTTCTTTGTCCCCATTTTCCCTCCCCTCACCGATAAACCCAGACTCGCAACAAGGATAAGAGCTGATCGGTATCGACCGGCTTGGAGATATAGTCCGATGCCCCTGCTTCAATGCATTTCTCCCTATCGCCTTTCATGGCCTTGGCTGTTAAGGCGATGATAGGAAGGGCCTGGAACTGTTGCATGCCCCTAATAGCCCGCATAGTATCGTAACCGTCCATTTCCGGCATCATGATGTCCATGAGCACCACGTCCACATGGTTAGAAACCTCCAAGACTTCGATGGCATCCTTGCCGTTCTCGGCGGATATCACATCCATCCCATGGCGTTCCAAAAGGCTGGTCATGGCGAAAATATTGCGAATATCATCGTCAACGACCAGGATCTTTTTTCCCATCAGTAGGGCGTCGGACTTGTGGAGTTGCTCGAGCATCTTGCGTTTATGCTCAGGCATTTGCTTTTGCACGCGATGCAGGAATAAGGCAGTTTCATCGAGCAAACGTTCAGGAGAGCGGACGTCTTTAATGATGATTGTCTGGGCGACTTCGCGCAACTGGCTTTCCTGCTTGGTGCTCAGGTCCTTGCCGGTGTAAACAACGATAGGGACTTCGCGTAGGGTTGGGTCCTTTCTGATCTCCTCGATGAGGGCGAATCCATCCATATCAGGAAGACCGAGATCCATGACCATGCAGTCGAACAGTCGAAGGCGCATCTGCTCCAAGGCCTCGGCCCCGGTCCCCACCGCCACTACGTCCACGTCGGGATCCACGATGAGTTCGATAATGGAATTCCGTTGAACTTCGTTGTCCTCAACCACCAGCAGGCTACGTACATCGCGGGCGATGAAATCTTGCATGGATTTAAACGAGGCATCGAGCGCGTCCTTCGTGACGGGCTTGGTTACAAAAGAGATGGCACCTTGCCTGAGCCCACGATCCCGTTCCTCATCTACGGAGATGATATGCACCGGTATGTGGCGGGTGGCCGCATCCTCCTTGAGTCTTGCCAGTACACTCCATCCGTCCATATCGGGCAGGTGAAGATCGAGGGTGATGGCTTGCGGCTGGTATTCGCGCGCCAAGGATAGAACGGAATTGCCCAAGGGAACGACCAGGGCCTTGAAGCCCTTTTCCCGCGCCACATCCAGCATCAAGATAGAGAAGTTGGGGTCATCTTCTACAATCATGACCACTTCGTCTCCGGGTAGGATATTCTCGCGATCATCTCGCACTTTATCTTTGAGAGAGGTTCCACCCCGCGCGACGGACTCCTGGGGTCCACTTGACATCCATTCCTCTCGTAGGAGGATCGCCGAATCCTTGCCTCGGCTATAGTTGTCCTGGTTGTATTCTAAGGCTGGGAGGGAGGTACGATCTTCGTCACCCTTCTTGATCAACGGCTTATAATCAAGGGGCAGGTACAAGGTGAACGTGCTGCCTTCATGGGGAATGCTTGTGAGCCGAATCTCGCCGCCTAGCAGGCGCGCGATTTCGCGGCTGATGGAAAGTCCCAAGCCCGTGCCTCCGTACTTTCGACTGGTGGTGCCATCGGCCTGCTGGAATGCTTCGAAGATGAGCTTCTGCTTGTCCGGATGGATGCCGATACCTGTATCGGTAACCGAGAAGGCGACCACATTGCGTGAACGGTTGAGCGAAATGTGGGACGAACTCCAGCCACTTTTAGCCGTATGAACTCGCAACTCCACCCTTCCCCGTTCCGTGAACTTGAATGAATTTGACAACAGGTTCTTAAGCACCTGTTGCAGGCGCTTGACATCGGTGTTCATAAAGTTCGGCATATCCTCTTCAACCATGACATGGAAGTCCAGGGCCTTGCCCTCCGCAATATGGCGGAAGGTTCGCTCCACATAGGTCCGAAGCTCCGTGAAGGAAACGTCGATTGGATCCACCGTGACCGTGCCCGATTCGATTTTGGAAAGGTCCAGGATGTCATTGATGAGGGTGAGCAAATCCGATCCTGCCGAATAAATAGTTTGGGCGAACTGGACCTGCTTGTTGTGCAGATTACCCTCCACATTATCGCCCAACTGTTGTGCTAGGATGAGCAGACTGTTGAGCGGCGTTCGCAACTCGTGTGACATGTTCGCCAGGAACTCGGACTTGTATTTAGAGGTAAGCGCCAATTGACTGGCTTTTTCTTCCAGCGCACCCTTGGCCTGTTCCACTTCGCGATTCTTCCGTTCCACCTCCGCGTTTTGCTCCACCAACAACTTGGCTTTATCTTCAAGCTCCTCATTGGTCTGCTGAAGCTCTTCCTGCTGTGACTGCAACTCCTGGGCCAATGACTGTGACTGCTTGAGTAAATCCTCAGTTCGCATATTTGCCTCGATGGTATTTAGCACAATGCCGATGGATTCTGTCAGCTGTTCCAAGAAGGTCTGATGAGTAGCGTTGAACCGTTCGAAGGAGGCGAGTTCGATAACGGCTTTTACCTGGCCCTCAAAGATAACGGGTAACACAATAATGGATAGCGGCGTCCACTCCCCGAGGCCGGAATTGATCATGATATAATCCTTAGGAACATTATTAAGCAGGATGCGCTCCTTTTCCCAGGCGCATTGTCCCACCAAGCCCTCCCCCATTTTGAATTCGGTAGCGACCATCTGACGCTCCCTGTACGCATAGCTGGCCATCAATTTCAAGGTCGGCTCGTTTTCCGCGCCTTGCATCAAGTAGAAGACGCCGTGTTGCGCAGCCACTACGGGCGCAAGCTCAGCCAGAATGCGCTTAGTCACGGTAAGCAAATCCTTCTGTCCCTGCAACATCTGGGTGAACTTGGCCAAGTTAGTCTTGAGCCAATCCTGCTCGGCATTCTTTAGGGTTGTTTCGCGCAAGTTCACGATCATCTGGTTGATGGTATCCTTCAACGCTTCCACCTCTCCCTGCGCATCCACCTGAATCGAGCGGGTCAAATCACCCTTAGTCACAGCCGTGGCCACTTCGGCGATGGCACGTACCTGGGTGGTAAGGTTGGCTGCCAACTGGTTCACGTTATCCGTAAGGCCCTTCCAAGTACCTGCGGCGCCTGGTACCAAGGCCTGTCCGCCCAGTTTGCCTTCCACACCCACTTCACGGGCCACGCTGGTCACCTGGTCGGCGAAAGTCGCCAGGGTGTCGATCATTCCGTTAATCGTATCAGCCAGAGCTGCGATTTCACCTTTGGCCTCAAAGGCCAGCTTCTGCTTCAATTCACCGTTGGCAACGGACGTCACCACCTTGGCGATGCCGCGCACTTGGTTGGTCAAGTTACCGGCCATGAAGTTCACATTATCAGTCAAGTCCTTCCAAGTGCCGCCCAC
>JAYVCH010000148.1:0-4696 GCA_043750055.1 Fibrobacteria bacterium
TCTCATTTTGATCGTGTTTTTAGGCACGGGTCTTTCTAGACGGCTCTTTGGAATGCGCGGACGCCTTCACGCCATTTTGGTTCTAGTAGGCTTTGCCATCCTTTTATTAACCAACCTTATCGGCGCCCATGGGTTTCAGAACTGATATGAGCCAAGGCGAGGAACCCAAGTCCTCCCAGGGATTGACGCGACCTTCGTCAATCCCGCCACAAGCTTTTGTAATCGGTACCAATCATCTGACCGCCTCCGTTTCCTTGCGTGATAAATTATTGTTTAACGAGAAAGAATTGCCAGAGTTTTGCCGAAGCTTATTGGCCTCCCCGGGTATTCGCGAAGTGGTTGTGCTTTCCACTTGCAACCGATCCGAAATTTACGCTATCTCGGATCGACCCGCCGATGCCCGGGCCTTGGTGGAAAAATTATGGGGTGATAATAAAGGTGTCAGTGAAGATGAAATCCGCAATCATGGATATTACTTCACCCAAACCGAAGCCATCCGCCACCTCTTTCGCGTCATCGGATCCCTCGACAGCATGATCTTAGGCGAGATGCAGATTTTCGGACAGATCAAGGAAGCGTATCGCATCGCCTCTGAAAATGGCGCTACCGATTTTTATCTCAATCATCTTTTCCAAACGGGGATTCGCGTAGGCAAGCGCATCCGCAGTGAAACCACAATCCATGAAGGTGCAGTGAGCATCAGTTATGCCGCCGTGGAATTGGCCAAAAAGGTTTTGGGTGAACTCAAGGGCAAAACTGTCGGCGTGGTCGGGGCAGGAGAAATGGGTGAATTGGCGGCGCAACACTTGCATAAAGCTGGGGCTAACAAATTCATTTTCTTTAATCGCAGCCTAGGTTCTGCTCAAAAACTGGCCTCGGAATTTGGCGGGGAGTTATGTCTTTTGGCGGAACTGGATAAACGACTTTTGCATTGCGATATCGTTGTTTCGGCCACGGGGGCATCGGACATAGTTATCACCAAGTCTCAAGTTCAAGATGCAGTTCGTCATCGTCATGGCAAGCCCTTGTTTCTGATTGACATCGCCGCCCCTCGCGATATCGACCCCGAAGCCGGAGCGGTTTCCAACGCCTTCTTATTCACCATTGATGATCTCAAAAACGTGGTCAATGAAAATTTGTCCATTCGAAAAACCGCCTCCGCCAAGGCTCAGGAGATTATCGAAACCGAAGTCATCGGCGTCGAAGGCTGGTTTCAAGGCCTCGATACGGTTCCCACCATCCGCAGCCTTCGCGAAAAATACAGTGTGATGACAGAAAATGAAATTGCCAAATGGGCCTCGGGACAACCCGAAGAACAGCGCAAACACCTGGAGGCATTGGGTCACAGCTTGTTGAATAAATTCCTGCACGAACCGAGCACTCGGCTTAAACTGTTGGGGGAACGGGGAGATGGCAAACGCGCCAGTTACTTCGCCAGTTTACTCTTTGGTCTAGCCGAGGAAGAAAGTAAAAATGAAAAAGGATAACGCTACGGACGTATTGATATTGGGAACACGAGGCAGCACCTTGGCGCTAACCCAATCGGGCATGGTAGCCGATGCGCTTCGCAAAGCCCATAAGGGGCTGGAAGTGCGTCTAGAAGTGATTAAAACCGTTGGCGATAACGATCAGAATACCAAATTGAATTCTTTTCCCGGCATGGGCGTGTTCGTCAAAGAGTTGCAAACCGCACTGCTCAAAGGGAGCATCGACTTCGCAGTGCATTCTCTCAAGGATGTCCCTGAAGATGAGCCCAAGGGATTGATGTTCGGAGCTTTTCCCTTACGTGAAGACCCGCGCGATGTTTTCATATCCAAGGGAAAAAGTTTCCGGGAACTAAAGGCCGGATCGAAAATTGGCACCGGATCGCCAAGGCGCATCCTGCAACTCAAAGCCATTCGGCCCGATTTGGATTATGTCAATGTTCGTGGCAATGTCGACACCCGTATCAGCAAAGTTACCTCCAAAGAATTAGACGGGATTATCCTCGCTGCAGCCGGCATCAAACGTTTGGGTCGCATGAGTGAAATCACCCACTTCTTTTCCTTTCAAGACATGATTCCCGCTATAGGACAAGCCGCCTTAGGCCTCGAATGTCGCGAAGGAGACACTCGTGTCCTCAAACTACTTGAGGCCATAGATGATGAAATGACTGGCGCTGCCGTCACCTTGGAGCGGTTGTTCATGAAACGCATTGGCGGTGGATGCAAGGTTCCCATGGCTGCCCATGTTTATCCCTATGGAGACGGTCTTAGAATGCTGGCGGTACTTGGAAATCCAAGTACAGGAAAAATGGCCCGAGTGGAACAGTCCATGTCTGCAGATGAAGCCGAAGAGCTCACGGAAGAAGTGGCTTGTCGCATGGAGGAAGAGTGCAAGGATAAAGGCATTCCCCTACCCCATGACCTTCCAGAACACTTTCTGTTAAAGGGCGATACCTCACCGGAAAGCCACGACTAAAAAATGGCAAAGGTTCTCAACACTCGTCCCGCAGGACAAATTCAAGACCTAAGTCGCCTCTTGACGGAAGCGGGTTTTGAGTCTGTCGAAATTCCTCTCGTCGAAATCCTTCCCATAGCAGAAGGCATTCGCAAAATTCTGCGCTTACGTCCATCGGGATATACTGGTATTTTTCTATCAAGTCCCAATGGCCTACGTCAAATGCAAGCTGGCCTGGACAGCGACATTGAACCTTGGATGCTCAAACCATTTTATCTGGTCGGAGACAAGAGCAAGCCCTACATCGAAAGCCTGGGAGGCAGGGTCGCATTTTATCCCCGGGAAGCATCCGTGGATGGTTTCCTTAAGGAATACCCATTGCAAATCGAAGAGTCCGCCGGTCCTCGAGGAATGGTATTCGCAAGACGTTGGCTGCATCCTTGTTCGGCAGCGACACACCTGGACCCCACTGCGTTTCGCAAATGTGGAGTTGAAGTGGACAATATCGCCGTCTATCGACCCGTTCTTCCAGAGGGGGCCGCCAAACAAATTGCGATGGTAGCCCAAGGAATTTCGGCCGTCCTTTTTGCATCAGGTTCTGCTGTCGATCATTTTTTCAAAGCCGCGCCCGCATTGGCTGCCACGTTAGGACTTCCTCAAGGACCCATTGCCGTTTCGATAGGCCCATCCACATCCAAAGCCTTAATTGAACATGGCATTGAAAAATATGAAGAGGCGGAATCCGCTGACAATAAAGGTTTAGTCGAAGCCTTAAAATCCGGATTTGGTTTAACCGAAACCAAAGCACTCAAGAAAAATGCAGAAGGTAAAATATGAAACCCTCCCCTCATGATGCCCGCTTTACACGCGCCTCCGCCATTATCCCCGGCGGCGTCAATTCACCCGTTCGCGCATTCCAATCCGTGGGCGGTTCTCCCATTTTCGTGAAAAGTGCCAAAGGACCCTATTTAATCGATGCCGATGGAAAACAATACATCGACTATGTGGGCTCGTGGGGACCGATGATTTTAGGCCATGCGCATCCAGCCATTGTTGAAGCCGTGATCAAGGCAGCGGAACTTGGCACGAGTTTCGGAGCCTGCACGGAAGCGGAAACAGAATTAGCCGAAGCCATTGGCGATTGCGTTCCTTCCGTCGAAAAAGTTCGATTGGTTTGTTCCGGGACCGAAGCCACCATGAGCGCAGTCAGGCTCGCTCGCGGTTATACGAACCGAGAAAGAATCATCAAGTTCCGAGGTTGTTATCACGGGCATGGAGACAGCTTCTTGATACAAGCCGGCTCCGGGGCCATGACCTTTGGACATCCTTCGAGCCCAGGCGTGACGCGCGGAGCCGCGCAAGACACCTTACTGGCCGAATACAACGACTTGGAATCGGTTCGCATCCTGTTCGAGGAATATGACGAAGAAATCGCGGCCATTATTGTAGAGCCCGTAGCCGGTAACATGGGTGTTGTCATTCCCGAACCCGGATTCTTACAAGGATTGCGCGAACTCTGCGATGGCCACAAAACCTTATTAATCTTCGACGAGGTCATTACCGGATTTCGATTAGGACTCGCGGGCGCACAAGGTTTTTATGGAGTTAAACCGGATTTAACGACCTTGGGAAAAATTTTGGGTGGGGGTCTTCCCTTGGCAGCCTATGGTGGCCGTGCTGACATTATGGACAAGTTGAGCCCCATCGGTCCCGTCTATCAGGCCGGAACACTAGCCGGTAACCCGCTGGCTACGGCTGCTGGTTTGGCTGCTTTGCAAGAGCTTCGCAAACCTGGATTCTACGATCTTCTGCATAAACGGGCCGAAGCATGGGAAGCGGACTTGCGTTCTGCCCTACAAAAATCTTCGTTCCCTTGGGTCATTAACCGTGTTGGGTCTTTGCTTACTTTATTCTTTGCTGCAGAGCCAGTGCGGGATTATTCTACGGCGCTGAAGGCCGATTCCACTACGTATGGACGCTTTTTCCATGCCATGTTGGACGAAGGAATTTATTTGGCGCCATCACAGTTTGAGGCTGCGTTTTTATCCGCAGCGCATGGGCCTGAGATTTTGGAGAAGACGGGTGTGGCGTTAAGGGCGGCGTTGAGGAAGGTTTAGAAACACTAAAAATCAACACAGACCAAGGACAAGGACCTCAAAGCCAGGCGTTTTACAGCCTGGCTTTTTTAATGACTCAACTATGGGCTTGCAAGGGGTGATCCAATGAGAATCGGAGGGAGAATAGGAACGGGGGTACA
>JAYVCH010000149.1:0-5017 GCA_043750055.1 Fibrobacteria bacterium
GATTTTTTTGCCTGTCCACGTAATGAACCCTTGTCCAAATTGAGAGCAATGCGATTGAGTCGAAGGAGCCAGGGGTTACGCCACCAAAGTGCATGCGCCTGTTTCCAAGAACCATCCAAAATGACAATCCCTTCGATGGGAGAGGGGTCGTTAAGCGGTTCCTCTTTCCGATTGAACAAATTAAAAGCCAGCGGTAGGGGCTGATTGCTCTTGAGATAAAGCACGGCCCAATTGCTCGGAACGCCATCGCTTGCGGTGGCCTTTTTCAAATTCGCCCATGAAAATCCCACCTTAACACAGCTGTTACGGAGGGCCAAATGCGTCAGCATCGCCGAATTCCACACCTTCAATTTTTCTTGAGGATGCTGTAAAATAACCACCCTCGTCTCGGTGGAAATGGGCGTGATTTTTCCACAAAGACATTGAGCTTTGGGCCGAAAACATGTCTGACAGGCTTGAGTATTGTTGGTTTTCTGGTCTTGCGAAGGGCGAGAACGCGGAGCATCGGAGTGGGTTTGCATAATTGTGGGTTTCAAATATAGAAATCAGGAATAAGTTCTAAATTTCAGACTTGATGAAACTACTAATCGCTGAAAAACCCTCCGTCGCGCGCACGCTCAAAGAAATGCTGGAACGAGTGGAAGGGGAGCGATTTACACAACGAGAAGGCTATTTTGAAGGCCGTGTTTACTGGATTTCCTGGTGTGTAGGCCATTTGGTCGGGTTTTCGGATCCGGATGAATATGGATGGAAACAGTGGCGGTTAGAAGACCTTCCCATGATTCCCAAAGCCTGGAAACTCAAAATTCTTTCTGGCGTAGAGAAACAATTTCGGGTACTCAAGGACTTGATAGAAAGATGCGATTCCATCATCAATGCTACCGATGCGGGCCGCGAAGGTGAACTGATTTATGGCTTAGTCGCTGAAAAAGCTGGCAGCGGAAACAAAACCCTTTCAAGACTATGGCTCAATTCCTTCGTTCCCGCTGATATGGAAAAAGCTTGGAGAAATCTAATCCCCGGCCAAAGAATGGCTCCACTCTATCAATCCGCATTATGTCGGGCCAAAGCAGATTGGTTAATTGGCATGAATCTAAGCCGAGGATATGCGCTCGGAACCGGTACGCGCAAACTATCCGTGGGCCGGGTTCAAACACCCACTTTAGGTCTAATTGTAAAACGTGATCTGGAAATTGAAAATTGGCAGGACCGCGTTTTTTTCCAACTCACAGGCCTTTGGAGACAACTTCGTTTCTTATATGTGCGTGACAAAGAAACCAAATTCGATGATTCGAATGAACTCCATGTCATTCAAAAAACTTGTGAAGGACAACCAGCCGAATTGGTTTTGTTTGATAAGCAACAACGAAAACAATATCCGCCTAAGCCATTCGATTTAGCTGGACTGCAAAAGTCGGCAAACAAAGTCCTTGGACTCAAAGCCGCGACCACCTTGGAAATCGCTCAATCCCTCTATGAAAAAAAATGGATCACCTACCCTCGCACCGATTCGCAATATCTTCCAGATGGAATGAAGGAGGATGCCTGGGCAACCCTACAAAAAGTAGCGACGCTTCCAGAAAAAAACATTTGCCGCTCTCCTTCGGAACATTTTTCCTTTTTCGATTCGACCAAAGTATCCGATCATTTCGCTATTATCCCAACCGGTCAAATGAATGGCATGGAGAGATTGGAAGAAAAGGAAAGGAAAGTGTTCGATCTTATCCGGAGCCGATTCGTATTGGCATTTGGCCGCCCCTACGAGTTTGAAGAATATCGACTTGAACTCGTCAGCATGGGACATCACTTTAAAGCACGTGCCACCCGGGAATTGAAAATCGGATTCAAAGCATTTTTCAAATCTTCTGCATCAAAAGAAGAAATCGTTTTCCAAGAAGAACCAGAAAATAAACTCAACGCTTCCCTAACATGGCATGTCGGGGAAACGGATATTCTTTATGGATTAAATTTGGAACAAAAGAAAGCCACCAAACCCCTACCCTATACCGAAGCCACGCTTTTGTCCGCCATGGAAACGGCGGGAAAAACCATCACCGACGAGGCCCTCCGAGAAGCAATGAAAGAAAAGGGATTGGGTACACCGGCTACCAAGGCCGCCATCATTGAAAAACTTAAAACCCAAGAGTATATCATCCCTCAAGGCAAGTCCCTACTCTCCACAGTCAAAGGTCGTGAACTCATTCATCTCGTCGATGAAAAAGTCGCCTCCCCAGAAATGACCGGGGATTGGGAATTTAAACTAAATCAAATTTCCAAAGGCAAATTCGGACCGGACAAATTTCTCGATGAAATCATTTCCTATGTCTCCGGTCTCGGCGCATCCTTTACTTCATCCAGAGCAAAATCCTTCTCCTCTCGAATTCACGATGTACAACCCGCAAGGACACTATCCAAACCTGATTCCAACCTTTGTCCCAAATGCCAAAAGTCAGGATTCAGAGAAAATAACTACGGACTTTTCTGTGATGATAAAAACGGATGTGGCTTTAAACTTTGGGCCAAGGTCGGCGAAAAAAAATTATCCCCTAAAAATTTTTCCGACCTCTTGACCAAAGGGAAAACGGGAATTCTTAAGGGATTCAAAAGTAAAGAAGGGAAAAAATTCGACGCCGCGCTGAAGCTCCAAGATTGGCGAGTCCTTTATGATTTCGATGTGACCCCTACACCTAAGACTTCAGTGGAAAAAAATTCGAAGTCAGAGTTCGGACTAGTAGCTCTTGAATTGAAGGAGGTTGAACGCGAATCGGAAATTCGACTAAAATACGATTTTGAAGCCTAAAATTCCGAGCCCTGATTCGTTGTCATGACTGTTATTGTCGAAAACGTGATAAGTGTAAAACAAAGACGCGATGTTCACCTTTCCCAACAGAAAAAGGTTTAGGGTGGGACTCACCTTAGCTTCGACTTTATTTTCATCGGTGAGCCAAACATGTTCGGGAAGATCAAGGAATACCCCCCATCTCACCCATCGTCCAAAATGATAACGAAGCAACCCGAATTCTTCGTAGCGATAATTATGATTTTGTGCCAACCATACGGATTCATGTCCATATAAAAAAGCGCCAAAATTAAGTTGCGCATCAACAGAGTTGCGTAGATTAAAATGCGGGCGCTGATATTTTTCCACCAAAAATTGTGGGTAGGATCCTTTGCTTCCGAATCCGAATTGAAAGGAATTCCACCATACCGATCCCTTATCCTCATCTCGACTTACAGTGTGAATGCATTCATGCAACAATAATCCACTTATTAACCATTTGTCGAATTCGTAACGATAGCCGGGCGTGAGTGTATAGCGAATTCGATCGAGGCGAAAAAGTGTGGAGTCGGGTCGTGAAATCAGGGTGGTGTTGGCGATAAGCCAATTAGAGATAAATCCTTTCCAGGAAAAAAAGTCCACATACGTAAAAAAGTCGGACCGGTAGCCTGGAAAAAAACCATGTTGAGGCGATGGACCGTTCACATAAGGTGCAAAGGTGATTTGGCCATGAGTGAGCATCAACACTTCAAAATCCCGTGTCAGCCAATCTATCGCCACAATTTTTGCGGATGCAGGCTTTAGCGACCCCAGCAGGATAAGGCTTAGGAAAAGTGTAAAAAAACGCATCGGTAGAATTATACTTTGACTTATCTAATTAGACGAATTCGACTTGGCGTAAGGATTGCTTACTTTCGCTCCTATGATGATTACCGATTCGAATAGGGACTTTGGGACTTCCCAACCTCCAATATTTGACCTTTTGCTCAATGAATGACCCAGCAAATTGCTTTTTCCAAAGACTAATCGCGAAAATGGAGTCGCTATGCAGACTGAAATCGTGAACCCTATTTTCCGTACCTTTCACTCCATTTGTGCCGTTGGTTCCCTATTGGCATTGCCCCTAATTGCAGGACCTTTGGATGGCCGATGGACTTCCTTTGCTCAAGACCTCCTCCCCACCCGAGGCGAAGCCTATCACCTTTCCTCCGATTCCCAAGGGATGGTCTAGCTCTCCACTACTAAAACAATATTCACTTATAACGGTACTCGATTCGATTCTCTTCTGAATTTTAATCCAGAAGAAGTTCCGGCTTTTATCAACAGCCCTGATGATTATTGGTTGTTGAATAATCATCCCAGTCTCAATTACTGGTTGCTCCCTCAAAGCGAGCTTGTACATGTTGTCCATGGAAATAGACGAAGCCCCGCAGGTTGCCTTGTAGGAAACAATTTGGAAATTTTAGGACAGGATTCACAAGGAAAATTATTGGTCCGTGAAGGAAGCGCGGCCCAATACGGCCCCATTTTTCTGAACCTGATTCGCTATTCGGATCAAGGCTGCGACACTGTGGTTATCGACGTCAAAAAATCCAGTATGTCCCCGGTGGCCTATGCTAGAGATAGTCTAGGTAAGGAATATTTCGCAATCCAACAAACAAGGGATGTTAAAGAATGCGGGCCCGTGGTTCAGCTGGATCATGGGAAGCTGGATACCATATTGGATTCGGTCTGCGTTTCGGCAATGATACCCAAGGGATCTCAAATCCTAATCGCGGCGAACGAAGGAAAAAAGTCGGGACTCTGGATCACCTCAAGCAGCCGTTCCCAGAAAATCAAAACCATTCTGGGTCAATCAATTATCCAACCTCAAGGACTGTATAAGGATCGACTGGGCATTGTTTAGGTAAGCCTTAATGAAGGCGCTATTCTCGCCCTTGGGGTCAAGGACACTGTGCTTTTCAGCCCTGGCACTACGGCCTTCAAGGGCCAGTTTAGTCTGGGTTATGCTGAAGATGTCGAAGAGAATCTTTGGCTTTCAAACGGAAAAAGTTCGGGGCTGTCGATTTTCCTTCGCGGCCATACGCCGCTCTCCATAACCAAACGGATCCAGTACAAATACCAAGGTTATAAGGCGTACCACTACTGTCCAAAATGTTTTGAATTTTTTGCCCAAGATTTGGGTTAAAAAATCGAGTTCGTAGTGCCGACCCCAAAGTGGGTAGATTTAGGTTTGGA
>JAYVCH010000150.1:0-17309 GCA_043750055.1 Fibrobacteria bacterium
CATGGTTTATGAATTGGCATTCATCCATGAAGGCCAAGAATATTATTTCGCTGGCCATAAAGAAGTTAAAGATGGTCCAGGCTTCGACCTGTGGACGGATACGACAACCTTATTCACGACTTTACATCGCGGTGCGGACAAACAAGGGCCCATTGTGGGGGCGGGGATTCTCAGCTTGGGTTTGCCGGAATTCTTGAAATTGATTTCCACCCTGTCTGCCATTGGTGGTCACGGAGTACCAGAAAACTTGGCGTCCATCTCAACCTTTGGAACATTTTTTCTGGGAAAATTATGGGAGCAATATGGTTCAACCAAATTCGCCTAATGCCTTGAAAAGTCCCCCTCGCCGTCCAAAGTCCCTGGAACCGAAGCAATTAGGTTTCATCCGCCAGGGGATGGTATCTTGGTTCGATCCAATTCAATTGATTCAAACTGCCATTCGTAGCTTGGTGTCCAGTACCTTCGGCAGTTACTCCGACAAACGGGAATTGATGCCTGCGCTTTCAGCCGAAGCACCTTGTTTTGATTATACCGGCAAAGCAGATGGCAACGGAGATTTTTGGCTTGATTATCTCGCAGATACGGGTGATGGTTTTGATTCGACTTATACCATGGCTAGTTTAGCAGGAGCTCCGACCCTCAAACTTACAGGCGTAAAAGACCCACTTCATCGCGGGCAGATATTGGTATTAGGCGGAGATGGTGTTTATCCAACGGCTTCTCGCGATGAATATTTTAATCGATTCGTCGGACCTTTTCGATCCGCTTTACCTTATGTCGCGGAGGAATCAAGCGCGCCCCATCTGTTCGCTGTTCCTGGAAATCATGATTGGTATGATGGCCTCACTTCTTTTCTTCGCCTCTTTAGTCAAGGACGATGGATCGGCGGTTGGAAAACTCTGCAGAAGCGAAGTTATTTCGCATTGGCTTTACCCCATGGATGGTGGTTGTGGGGTACGGATATTCAATTAGACAGCGATGTGGATCATCCCCAACTTCTTTTCTTTCAGGATTTAGCGAAAAAAATGGCGTTGGGTGACAAAGTAATATTATGCACGGCTGAACCTACATGGACCCATGAGTGGCAAGGCCATAAAAACGGCTTCAAGACCTTGGCTTTTTTTGAAGAAAAAGTATTACGAAGCTATGGGCATGAACCTGTCTTGGTATTGTCAGGGGATTTGCACAATTATCATCGGTATTTCCGCAATGATTCGAAAATGCAACGCATCACGGCGGGTGGGGGAGGAGCCTTTCTTCATGCGACCCATTATCTTCCCAAGACCGCGGGCCTTTTGGAGGGGGAGTTAGCGGTTGATGATCCCGAAGAATTCGATCCCACTCTCGCAGAAACGGAAATTCAAGAAAGTTCAAAGGTGCTTAATCTTTTGGATGAAAAAGGCAAAACCAGATACACCTTCGGTGGCGCCTTTCCCGATCACGAGACTTCGTTGAACTTGTCCAACGGTGTTCGAAGGGCTTTTTTGCGTAAACGTTCCGGCCCAAGAAAGCAACCTTTATGGGATACGGTCCGACAAAGCTGGGGCCTGGCGTTATTTTTATCCGCATATTATTTAGTCGGCGCTTGGCTGGTACAAAGTGCAAGCAAAAAAGATGGTCTTACGCTGGTTCAACAGATGTATAAATTTCTGGACCAAGCCGAACCTGCTAATTCGCTCTCCGAATTTTTTAATTGCATGGTTGCCTTCGGCTATATTGCAAGACTCATGTTTTATCTCACTTTGAACAACCCAGTGTTGGTGGTTTGGGCCGTCATTTTGGTCGGTGGGCTGACGGGATATTGTTCAGCGACAGGATTTAAAAAATTTTGGATCGGCGGTCGTCATGCGCTATCGCATCTGTTAGCCTCCGCGGGCTTGTTCATGCTGATAATCGCCTTCAATCACTTTATCGACGCCCATACGGGAATAAAACTACCCGTTAATAAAACCTTGCACGGCGATGTCAACGTGGTTCCGATAAAATTCGCTTTGCTTTTTAATTTGGAGATGTTAGTGGGTGGTTTTTTTGCCGCTGCTTTCCTATTCGGAAATTACCTCTATCGGTATCAAGCTATTCACCTGGACCATACTTTTTCGGCTATGGGAATAGAGGATTGGAAAAACTATCTGAAGCTACGGTTCACGGCAGATGGGGGACTGACTGTTTATCCCGTGGGAGTCAAAAAAGTTTGTAGCCAATGGAAGACAAATGAAAATGGGTCTTCGGAAGCTTCCTTCATTATCCCGGAAACTGGAAATATCGACGCGGTCGCGCATTTGATTGAAGGGCCCTTGGTGTACGACGCCAAAGCGCGCAAGTGGATTTAGGCTTTAAGGTAAGGGGAAGGAAGCGCTATGGAGTTTGATGCCATTATTATCGGAAGCGGATTCGGCGGTGCAGTAACCGCCTGTCGACTATCCGAAAAAGGGAAAAAGGTTCTGGTGCTAGAGAGGGGACGCCGCTGGGAAAAAAACGACTATCCCCGAAAATCCGGCGATGCTTGGATTTGGAATAATGAAGAGCCGGAAAAGGAAAATGGCTGGATGGACTTCCGCGTCTTCAAGGGATTGTTCAAAGGCATGACCGTGATTCAAGGATCAGGGGTGGGTGGAGGGTCCCTCATCTATGCCAATATCAGCGTGGAAGCGAAGGAAGATTGCTTCGACGAGGGATGGCCGAAAGAAATCACTTATACAAAACTAAAACCCCATTATGATCGTGTCGGGGAGATGCTGAATGTAAATCCTATCCCTGTTGCTCAGGCAACGAAGCGTTATAAATTGATGCAACGGGCAGCCAAGGAAATTGGCGTTCCCGAACGGTTTCGTCCCGTTCCTCTGGCTGTGACCTTCCGTGAAGACTGGAGTGAAAACCTTGAGGATTGCTATAATCCCAAGCATTCGCAAACCCATATCAATAAGCATGGAATGGAGCAGGGGACCTGTATCCACTGTGGTAATTGTGACATTGGCTGCCCAGTGCAAGCGAAAAACACCCTGGACTTAAACTATCTTGCCGTCGCCGAAAAAAATAGCACCGAAATCCGACCCTTACATAATGTGGTAAATATCACACGAGAAAAAGGGGGAGGATACCGAGTGCATTTTCAAAAATTGGAGGCTGGGCAAAAAGTAGACGGAAGCGCGACGGGTAAAATCGTAATCCTGGCTGCCGGCTCATTGGGTTCCACAGAGATTTTGCTCAAATGTCGCGATGTGCATCGGTCTTTGCAGGGGATCAGTGCCATGCTGGGGAAGGGCTGGAGTTCTAACGGTGATTTTCTGACGCCAGCTCTGCACACTGAAGACGTGTCTCCCACCCAAGGACCAATCATCACTTGCGCCATCGATTTTCTGGATGGAAAAGAAAACGGTCAAAAATTTTTCATCGAGGACGGAGGCTTTCCGGACATCCTTGGAAATTTATTGGAAGCGGATGTCGATTCTTTTAGCAAATTGCATCGACGTCTACTCTTGAGGACGTTTGGCAAAGCGTTGCGAAGTCGAGATCCTTTAAAGCAAATTATGCCCTGGTTTGCGCAAGGCGTAGATGGAGGAGATGGCCGCTTGCATCTTGCTCGTCCCTGGTGGAAATTTTGGGGAAAGAAAAGATTGCAATTAAAATGGGATTTGAAAAAATCCAAACCCGTGATTGATGCGATTGTTGCTATGCATGAAAAATTAGCAAAGGCAACCGGAGGACAGCCTTTGGTCCCTCCCAGTTGGCGCTACTACAAGGATTTAATTACTCCCCATCCCCTCGGGGGTTGTCGCATGGGCGATTCTATTAACGAAGGAGTTGTCAACCATAAAGGTGAAGTTTTCAATTATCCTGGTTTGTATGTGGCCGATGGGGCCATCATTCCCAAATCCTTGGGTTTAAACCCCTCTAGAACAATCGCAGCCTTGGCTGAACACATTGCGGAGCAAATTATTCATGCTTGACTCTCCTCTTTTTGAAACCTTGATCAGCATGATTTTCGTGTATGGTATTTTGAGCGCAATGGCATCTTTACTGCAAGAAATTCAATCGCAATATTTGGAAATCAGGCCAAAGTTTCTGGTTAAGGCGATTCGAAGAATGTTGAGCAATGATGAGGACGCCTCGAAAATGAATTCAGTTGGTTGGCAAGTTTTGGATTTTTTCAAAAGGGGAGTAACGGTATTTTTCTTTCCCTTGGTTTATATAATTATGGCGAGAAATGCCCGCAAGAAAAATATGGAATCGACTCAAGCCATTTCGGCCTCCACGGAAAAGTTATTGAGTGTTTCGGGAGGAGCGGCGGATGCGAATTTAGTAGTCGACCTGTCCAAGGGCGATGCATTCATGAATGCGTTTTTTGAGAACAGTCTCATCAAATATTTAGGGTCGAAAAATTTTAGAAAACCGTCTTATATAAGCAAGGAGATGTTCACTTCGGCTTTGGTAGAGATTTGCCACCTCAAAAAATATCCGGAATCGATCCAAGATTTTGACGCGGCCAAAGACTCCAAAGTGTCCTTCTTCGGAGTCAAGATGCCGGACACTGTGGAAAAAGTGCTAACCGCTTTTCTTAAAGAGGCTTTCCGGACTACTTGGCATGAGAAAGATCCAGAATCTAAAAAATCGGTCATTGAAAAAAAGTTTCGCGCCTTAATTGCAAGTTGGTATGAAGAGACGATGCATCGGGCCACGGGTTGGTATAAAATTGATACGGGTCTGTGGCTCTTTTGGTGGGGATTGGCCTTGGCTATCGCACTCAATGTCGATACCTTTCGAGTATTCAGGCATTTTATGACCGATGTCAATGCTCGGCAAATCGTAAAGTCTCAGGCATTACAATGGAATTCGAAATCCGGGGAGGAAAAAGGAAATTTATTGAGGCGGGACGATTCGGTAACTACACCCGTTGATAGTCTCAAAGCTCAATTGGTAAAAACTTGGAATGGCGAATTAAAATCCATGAAAACGAGGCGTTTGTTTGGTTGGAACTTTGAGCTTCCAAAACCCAGTGTCGTAGATTCCGCACTTTTAAAACCTCATGCGGTGGTTTTCGATACAACCTTGAAAACTCTTTTTGATTCCGTCCGCACTGAGTTGGCTATTCAGAAAAGTACGCGAAACAAATTGGATTCTCTATTCGCCGGTTTAAAACAAGAAAAATCAAATCTTGACTCTCTCGAAAAAGTCGCTATCGCTTCCTCGCGAAAAAGTCTGGAACCCTTGGCATTTGCCTCAAGTCTAAAGGTCGCGAAAGAGAGGAATCGAGCGAAGGAATTGGAAAATGCGAGAATCGATTCAGTAAAAAAAGTGGAGGAAAATAAATTTGACTTGATCAACTCAATCTATACTGTTCCAAAAATAGGATGCAGTTTGTCTAAACAATTTTTGCACTCCTGGTGGGGGATGCTTGTCACCGCTATGGCTATTTCATTTGGTGCACCCTTTTGGTTTGACTTGCTTTCTTCCTTGGTCAAGTTGGGTGGTTCTGGCGCCAGCGTTCGATATTCGGGTGTGAAGCCTGAGGATAAAAAGACCTAAATTTACGGTGACTCTATAATTGGAAAAGCAAATGACTTTTATTTCCGTCCTGGTTTTGGCTTTAACTTTTTTAAATGCTCATGCCGAGGTAAACTCCACGAGTCGTTCCCTTGTGGTTTCTTCCAATATTCGGATCAATCAAGTTGGATTCTATACCAAGTCCTCCAAACTAGCTGCGGTAGTTAATGCGGTGGGAGACGATTTCTTTTTCTTAAGTTCAAATCTTGTGGATACCGTTTTTCGAGGCAAGTTGGGTGTAGAAACTATTTGGGATGCGTCGAATGAAAAAACTCGCCTTGCCGATTTCAGTGAATTTATGAAGCCGGGACAATACGCTTTTATGGTACCTGGAGTGGGCGTATCATCGACATTTCTAATTGGAGACCATGCCTATTTGGATTTGACACGCGGATCCATTCGCGCCTACTATTATCAACGCGCTTCGCAAACTTTGGATAAGGCTTATGCGGGCAAGTGGGCGCGTATTGCCGGTCACCCCGATCGCCATGTATTTGTGCATGCCTCCGCAGCTTCGATTGAACGTCCCGCGGAATCGCAGATATCGTCTCCCGGTGGCTGGTATGATGCGGGTGATTATGGAAAATATGTGGTCAATTCGGGCATTTCCACCTACACGCTTTTGGCGCTCTATCAGCACTATCCCACTTTGTTCGATACATTAAAATTGAATATTCCAGAGAGCGCCAATGCCTTGCCTGACTTGCTTGACGAGGCCCTTTGGAATTTTCGATGGATGTTGAGCATGCAGGATCCCAGCGATGGCGGGGTCTATCATAAATTGACCACGGCGGCATTTAGCGCCATGATTATGCCCGATGCCGATAAAGCTAAACGCTATGTCGTGCAAAAATCCGTGACCGCGACTTTGGATATGGCCGCGACTGCGGCTTACGCGTCCCGGCTGTTTAGAAAATTTGAAGGCCGGCTTCCTGGCCTGGCGGACTCGGCCTTGACGGCTTCACGAAGGGCTTGGGATTGGGCGCGTCGAAACCCAACGGCGTACTATCGGCAGACCGAAAATAATAAGACATTCTCACCTCCGATCACAACGGGTGAATACGGAGATGGGTCGGCAGCGGATGAATTTCAATGGGCTGGCACCGAACTTTATTTAGCCACTAAAGAAGATTCTTTTTTCACGGTCGCTTTTCCCAATGGCTTTCCCAAGTCTCTAGGAACTCCCGGTTGGCCAAGCGTCGCCTCCTTGGGATTTTATAGCATGGCAGATGAGGTTTATGATCAATATCCACTTATCGATTCTTCTCTCGTTCACAAACGTGTTGTGGATGCGGCCACCATTTTTCGTAATGCCTCAACGACATCGCCATTTCGGATTCCTATGGGAGCACGAGAATTCTATTGGGGAAGCAATGCAACCTGTGGCAATCAAGGTATGCTTATGCTGCAAGCCTTTCGAATCACTGGAGATACTTCCTTTGTTCGGGGCGCTGTCGATGCCTTGGATTATCTATTGGGAAAAAATGGAACCAGTCACTCCTATGTTACGGGGTTTGGTTATCAATCGCCCATGCATCCCCATCATCGTCCTTCGATAGCGGATGGTGTCGTTGATCCGGTTCCCGGCCTCCTGGTCGGCGGCCCTAACCCCAACCAACAAGACGGCTGCACTTCACTCTCGACTTATCCAGCCCTGGCTTGGAACGACCTCGACCCTTGTTATGCCTCCAATGAAGTCGCCATCAATTGGAATGCACCTCTCGCTTATTTGGCTGGTTCCATGGAGGCCATTTATTCGGGAAACTTGTCCGGACCTCAAGCTATTCGACCGGATGGGAAACGTACAAGTTACCATGAGAGTGCAAGCCTAATTTGGGAAGGCGATGCTCCAAAACTTCAGTTGCCTCAGGGTCGAGCCGGATGGATCGAGTTTTTTAATCCGCAGGGAAAACGTTGGACATCATCGCGGTTGGGTGATCCGACGCAAATGGGACTTTCCCGTCCGGGCTTACTTATATTCCGGTTAAGGCTGCAAACTCGCGGCGGATTGATTTTGATTCGGACCGGTTTTTGGTCAACTATGTCGCCTTTGCGAATTGCCCTTTGAGCGTCAAGGCATAAAGCACCAGCGCCGCTGCCGCGAAACCTGCTCCGGCCTGGAAGGTTGTCGCAGCGCCGAAGCGCGTCCAAGCAAACCCCGCTACAATACTGGATAAAACGGCCGCGGTTCCACCGGCCAGATTAAATAATCCAAACGCTGTGCCGCGTAATGCCGCCGGAGCCGAATCAGCCACCATGGCTGAAAAGACGCCTTGAGTCAATCCCATTTGCAATCCCCACAGCGCACTACCCATTGCCGCCTGCCAAGGCTTATGCGCAAAGGCCAAAACGCCATCGGACAGTAACAGCACGGCAATTCCTGCCGCCAATAATCCGCCTCGACCTATTCGATCCGAGAAATATCCCACTGGATATGCCGTAAAGACATAAACCAAATTCATGACAACCATCAATATGGGTGCCGTTTCCGGGAGCATGCCGGCTGATTGTCCACGCAGGATTAGGAATGCTTCGCTGAATCGGGCCAGAGCTAAGAGCGCGCCGAAGCCGACAACAAGCCAGAAACGGAGTTCAAAATTTTTCAACGCGGACCAATCAATCGGTGTTAGTAAAGTTTTGGGTTTGTCCTCCTTGCCGGTAGAATATTCTCCTACTGTCCGATTGGGTTCCTTTACGAAGACAGCTAAAAGCAGGACCGCGAAGGACCCGGGGATGAGCGCGATCCAAAAAACGGTACGATAGTCGCCTTTCAATATTTTCATTAAGATGATGGCCAATAGCGGCCCAAGTAAAGCGCCCACGGTATCTAAAGATTGCCTTAATCCAAAAGCGGCTCCACGGATTTCCGGTGGTGTGACCTCGGCGATTAAGGCGTCACGAGGCGCGCCCCGTATCCCTTTGCCGATGCGATCCACGAAGCGGGCAGCCATTACCATATGGGTCGATGTGGCTAAGGCGAAAAAGGGTTTGGTGGCGGCTCCCAGGGCATATCCAAACAGGACCAGGCCTTTACGATTGCGCATGCGATCACTGATGGCCCCGGAAAACATTTTTACGATCATGGCCGTGCCTTCGGCTATTCCTTCGATGAAACCCACGCGCATTGCCGATGCGCCAAGCACGGTGACCAGGAATAATGGTAAAAGGCTGTGTACCATTTCGGAAGACACGTCCATCCACAAACTGACAAAACCCAGGACCCAAACGGTGCGAGGGATATTCTTGGGAATCATTCGAGAAATCTCGCTTTTAAGTCTGGAGTGGGAACCATGCATTCTGTTCTTTTACCGAATAGGCTAAATCGGTTGCTGGCGATGAGGTTATAGACGATGTCCCGCAGCGGACGTGGGATGGCGATTAGCACATAGAAGATTGTCCAAGGTCCGCCGATTCGGTGGAGAGAAAGAAGCACGGCGGTGGATCGGAAATGGGCATGACCTTTATCGATGAAGACAACGCTTGGTAAGGGATTCAAGGGGAGTGCGAATCGTCTCAGTGTTTCCTGGCCCTTGGGGGATTGCAGGGATGCGAATCGGAGATGGTTGCGGCGATCGATTTTCAGTAGGAATTGGATGGAGGCATTGCAAAGGTTGCAGATACCATCGAAGAGGAGTAGGGGAGGGTCACCCGCGTTCATGTGTTTCCTAATTTACATCCTCAACCAGTTTTAAAGCCGCAAATAGCGGAAAACTAACCTTAATTAGTTAAAGATGTCATCCAGAAAGACTGTCGTCGTGTTCCCCCGCAGGGGGGGAACCGAGTTTGTTAAATCCCCCTGCGGGGTAGTTCATTGGTTGAACGTAACGTGCAACGGACTATTTGACGAACTTTTGAACCATTGTCGTTGTGGCTGTCCGCGCTGTAACCAGATATATACCTTTGGGGTATTTAGCGACATCAAAGTGCTGCGAGCCACGCACTTCGCTCTTTTTCTCAACCAACTTTCCCTTCGTGTCAACAATGAAACAATCCCACCTGTCCGGCGTTGAAAGGGAGACAGTAAGAACCGATGCCGCACGATTGGGACTGATCTGCAATTGCGGTGACACCTGCCGGTTGGTGTTCGCAAAAACATTGGTGGTGTAGGGCCCATTTCCTTGTACTTCGATCGACACAATGTTCACCGCACCGTTGCGGGCAACCAGGCGGATGCTATGAGCCTTATTTCCTTTGCACTCTATTGCCATACCCGGTGTTGTGGACAACACTGTCTGTTTGAATGTACCGATCTTGTTCCCATCATATTCAACATCGAGCTCGGCAGATCCTTCTGCACGGTATTGAACCAGTATCTTGCATGATGTGTCCCGGGCAGAATTGAACAGGTAGCTTGTTGCGTATCCCAATCCATCACTAGCCAGCTTGATGGCTCCGGTGCCATTTGCCTGTCTGGCTTCATACGACCAGGTATCAAATGATCCACCCGGCCGTGAGAAGGGTACCGTGGTACCGATGTCAACGGCAACAGGTTTTGCAGCGTTAAATTCTTGTATGGCTTGCCACTGCGGCGACTTTTGAGGCTCAACAACGTTGAGCACACCCCAGTCAGTCAGCCCGTAATTGTGCAGCACCAGGAAATTGAAAAGATCGCCATCGAGACGGTTCCATACTTTTAAGTGTTCAAGCGTCGATTCTTTCATGCGCGGATCCCAGTGGATCTGCTTGACAATAGTTTCATCGCCGTTATATGCCGGGTGATTATCGCCTTCGTAGGCCATGTAGACTAGACCATACGCTTTGGCCCAGGCGAGTTCGTTGGCGCATGCGTCGTAGAACTTCGATGCATCCCATGTGCCGTTGGTCCAGATGTTGTCCGCAGTCAGACCCTTTCCAGAGTCTGTATACCAGTAGCCACTTGAACTTCCACCGTAGATGTAATAATTGACGGGGTGCGGGTCCTTCCAGTTCGATCGCGAATCTCGTTTGTTATAGAAACGGTCGATAAAAGAAATGGTCTTGTTGATCACGTCAATCCAGCCCTTTTGCCAGCACAGTACCGGCCGAATTCGTGTCATCATCTGTGCATCGCCAAACACCTCGCGGAAAATCATGCTTATCTGCACCGTACGCATCGCCTTGTAACGCGCGAAACCGCCATTGTCCGGTTCACCATCAAAATTAAGCGGATAACCGACCGCCAGCGCCTGCAAGCGGGCCCAGGTGGTCTGTACGGCAAACGGAAAGCCGAAATTCCATATTTCATTCGAATACTCTATGTAAAGATTTAGATCCGGACGAAGCGGTTTTGTGTACTCGTTGCCATCCCTGAAAAGCTTGGCCAGATTGCGGATATAATCGTCCGTTGCCATATGAGGAAGGCAGATCCAGGCATCTTTACCGGAGGTATTGGCCATCATTATGACGGATTCCCATGCTGGGCCCCGGCCGGTGGGATAGTCTTTCCCTGCGGGTATGGGCGGAGCCTGGCGTGCATCGGACCATTTGGTGCGGTCGCTCCAGAGAGAATCCCCCGACGCCTGGATGACGCCCCAATCAACATACCGGATACATTTAAAGGGTGTTAGATCATTTAAATACTGATCGGTGAATACACGGTCATCCGGGTACGACTGCGCGCTGCCGGGGGTCAGTGGCCTCATGAGCTTAATATTTTTTACGCCGCCGCTGGTGTTGGTGAAATTTAGAAAGAGGACCGGGTTTTCTTTATCAGTAATTACCAAATCCGCGGTCGTCTTGTTGGTTGCAGCGTCATATTTTTTATTCGCGATGCTCGCTACTGCGAGGAAGGGGCTCACATCGGCAGTGCCGGTAAACGACAGGCGATAGGTGCCGTTGTTGTTCCCGGTGTTCAGTCCATGCCAAACCAAACACCTAGCATCGGTCGTGGGCCAGAAGTTGGCATCGAGGGGAGGTTCGACTCCCGGAGTTGTACCATCAATCCTTTCCCATGATCTGTGCGAACGCATGGCATCGGCGAATATCTTGTCGGGAGAATAATCCACCGCCGGGCTGCCGACGTTGATACCGATTCTGTTATCGCGCACTTCAGCACATACCGTTATTTGAAAACCCAGCAGGACCGGTGCTAAAATTACAACAATACCAATACGCATGTTTGTCTCCTATTTTTAGTTTTAGTCCCAAGTCGCATTGCAGGGTCAAAACTCAGATAAATATATGGATAATATGGATAATTTCTACTAATAATCCGATTTTGCTGTAAATAACGTGGATTTTAATATCCACAAAACTTAGGAAAAGGTAAAATGCACCTCGACATATTCGCCTATCTCGATTATAGGAAGTACTTGAGTGATTGGTATCACGAAAAAAAATCTACCAATACTTTTATCTCCTATCGTTACCTTGGAAATAAGGTCGGGCTCGACGCAAGTTTTCTAGTTAAGCTTTTTCAGGAACAGGTTCATTTGAGCCAAAAATCCAATTCACGATTTATTGAATTCTTGAATCTAAATTCTAAAGAAAAAGAATATCTCGAAGTATTAATTTCTTATAACCGCGCAAAAAAATCTTCTGAGGTGCAAATCTATTATCAAAGGTTGATTTCCCTGCGCATGCCGCATATCAAAAAAATTGAATCAGATCAATATGAGTTTTTTAATCATTGGTTTTATACAGCGATTTATGAAGTGATGCGCTGTCATAATTTTAAAGGGGATTTTCGAGAATTAGGCCGAAAACTCCGTCCTTCCATTTCCGCAATTGAAGCAAAAAATGCAGTCAAGTTATTAGAACGATTGGGCTTTGTGAGTATAGAGCCTGGTGGCAAATATCAGGTGAAAGATGCCTCACTTTCAACGGGAGAAAGTTGGATGTCCAAGGCGATTAGCGAATATCAAAAAAAACTTATTGGCATGGGAATCGAAGCGATAGAAAATATTTCCAAGGAGGATCGCGATATTTCTACTGTAACGGTTAGCCTTTCTAGAGGTACCTTTGATACCGTTCGTGAGCGAATTCAAAGCATGAGAAAAGAGCTGCTAGAATTAGCGAGTTTAGAAAAAAATCCTAGCCTAGTATATCAAATGAATTTTCAAATATTTCCTCTCTCCATGGACTCTTCAGTTCGAGCGAAGATATCATGAAATTTTTTGTGAAATATATTGTTGAAATTATTATTGTAATTATCGTGACTATTCCTATGCAATTTTGTTCGCATTCGGGAATAGCCGGTGTTGAAACCACGAATGGAAATACTGTAGTGGCAATGCTTCCAAGTGGAATGCCCGCGAGCAATGCTCGAGTACTAATTCTGGATCAAAATCTTTGGGCTAGAAGCGCATCTCATGGTAATTTCGGTAAGGTCGATAGTTTAAAAACCGATTCAGCGGGAAGGTTTTATTTAAAATCCAAATACTATTGTAATTATAGTATCCAAATCGATGGATTGAATTCAGGACAAATTTTGCGAAACTTGCATTGCGATTCCATTCTTCCTTCTGAAAATATTTTGGATACAGCCAAGCTAGCAGCCTTTACTACCCTGTCTGGTTTTGCCTATTCTAAAACAGGTCTTGTAAAATCCTTAGCGATTGCCGGTAGCGATTATCATTCTAAAATCGATTCTATGACCGGTCAATTTTATCTTGAAAATATTCCAAATATTCCTTTGAATGTTTTCCTAAGCGTCAAGAATTTACAAGATACCGTTTTGTCTTTTGCTAAAACTATTCATCCTGAACTTGCCCCAATAGCTAATGAGAGCCTTTTGGTTTCACCAGGTCGCTTAGTACTTGACGATTTTTCCAATTCTGATATCAGGGCAACGACGATTTCCGCGCTTACTGGGTCCGGAAATTGGTATCCATTTTCAGATCGAGATCTCGGTGGAAATAGCGTGGTTAAGCTTTCATTCCTTCCCGATATTAATACTTCAAGCAAATTCGCTCTACAATTCGATGCCATTATTAAAAAGGATTTTAAGATCTATTATGGGGGCTTTGGCATTTCTTTTGGGCCAAGAATAATGGGACATAGCACCTATTATAATCTTGCAAAAATGACGGCTTTTCAATTCAAGGCCAGGGCCGAAAAAAATCGCGAGATCAATATCTTATTTTCAGTTTCTCCCACGGTAACGCCTGTGCCATCTATGCCTAGTATAAATCCCAAATTTGGAAATCCTTCCGATCTCAATTTGCAAGGATTTGAAAAAACTATTTCAGTAACAAATCAATGGGCAACTTTTACTATTAATGCCGATTCTCTAAAGCCATGGAATTCTACTCTGGACGCAAATTCAAAATGGAATAAAATGAATCCTAAGATTGATAGAATTCAATTCATGCCCTCGGTAACCACCGATAGCGCGTCCGATTCCCTTTCAATTTGGGTAGGTGATTTAATCTTGCAGGGGCTGAACAGCGAAGATTTATTCCGATAATCTATTGATTCCTTTCGACTATCCTTGATCGCCTTAAGAATTTCACCGACACCGATTCCTTTTTTATCAACTCCTTTTACATCAAATGGAGATTTGGCCGACCTTCGATTTTCTGGTTTGATAATAAAGCTTGTTCCATCTCGCCGTCGAATTCTAACCTCTCCTCGTTTCAATGCTAGATCAAGAAGTCTCGCAAGATTTTGTCTAGCGTTAGAATAGGTAAAAGCTTCCATTTATGCCTCCCAAATTCGAACGTGCTCTTTTTTCGCGACTTAATAACGTATTATCCAAAGTTATATGCAATGCCCCCACACAAGAGAAAGCAAAGAATTTCAAAACCCGCCCCAAGAACAAGAAAAACGCGCGCCTGGAAGATAAAATCCAAGATGCATGTTATGGGTATGATTAGACGACACTTTCTAAAAGTTTTACGTTTTTACGCGGATTAGCCTATGCTTAGTTAGGCCATTTCTAACTGGAGCGCATTAATTCAATGGCGAAGAATCAATCTCGAGACCAAACACTTAAAGGGCTTGGAAAGTCCAGTCATTTGAAGGCCGCTTCGGCAAAAGTGGGAAGCGAACCAATTAATCGGAATCTGAGCGCCGCAAAGGCGGCCAAGCAGGATGAGTTCTACACCCAGTACGCCGACATCCAGAAAGAGGTCGAGGCCTATATCGAGTATGACCCCGACACCTTTAACGGAAAGGTTGTTTACTGCAACTGTGACGACCCTTTCGAAAGCAACTTCTTCAAATACTTCGCAGCCAACTTCAACAAACTTGGCCTCAAAAAGTTTATCACTACCAGTTACGACGGCTCCCCCATCGCTGGCCAAACCACCTTGTTTCCGGAATACAACGAGGGTAATGGAAAGCGCCAGAAGCCGAAAGCTCTCGCCGTAATCCTTGACCATGTGAAAGACGAAGATGGAGACGGTGCTGCGAACGTGACCGACGTCGAACTATTCCTCAAGCGAAACAAGGCGGCCAGGATCGCGTTAAAGGGCAACGACACATTTCCAGGCGGCGATTTCCGTAGCCCTGAGTGTGTCGCATTCCTCAAAGAGGCGGACATCGTTGTCACCAATCCCCCCTTCTCCCTGTTCCGCGAGTATGTTGCCCAACTAGTGGAGTACGGCAAGAAGTTCCTTATCATCGGGAGCAAGAACGCGATCACCTACAAGGAGATCTTCCCGCTCATCAAGGAGAACAAGCTGTGGGTTGGCGCGGGCTTTGCCAAAGGAAATGCATATTTCAGTATTCCCGCAGATAGGGCGCGGGAGTTCGCCAACGGCGTGTATGACAAGAGCAGCGGACTGGTGAAGTTCAGAAACGTCGGTTGGTTCACTAACCTCGATCATCGTCGACGCCACGACCCTCTGGTGGGTATGACTCTAGCGGACAACCTACGCTTCAGCAAGCATAAGGAAATCAAAGGCAAGAAGTCATACGACCAATACGACAACTACGATGCCATAGAAGTGCCGTTCACTGACGCGATTCCCAGTGACTACAATGGCGTCATGGGTGTTCCCATCACTTTCCTTGACAAGTACAACCCGGATCAGTTCGAGATTCTGGGGATTACGGATCGAGACAACAACTCCGGGCTGAAAACAAGAGAATACACTTTAGCGGATTCGCCGAACGCAGGCGACCTGAACCGCAGGGGCGCGATTCTAGTTGGGCGTACTTTAAGATCGACCTACGCTAGGCTCCTCATCCGTCACCGCCGTTCAACGAGAAAGAAAAAGTGAAAACAACTCTCCGCACCGACATTACAGTCGCCGATATCTGCAACGGCTTTGTCTACAACCAGCTCGAAGGCAAAGGCCTATTCGGCCTGGGTGGAAAGCTTACTGTTAGGTCGCACGCTCTGCCAGCGTAAAAATCCCACGATATTTTACCTGTTGATTCCATCGTTTTCCCGGTCCGCCTCTCTTGCATAATAAAAAAGCCCCTTCCGAAAGTGGAAGAGGCCCCTGGGTTACCATCTTGAGATTTTATCCGTCTACGCCTGGTCGCAAACCTCCCTAGCCAACTCATCGGTGATGACCTTTTCCTGCCGCATGACAGCCAAGTCCATACAATTACCTGCCAAGTTCATAATCACCCTTCGATTGCCTTTTGAATCTAGCTCAATGAGTTTAATAGCCTCCTTCGTGAACAAGTCTGGGCTAGCTTTTACGGCCTTCAGGCGATACCGGATAAAATCCGACACCTCTTCTTCTTGCAATGGCTTAAGGTAAAGCCGAGCGGCAATGCGCGTTTTGATTGCCGAATGAATATCCAGCGCCAACGTTTTTTCAAGTACAGGATGACCACATAGAATGACCGATGCCGCCGCAGTACGATGCGCTGGATCTTGCGTTAAGCTGAATATTTCAAGAAGTGCCTCGCCTGGCAAGGCATGAGCCTCGTCCAGAATGATCACGGTATAGAGGCCGTCTTCCTTACGGGAAAAGGCTTTGTGCAACCGTCCAAGCAGTGAGCTTCTGCCCGAAGTATCAATAGCGAGCTTCTCGCATATCTCGCGCAGCAACGGATTTTGCTTAAGCCCGCTGTAAGGTATTAAGACATGGCGAAAAGATTTTTGCTCAAGGAGGGCAATGAGAGTCTTGATGAGCATAGATTTTCCACTTCCGGGATCGCCAGTCAGCGAAAAGCTTTTTCCCTGCCCAAGTAGCAGTAGCATGCGTTCCAACAAGTGCATTTCACCCTTGGTGGTAAAGGGGTCCGATATAGGGAACGTGTCAGTAAAGGGACTGTACCTAATGCCGAAGTGGGCGCATACGGTGGGTGTTGTCGTGGTCATGGTTGTGGTCATACTATTATTTCCTTCCCCCTGATGGGGTTGTGTTCATGGCGTCTTGCATTTGTGGAATAGTCGATGGGCTTGGCCGGTATTTTGTCTGGACCGACATGTATAACCGACAAGTCCCATGGCAAATAAGTGACATCGACTAGGGTACCGGGTAAAGCATTCTTGATGTCAAAGACTTGACCCAATAAGTGCAAGGTTCCATTACGCTGGATCTTTCTGCGCTCCTCCATGCCAAAGAACAAATCGATTTGCGCAATATCAGGTAATGTCCTGGTTACCCTGGGAGTCGCCAAGCGTTTATCAAGTGGTGAGCAGCCTAGGCTATCGTGGATGCGATGATGATAGGCTTCGAGCCAATCCTTAAAGGCAAGCTGCAAGGACTCGAAGGCTTCGGATTTAAATACAGACAAGCATTGGTCGCGTACGGTTCTAAAGAAACGTTCGACTTTTCCGCGTCCCTGGGGCCGGTACGCGGGTGTATGGGGCAGGTGTACCCCAAGTTTTGCCGCGACCAAGGCCAAATGCCGTGAACGAAATGCTGCACCATTATCCGTGT
>JAYVCH010000151.1:0-4407 GCA_043750055.1 Fibrobacteria bacterium
GTCAAACTTACCATCACCTTCATAATCCCAGGCACAACCGGCGACCTTGCCCTCGAAATCCTTCACCTTAGCAATTAAGGAAATCGAATCCTTGATGGATATGGTCGTGTCCGCGCTGATTTTCAAAATTTCTGGCGCCTGATTGCCAATTTCCAAGGCTACCTGAGCAAAGGCTACATTGCCTTCGCCATCACGAATCATGAACTTGGCGATAACACTTCCTTCTTTGGCATACTTTCTAAAGACTGCGGGTAGTATTACACTATTACCGGTCCAAGGACCTGTTAATGAATCATCCCATTCTCCATTGCCATCCAAATCCCAGCCATACAGAACAATACTGCCGAACTCTTGAGTAGCCTTGGCAACAAATCCAATCGGAATATTTACTGCTGCTCCGGAACGGGAAGTCACGGTCAATGTGGGAAGATCGCGTTTCACCAAAACATAAGTGGAATCGGAGACTCCCAACGATTTCGAGCGAGCCGTAATGTAGGCATCGCCTTCACCCTTGGGAGTGATTCTTCCATGATTATCCACCTCTACGGTTTTCGGGTTGGACGAACTCCAGTCCAAACCTTGGTCGGAACCTTCGGGCAAAACTTTCGATTTCAAAGAGTCAGAAGGGCCGCCTACATAGAGGAGAATCGAATCTGGAAGTAGAGAGACGCGAGCATCGACCGAGGCTTGAATAGTCAAAGTCATGATATCCATTTTGCTGGAATCTTTAGCGGAACGGGCTCGAATTCTAGCGGTCCCGGCCCGGAGGAGCTTGACCTTGATTTTTCCTGAACCGGGTCCATTGGGGAAAAGCAGGGTTGCCATGCTGTCATTATCAATCGACCACATAAAAGATTGTTCCGCATAGGAAGGCCTAATGGAAGCGGATAAACTGACCGTGCTATCATCGGTGAAAATGGATTTGGTATGTGGAGTGACTTCAACGGAAAGAATCGAGGCAACGGGGGATAACATTGTATCTACAACAACCTTGCCCCCGGTCCCATCAAAAGATCGGGATTCTTCGAAACAGGATTTACCACCTTTTCGACCGGAGATGTAAATTTTTCCCTTACCTCCTTGATACTTTTCCGCTGAAAGTTGTTTGAGTTCATTCAAAGAACGAAGGGTATCGTTGAAAAGGGTGGCCAGAGTTTTTCCGGAATCATCCAAGAGTAATACGGTAACGCTATCGCAGGAGGTCCAAATGGAGTCACCGGCAATATCGAAAGTATCTTTGCTGCTATTGGGGCTCAAATGACAAGCCAAAAATGTGAGCATAGTCACAAGACCTATTAATATCCAGGACCGTCGCAAGCCTAATTCCCGCTTAAATTTCATAATCTGTTTCATATAGTCTCAGTTCTTGGTATTCTATTTAGAAGCTGTCGTTTTCGAGGGAATCGAAATGCTTTTTCCTGGGACAGGGTCGTCCTGATAATAAATGAATAGGGCTGCGGCTCCGGCTACGGCTACCCCTGCACCGCTGGCTATCCAAAACGCATTGCGTTTCCATATTGGGTTGGAGTCACCCGCGGGGGTGGATGTGGTTTTGGCAGGTGTAGACTGAGTCGCTGCCGACTGGGTCGTTGCGGCCGGCGTCGTTGCATTGCCTCGGTTTTCCGGCATGGAAATTTGTGAGCTGTCCACACCGAATCCTTTTTGGCGGGTCAAAAATTCTCTTCGAACCTTGTCAAAGATTCTATCGATTTCATCACTAACGAACATGTCAACGAGTTCGGCGGATGGCATCATCTCCAAAAGTCGGTACATGAAATACTTTCCCTTTTCCCGCGTCTGAGGATTCGCGGAGTACACAACAGCGAGGTGTTTAGCGACAAAAATGCTATCTGCGCGCGAATAGGTTTTGTTTGACTTAGTAAATGATTCGATCAAGGTCACCACCTTATCGAAGTCCCCTTCATTGTAAGCCGTATGAATATCCTTTTGATTTAATGGAGTCGACTCCTTTCCTTGGGGAATGGTTGCTCCACTTTTAGAAGTGGGTGCGGTGGCCGCCAAAGAAGAAAGAACCAAGCCGAAGCATAAGGCCAAGGATTTGCCAAGAACCGAGATGATTTTTTGCATCGGATATTCCATAATGAAAAGGTGTTCAGATCCCGGAAAATCTAATAAATCTAACAGAAGCTGCTAATAAATCTTACTGACGCTGCCCTATGCTCGTAGCATTAGAGTAAAAATCGACGGGGTCGGTAACCCAATTTTTTAAGGGTTTTTAAGGGAGTTTAAGGACAGATACCATCAAGGTATCAAAGGCAGAGAGACTGTCAGAATCGGTCACCTTTAGAATACAGATGAGGCCACCGGGAATAAGGGGGGCGGAAATCTGTGTTTCCTGTTGTTTGATGGAAATAAAATCCTTATCACCGATTTTCCAGGACCGAGAAACAATAGGCCCAATCCCATCCCATCCACGGGCATGAAGGTTAATAAGGTTTCCCACATTTACAGTTGTATCATTTCCAGCATCTGCTGTGGGAGGGTCCAGAATAATACGAATAGAATCAGTTGCTTGGGAAAATTTTCCTTTATCGTCCCAAAGATGAAGCGAACATGCGAAGGATCCAACCTCGTTAAATTTCTTCCCAAAATGAATTTTCTGGCGATAGCCACTCAAGGTACCGGAATCGGCACGAGCGACTTTATCCGAACAGTACCAGGCATAAGAAGCCAAATCACCATCTCGGTCAAAAGCCTCGGCTTCAAACGTAAGAGAATCACGAATCGAGAGCAGGGTGTCGCTGGGAAAAGTGGTGAAGGCGGGGGAATAAGTTAACGATTCAGAAGTTGGAATTGAAGCAACCACCAAAGCGCCAGGCTCAGGTTTGGAAATATCCAATGCGATGACTTTCTGAGTGCGTCCATCGTAAATTCGGGTTTCATTATAGGCCAAATTAGCACCTTGAAATCCCTGAATCTGGATTCGAGCTGCTCCACCGGTATATTTATCCGCGGAGAGATGGTTGAGTCGAGAAAGAGAAGACAAAGAATCATTATAAACCGTATCCAAGCCATGACCCAAGGTATCGCCAACCGTAATGAGAACTCGACTGTAAGACATGAGATCAACACTGCCTTGAATTTGTAAATAATTTCCACCGCCAGGCGCATCATTCAAGGAACAAGCCGAAAAAACGAATGCTAAAACAGCGCTCGATATGGACAACGGGCCGTTAATGGGATAACGTGGCGGGTACCACATATGTTTTGCTCGGATTGGATTTGGGAAGATCAGAGTAGTAAAGAGTTAAGGCCATCAATGCCAAAGCCGCTCCACTACCGATCAAAACTCCGGTATTTTTCCACGGCAGCTCAGTGGAAGTATCCGATTCAACAACCGATTCACTGGGTAAAGGTTCCAGCGGTAATTGCGGGACAGGTTCTAATGGGGGTGCAACCACAGGGGTTGGTTTTTGAGATATTCGTGACGGTATATATTTTAGTGGAGAGGATGTGATTCGGGGCGAGGAGGTTTTACCCAAATCAAATTCTTTCCGTACTTTTTCAAAAACGCCATCTACCTCTTCGCCTACGAACATTTCAATCAATTCGGAGTTGGGAGCTAAGTCTAACAGTCGATGCATATGGTATCTGCCTAATTCCCGAGTCGCAGGATTGGCGGCATAAACGACTGCCAAATGCTTTTCAACAAAAATACTTTCTGCTTGAGTGCATTTACGCCGTGATTTTACAAATCCTTCCAAGTCATGAATGACTTTTTCAAAATCCCCATTGCGATAAAATCCATGAACACGATTGAAGTCAAAAGGTGTCGCAGGAGCAGCAACAACAAAGTACAGCGTGGCGCTAGTCAAAATGAGGAAAAGAATTCGGTGCGCGCAAGTGGCCATGCTGTCAAATCCGATCCAACCCAAGCCGCGGAAAACTCCCGGCCCAACAATCATAGGCAGGGGCAAGGGCTTTACGCAAGGATGGATATCAAAAGAATTAGGGACCTGAAGGAAAACTTAAAGTAATTTTTAAGTCTAGTTCAGCTTTGTTTGAAAATGGGTTACGGAGGTTTGTAATGTTTGGATTTGGAACAAAATGGATAAATACTGGGTGCATTTTGATGGCCGTGGCCTCACCCACTTTTACGATGAAGGTCGCTAAAGCCGATTTCCCGAAATTCGTAGGGGTGATTGGATGCGAGGAAGCCGGCGATTCTTGCCCTGGCGCAAGTTTGGGTTTTGTATCGCAGGGCTTAGCTGGTGAAGGTGATTTTCAAGATCCCTCGGCGGCTAATTTGGCAAAAGGGGGCAAAGTGGTCATGGGGTTTTTGGAAGGTAAGCCATTCTCCTGGAGCCGGTACTCCGTGGACTACCCCAATGTCAAGACCAAATGGGTGATATTGAATGAGCTCACTGTCGGGGAAGGAAACCGATC
>JAYVCH010000152.1:0-15858 GCA_043750055.1 Fibrobacteria bacterium
CGGCAATTGATAATGCGTTTCTCATCGACTCGTACGCGGGCCGTGGACTCGCCCATCAAGGTAGCGAGCCGTGGCGGTTCCACTTGGCCGGGAATAATAATTTTGGATGCCGGCGCGCCTGGGGCTGCAGGCTTGATAATAGGAGTTCCAGACATGGGTGTAGCAAGAGCCACACTTGCCGATTCATTTTTTTCATTGTCCCAATTTATTGACATGCTTCGCACTCCTCACCATTTAGTATTGAACAGGCCATTTTTGAGGCCTCGAGATCCAGGTCTATTTCAGCATGCATGGACCTCGGTGTGACCATTCCTGTGGCCACAGAATTCACCGTGACCGTAGTCGAGGTCATCGAGAGCGAGGTCGTCGCTGCCACATCGCGTGACTCCTTGACAATGCTTGGTTTGAACGCTTTTTCCGCCAACCGATCTTCGGCACTTTTACCGCCTGGGACCGTTCCATTCATTTCGGTCGAATCCCCGGGAGAAACGGAATTGACGCCGCGGGTTTTATCTAAGGTGGATTTTTCCGCGTTCGTGGCGCCCAAGGATCGCAGATAGTACGTGGTTTTGAGACCGGATTGCCAAGCCAATTTATACATCGTGTCCAGCTTTTTTCCACTGGGCTGGGCCATGTACAAATTCAGTGACTGTCCCATGTCGATCCATTTTTGGCGCTTCATGGCGCAGGCGATAAGCCACTTGGGTTCGATATCGAAAGCGGTCAAGAAGATTTTCTTAACCTCATCGGGAATGCGTTTGATTTCGGCTAATTCTCCGTCAAAATATTTGATATCGTCGGTCATGGATTGATCCCACAACCCCAACTTTTTGAGTTTCTCAACGAGGTAAGTGTTGATGATGGTGAACTCACCGGAAAGATTGCTCTTTACATAGAGATTCTTATATGTGGGTTCGATAGACTGGGAAACACCGATGATATTTGAAATCGTCGCCGTGGGTGCGATGGCCATGCAGTTGGAATTGCGCATGCCCCAGGTTTTAATATGCTCCCGAACCGGTCCCCAGTCCTTGCTGCATTTATTATCCATCCCAATGGCTTCGCCCCGTTCTGCCGCCATGATTTCGACGGTATCAATAGGGAGCAATCCCTTCGACCAAGAAGAACCATGGTAGGAAGGATATGTCCCCCGCTCCTTAGCCAATTTGGAAGAAGCCAAGATGGAATAATACGAGATGATTTCCATAGACTTGTCAGAGAATTCCACGGCAGCGTCGGAAGAATAGGCAATGCCCACTTCGTATAGCGCGTCTTGGAAACCCATTAATCCAAGTCCCACAGGACGATGTCGTAAGTTGGAATTTCGCGCTTGTACCACGGGGTAGTAGTTCAAGTCGATGACATTGTCGAGCATGCGCATGGCGATGGTGACGGTTTCTTCCATCATCGCTTCATCGAGTTTACCGTTACGAATATGATTGAGCAAATTGACGGAACCAAGGTTACAAACCGCGATTTCCGTTTCACTGGTATTGAGCAAAATTTCAGTGCATAGATTGGAGCTGTGAACCACGCCCACATGGCGCTGGGGCGAACGGATATTGGACGGATCCTTGAATGTCATCCAGGGATGCCCGGTTTCAAAGACCATGGTCAACATTTTGCGCCACAGGGCCACGGCGCTGAGTTTCTTAAAGGTCTTGATGCGACCGTTGCGCGCTTCCTCTTCATAGAACTTGTATTTCTTATCAAAGGCCTGCCCATAGAGATCATGCAAATCTGAAACCTCATTGGGACTGAACAAGGTCCATTCCGCATCGGCGTTGACACGCTTCATGAATAAATCCGGAATCCAGTTTGCGGAATTCATGTCATGGGTGCGACGACGATCATCCCCGGTATTTTTTCGAAGTTCCAGGAACTCTTCGATATCCAAATGCCACGTTTCCAAATACGCGCACATGGCCCCTTTGCGACGGCCGCCTTGATTCACCGCCACGGCGGTATCATTGGCCACCTTCAGGAAAGGAATCACGCCTTGACTTTTGCCATTGGTGCCCTTGATATGCGAGCCTAAGGCGCGAACATTGGTCCAATCGTTTCCAAGCCCACCAGCGAATTTGGACAAGAGCGCATCATCCTTGATGGCATTGAAAATGCCGCCCAAGTCATCTTGCACCGTGGTTAAGTAACATGAGGACATTTGTGAATGCATGGTGCCGGAGTTGAACAGGGTGGGTGTCGAACTGGTGAAGCGATAGGAGGAAAGCACATCGTAGAACTCAATGGCTCGAGTTTCACGGTCCACTTCATTGAGTGCCAAGCCCATAGCCACGCGCATCCAGAAAATTTGTAGCAACTCGATGGTACGTCCCGCTTCTAGATGGACAAAATATCGATCGAGCAGGGTGCGAAGTCCTAAATAGGTTATTCCCAAATCCCGATCGGGCTTAATAGCCTTGCCTAAGCGGGGAAGATCATATTCCATCATGCGTTTATCGAGCAACTCTTCACTGACGGCAAGCTGCACATACTCTTCAAATGCAGAAGGATAACGCATGGTCATTTGTGTTTGAGTCAATCGCTCTCCCAGTACCTCGTCACGAATATCGTCCATGAGAATTCGAGCAGTGACAAAGCTCCAAGCGGGATCTTCTTCAATGTGGGTGCAAGCAACCATGACCATAGCTTTGCTTACATCTTTTTCTGGGATACCGGGGTACAAATTGGCCAACGCTTCTTTGAGAATACGCTCTTCGGGTACGATATCGGTGTAACCCTGACACGCTTCCTTGATCACGGTAATGAGGCGATCCTTGTTCAGCGGATGTACATTTCCTTGCGCATCAGTGACCGTGTATTCAATAGCGGGTGTGACAGGAGTGATAGGATGGGCGCCGGTTTGCTTACCTTCGCGAAGGCGCGCACGCTCTTCGCGATAAAGAACATAACGCTTAGCCACTTCGGGTCGGCCCACGCGCATGAGCGCCAATTCAACTTGGTCCTGGATATCTTCAATATGCCAGGTTCCGCCATTGGGGCGGCGTTTCACCAAGGAGGTAAAAACGAGTTCGGCTATGTTATGAATTTCTTCTTGGATACGGGCCGTGGGCTTTTCCAAACCCTCTTGGGCCAAGAACGCTTTGCTGATGGCGATGACGATTTTATCGCCTTTGAAATTAACGACCGAACCATTCCGTCGCTCCACCATATATTTTGTGGTATCCAGATTTATTCTCTTCGCCCCAGTCTCATCCGTGTTACGCGCCGAATCCTTTTCAACCAGCGTTGTGCTCATGCTCATCTAACTCTTCTCCTTGCTTCCTAATTTCCCCGAGTTCCGTCCGTCCCCAAATGCCATTTTGTCATGGTCGGTTTTTGCTCTCATTACTCCCTTAATAAGATACAGGAAATGTTGGCATCCAACCGAATTCTGAAAACTTGTCGATGTTGCAAAGGATAGTGTATTTAAAAGCCTCTAGCAACAAAATATTGATCATTTTTCTGGATTGACCACAAGATATTGTATGTAAGGCAAAAACATGGACTTAACTGGGGACAGTGAATCTGTCCTGTTTTGAGAGCCGAGGAAGACATCTATTTTACTTAAAACTGAGCTACAGATAAGGGATTTCTTTTCAACATTATTCACATATAAAGAAAAGAGAACGGTTTAGCCCATGGGCTCCCAAAGAGGGCTTAAGTCAGGGGGAAAAAAGATTTTGTCCCTATTTTATCCACAATCCATTAATGGCCATGGCCTTGAGGGCCCGGAAACATCGTTAGGAATGGACAAGTCCAATTTTGTACCTTTGGGGACATGCAGTGGTTTCACTTTTCCTTCCGATTTAATGATTTGGCTGAATCTAAGCCCTTTTCAGAGACTCTAACTCCCCAAGGGGAATGGTCGTTCCCAAAGCCATCTTCATCTTGGTTATCCCTGTGGCTAGGTAGCACCTTGGCCGTTTCCCTAGGCCTTTTTATCTCCGGATGCCAGGAGCCCAAAGCCAGGACCTACACGGAAGTGGCATTCAAACCCAATGCGGCTCCCGCCTCAATGATGGGTGCAGGCGGGCCAATGGTTGGGGGTTCAGTGCCTCCCATGATGAATTCGAATCCAGTGAATATCAAAGTAACCTGGAAGTTACCTGAAACCTGGGCCATCAAAGATTCAGCCAATGCCATGCGTATCGGTAGCTTCAGTGTTCCCGACCCAAAGTTAGCGAATATGGGAGAAATGGATCCCCGGGCCGTGGATGTTTCGGTGATTCAGTTAGCCGGGGACGCCGGCGGCCTGAAGGCCAATTTAACCCGATGGATGGGACAAATTGGCCTCAAAGCCTCGCCAGAAGAAATGGACGACATGATCAAGTCAGCCAAACATTTCAATACAAAGACCAAACAAGACGGCATATTCGTGGACTTCACGGAAAAACTGTCTGGAGACATGACCCAAAGTAAATCCATTTTCGGCGCTATCATTCAAACTGCCGATTACACCGTTTTCGTTAAAGCCATGGGCGAAATCGAAAGGGTGGTTAAGGTCAAAGCTCAAATTAAAGCCTTCTGCGAGTCCCTGGTTATATCGGGACCTAAGGCATGAGTACCATCGCCCCTAGTTCCAAATCATGGCGACAGCGCGCCCGTTTCCATCCCATCACTAAGCTGATCCTCCACCCAACCATCACTCTCTTGTCATTGATCATTTTATTCGCCCTGATTTTCTTTGGAACCCTTTACCAAGCCGAGCATGGCCTCTATGAGGCACAATTAAAATTCTTTGGTTATGGTATTGTCCTCATTGGGGGATTTTTTCCCCTACCCGCGTCCAGCCTAGTGCTTTGGGTTATGTCCATTCAACTAGCGGTGACCATGGCCGTTGTCATTCCCTTGAAATGGTCCAAATTTGGTTTGTGGGTAGTGCATCTCGGCATTATGACCTTGCTCATCGGCGGCTTCATTACTCAAATTTTAGCGGTGGAATCACAACTGACTTTAGCAGAAGGGGAAACCGGAAATTACACCACGGCCTATCATGAATACGAATTAGCCTTCTGGGAAGAGAACGGCGATAGCAATCAGGTCTTCGCCTATGACGATACATATTTACAAACTGGTTCGAATCTGGACATCCTTCCCTATCATTCTCGAATCAAGGTTGTCACCTATTATCAGAATTGCGACGCCTTTACAACCAAAGCCACCGGTGGCCCCAAGTACATTAGCTCTTCGGGTATTGGTATGTTGGAACAGCGCAAACCCGAAAAGGAAGTCACACAAAATGCGCCCGGAATTATGTTCAGCCTGACGGAAAAAGACAAGCCTAGTTTGGACATCCTTCTTTATGGCCAGGAAAATCAAGCCATGGTTATTCCCTTAGACGGAAAACAAGTCCATATGATGTTGCGATTGAAACATTATCCTATGAATTTCGCACTCAAACTGACTGACTTCATAAAGAATGTGCATCCTGGTACAGACATTCCTAGTAGTTTCGAAAGTTACGCCGACTTAAAGGAGAATGATAATTCGCGGCCCGTAAAAATTTGGATGAACAATCCCTTACGTCACGGTGGTTATACCTTCTTTCAAGCATCCTATGCGCAGCCTCAAGGCGCGGCTGAAAAATCGACTTTCGCTGTGGTCACTAATCCCGGTCGGGTCATGCCTTATGTTTCCAGCCTCGTGGTTTTCGCGGGCCTACTGTTGCATTTCCTAATCAAGCTCATCCCCTACGTCCGCAGGGAAACGGCCAAATGAATAATTCGATGCTCCGAACTTTTGCCGTCACCTTTTCAACCTTCGTCTCTCTCTTTGCTCAGACTCCCGACGCACCAAGTCAATCCACAAATCCAACCGGCATCCCATCCCGTGCTATGGATAGCAAAAAATTTGACTCTCTCTATGAGGCAAGCCAAAAATCCGTTGGCGCCCCTGCAAGGGGCAGTGGCTCTGCAAGTGAAGGCACCGCTGCATCCGGCGATGGTTCAATGAACAATGGCGCATCTACCTCCGGCACAGGTGCGGTTCTTCCCGATGGTCATCCGGATATTTCCAATGATCCCCATACGGGCAATGGAGCACCTTCGCTACTTCCTCCTGTCGGTCCCAATCCTCCTTCTTCTTTAGCAAAAGTCGATGCCTTAGAATCGATACCCGTTTTGCATGAGGGTCGACTCAAGCCCATGATTACCTATGCCCGACATATGCTACTGCAATTTTCGGGTCGAACCACATATGAAAAATCCTCTGCCATGCAGGTGATGGCAAAAATTCTTTTCACCCCGGAATCTTGTGGAGAGTATCGAATTTTCCTCATCAACAACCCCGAAGTTGCCGAAGCCTTGGGCATTCCTGCCGAAAAAAACCGACGCTATTCTTTTCGTCAACTCGAAAAAGCGTTGCCCAAGTTGGAAGACTTGGCCCAAAAAGCTAACGCCATTGCTGACGACAAACGAGATTTAGTGCAAAAAGAAATTCTGCGAATTTTCTCAAACTTAGTGGAATTCATCAACCTGACTCGATCCTTTTCTTATGCCTTGCCCACCTCTGCTTATACGGTTCACCTACAGGAGACAAAAACGCAATTAGGACTGGCCTCGGACAAATCCCTATTTTCATTTTGGGATTTGATGTCCAGTGCCCAGAGTATTGCCAAAGTACTAGAAGGTATAGGATCTCGAACCGAAGCCGACCGGACGCCGATGGAACGTGAGATCATATCGCTTTCCCAATCCATGTACTATAGCGCACAAGCCTTGCATGCCTCGCCATTGCGAATCCTGCCCACCCCAGCGGCCGTGACGGGAGGCCCAGGGTGGCTAAGTCCAGCGGAACTCTTATCCGTTCCAGATCAACTTCAAGCCTTTCACGGCGAACTCACAAACTTGGCCTTAGCCGTTTCCGCCTATCGTTCCCCGAATCAAGCCGATTTTGAAAAAGGGGTGAGCGGCTTTTTAGCATCCATGGAAAATCGCGCTTATGAACAATTATCACAAACCAATTTCCCCCTAGAAATACTGTATCAAAAGGGCGAGCCCTTCTTTTGGTCTCTAGTCGCTTATTGGTCTGCACTGATTCTCGTTTTTGTCTTCTTCTTATTTCATAAACGTTGGGCGTACCAAGCATCCTTATATTTATTCTTGGCCGGTTTTGCCATTCACTTGGCCGGCATCGTGAGCCGCATCCTGATTATGAAACGGCCTCCCGTCACGTCTTTATATGAAACCTTCCCCTTTGTGGCTGCCGTTGCCATTCTCGCCGCGTTATTTATTGAACGCATCAATCGCAAGGGCATCGGACTACTCTGCGCGGCATTACTCGGCGTAATCCTGCTTTCCATTGCTAACCGCTACGCGGCTGAAGGCGATACCATGCATATGTTGGTTGCGGTTTTGAACAGCAACTTCTGGTTATCTACACATGTGGTTTGCGTCACCATTGGATATTCCGCATGTCTGTTAGCCGGGGCCATAGGCCATGTCTGGATCATTCGCGCCTTAATCCCAGGCGATGCAACTAAGCCGGAACGACTCAAAGAAATCAGTAAAATGGTTTATGGCACGCTCTGTTTTGGTCTCCTCTTTTCCTTTATTGGAACTGTACTTGGAGGGATCTGGGCCGATCAAAGTTGGGGACGGTTTTGGGGATGGGACCCCAAAGAAAATGGAGCGTTGCTCATCGTCATTTGGTGCATCATTCTTTTGCATGCGAAACAATGGGGGAAAATTAAAGATCAGGGACTGGCATTGGGAGCAGTGTTTGGAGCCATCGTGGTTAGCCTCGCTTGGTTTGGTGTCAATCTGCTCAATGTAGGATTGCACTCCTATGGATTCACCACAGGAGCCGCCAGTAAGCTCTTTTCCTTCGTGGGTGGGGAATTGGCGTTTATGATTTTGACGGGGATTGGGTTGCTATTGGGTTGGGGAAATAAGCGACGGAAAGTATCCACGACCATCCAGGCTGCAAACCCCGATTCACTACCACAGTAAAGCGATAAACTCTTTTAGACGCCGACGTTCCTGATCTGAATCCAACACAAAGTGGAGTCCAATGTAGGCATATAGGCCATCTTCATCCAACCGAACGCCTCGCACTCGACACGGAATTTGGAATCCATTTTCCTTACTACCTAAAACTAATTCTCCCCACATTTCCATCTGGAAGGATTCTCGTATCGGTGTTCCTTGATGAGGTTGCTCATCTTCAGTGAATAAGAAAAAGGTTCCACCAAGTGAATCCAAGGTGTCGAGAAGACCATCAAAGCGACGACTCCCCAAGTAAAAATGCACGGGGCAGAAGATGCTGATCTCCTCCGCTGCACGGAGGGCAATGGAATGACTGGTCATAGGCTTTGAATCTTATTTTAGGAGTGGCAGTTACAGCCGCCTAGATAAATTCAACACCAGAAATGCGAATCCTTTGGGGTAGAGATGCATCCTTGGGGGTTTTTACGCTTTAAGAATTGCGCCTTTGTAGTTTTTTTTGTTTAAAAAACGTTTTGGAGATACACCGCAATCCCCCTGTAAGCCTTGTGCGATAAAAGACTCAGCCTCATAGGCCACAATGATTTATTAAGCCGTGATTTCCGTTAGGGACCGATTCTTGGCATACAGCATGGAGGAATGGCCTTGTAGGAATTCATCCACATTACGAGCGCATTCACGGCCTTCCGAAATCGCCCACACCACCAAAGACTGGCCGCGACGCATGTCTCCGGCAGCATAAACGCTTTCAACCGAAGTCTTGTATTTGGCATCGGTCTTCACATTTCCACGGTCATCCTTTTCCACGCCTAGTTGTTCGAGCAAACCCTTTGGATTGGGAAACAAAAATCCCATCGCTAAAAATACGAGGTCCGCTTGCATGTAAAACTCGGAACCAGGAATTTCAGTGGGTTTGCCTCCGGTCCATTCGAGTCGAACGCAATTAATTCCTTTGAGATTTCCATTTTCATCCTTCACAAATTCCTTGGACTGAACCGACCAATCGCGAACACAGCCCTCAGCCTGCGAGGAAGAGGTACTGAGCATTCTAGGCCCGGGATGATTAGGCCATGCTGTATCGATGGTACGGCCGGGAGGTGGCTTGGGAAGCAGTTCAATCTGAGTCACCGAAAGGGCGCCATGACGGATAGATGTTCCCACGCAATCTGAACCGGTGTCGCCACCGCCAATGACCACAACACGTTTACCCGTTGCCATAATGGATTCGGATTCTGGAATGGTGTCCCCTTGAACCCGCTTATTGTTCTGGGTTAGGAAGTTCATAGCGAAGTGGACGCCTTTTGCGTCTCGTCCCAAAATGGGTAAATCACGCGGCGCGGTCGAACCGCCGGCAATGACAATAGCGTCGAATTTTTGCTTCAAGTCAGCCACGGGAAAATTCATGCCCACGTTTGCATTGGTGACAAATTTGACGCCTTCTTTTGCCATGATCTCAATGCGTCGCGCCACATGCTTTTTATCGAGCTTGAAGTCAGGAATACCATATCGGAGCAATCCACCGATTCTGTCGGCACGTTCATAGACCGTTACATGGTGTCCAGCTTTATTTAATTGGTCCGCAGCGGCTAGACCAGCTGGGCCGGAACCGATAACGGCCACACTTTTTTCACTTCGAACCGATGGTGGCTGAGGCTTCATCCAACCTTGAGCATAGGCGTAATCAATGATGGAAACTTCAATATTTTTAATGGTCACCGGAGGTTTATTAATCCCAAGCACGCAGGCAGATTCACAAGGGGCGGGACAAATACGCCCGGTGAATTCTGGAAAATTATTAGTGCTAAGAAGGCTTTTCAGCGCCGCTTGCCACTTGCCGTTGTACACTTGGTCATTGAAATCAGGAATAATGTTTCCAAGCGGGCATCCATTATGACAAAAGGGTACGCCGCAATCCATGCAACGCGCGCCTTGCGATTCTATTTCCTCTTTGGATAATTGCAAGGTGAATTCTTCATGATTCTTGATGCGTTCTTCCGGAGCCAAATACTTCGGTGTTTTGCGATCGATTTCTTTAAAGCCCGTAATCTTTCCCATTTTAATTCTTCCCTTTCGCAACTGGCGAAATCAAATCATCGGCAACCGCTCCAGATGCACCCGGCGCCCCTACACCAACTGTCGGAGCACCATGGCCCGCAGCATTTTCAAGGGCTAAGTCGGCTAGGGCGCGTTTATAATCACGAGGCATCACCTTAATGAATTTTCCAACGTTGGCTTTCCAGTCGTTGAGGAGTTCCTTCGCCGTCAGACTTCTGGTATATTCGAGATGCTTCTCAATCATGCCCTTCAATTCTATGGCCTCTTCCGCACTGGTAATCGTTTCAAGATCCACCATATCTTTATTAATACGAGTGGCATTCTTGCCGGTGGGATCCCAGATATAAGCTATTCCGCCGCTCATCCCGGCGGCAAAATTCTTTCCAATTTCACCCAAAACAATAGCACGACCTCCCGTCATATATTCGGCGCCATGATCACCGCAGCTTTCTACGACAACCCGAGCCCCGGAATTACGCACACAGAATCGTTCGCCCGCCATGCCTAGAACATAAGCTTCTCCGCCCGTTGCTCCATAAAATGAAACGTTACCGATGATCACATTTTCGTGGGGCAAGAATTTGGATTGACGCGGAGGATAAAGAATGACTTTGGCGCCGGATAGGCCCTTGCAGAAGTAGTCATTCGCTTCACCTTCCAACTCGAAGGTGACACCCTTGGCACCGAAAGCACAAAAGCTTTGTCCCGCCGAGCCGTTGAACTTAAACCGTATGGTGTCTTCCAACAAACCGTCTTCACCGTATTTACGGGAAATATTTGAGGAAAGAATGGTTCCAACCGTTCGGTTCACATTGCGAATTTTGAATTCACCCTTTACGGGTTTCGCCGCTTCTAAAGCAGGTTTAGCCACTTCCATTAATTGCCAGTCCAAGGCTTTTTCTAAACCATGCTCTTGGCTTTCACAACAAAATGTGCCAATACCCTTGTGGGTTTCAGCCATATTGTAAAGTAGATTGTTCAAATTCAATTGCTTCGCTTTCCAATGTTTCACTTCGCGACGCGGCGCCAATTTATCCACACGACCCACCATTTCATTAATGGTGCGAAATCCCAACATCGCCATATGCTCCCGTAAATCTTCCGCCAAAAAGCGGAAGAAATTGACTACATGATCGGCCTCGCCACTGAACAGTTTTCTTAAGTCCGGGTCTTGGGTGGCAACGCCAACGGGGCAAGTGTTCAAATGACACTTGCGCATCATGATGCAACCTAAAACCACAAGTCCGGCCGTAGCCACGCCCCATTCTTCCGCGCCTAGTAAAGTGGCAATAGCAATATCCCGCCCCGTACGAAGCTGTCCATCAGTTTGCAGAACCACACGACTCCGCAATCCATTTTTAATCAATACCTGATGGGCTTCTGACAATCCCAGCTCCCATGGCAAACCGGCATGTTTGATGGAAGTCAACGGAGACGCACCCGTGCCCCCATCATGACCAGAAATCAGAATCACATCCGAATGAGCTTTAGCCACCCCGGCAGCTACGGTTCCCACGCCTACTTCTGCAACCAGTTTGACACTGATACGGGCTCGGTCATTACTGTTCTTAAGATCAAAAATCAACTGAGCCAGATCTTCGATCGAATAAATATCGTGATGTGGAGGCGGCGAAATCAGACCCACACCTGCGGTGGAATGACGAGTTTTGGCAATGGCCTTATCGACCTTCCAACCCGGCAATTGTCCACCTTCACCGGGTTTCGCACCCTGAGCCATCTTGATCTGAAGTTCATCGGCATTGACTAAATAATTAGAGGTCACGCCAAATCTTCCCGAAGCCACTTGCTTGATGGAGGAACGCATGCTGTCCCCATTTGCCATCGGCTTGAATCGGATGGCATCTTCCCCACCTTCACCGGTATTGCTCCTGCCACCTATGCGGTTCATAGCGATGGCCATAGTGGTATGGGCTTCCCAGCTAATCGAACCATAAGACATGGCGCCGCTAGCAAACCGCTTTAGAATAGATTCCACCGATTCGACAGACTCAAGCGGAATTGGATCAAGGCCTTGGAATTCTAGTAAACCGCGAAGCGTATAATGATTTTTGGATTGATCATCGATGAGCTTGGCAAATTCTTTGTAGCCACCATAATTGTTGGTTCTGGTTGAATGCTGGAGTTTATGGATAGTATCCGGATTAAAAAGGTGACGTTCTCCCCGTAGACGCCATTGGTATTGACCACCCAATTCTAATTCAGCACTCTCCTCCTCCGGAGATTCCGGGTAGGCGAAACGATGGCGAAGCAAAGTCTCTTCTTCCAGCGTGTTCAAGTCAATCCCACTTAAACGTGAAACCGTTCCAGTGAAATATTCGTCCACCACATCAGAGCTTAATCCTACTGCTTCAAATATTTGGGCTCCGATATAAGATTGAATTGTGGAAATTCCCATTTTGGAAATAACCTTGAGCAAACCTTTGTTGATCGATTTGATCAATAAATACTGAGCCTTCTCCGAGGTTAATCCTTCCTTGAGTAGGCGACGGCGGCGCATGTCCTCGATGGTCTCAAATGCAAGGTAAGGGTTGATGGCACTGGCGCCATAACCCAAAAGTAGCGCGAAATGATGGACTTCACGGGCTTCACCGGTTTCAATGATAATGCCGCATTGAGAACGTGTGCCTTCCCGAATGAGATGATGGTGAACGGCGGCCACTGCCAGCAAAGAGGGTATGGCGGCATGATCGGAATCGATGGGCTTGTCAGAAAGTACAATAACGTTATAGCCTTCTTGCACTGCTTCGGAGGCTTGGCGACGGATTCTCTCCAACGCATTCTGCAAACGGTTTTCACCCGTCGAGGCTTTAAAAACAATGGGAATGGTACGGGCTTGAAAATGGTTTTTGTCCACCCAACGTAATCGTTCCAAATCATCATTGGTCAAAACGGGTTGGGGCAATTCAATAACGCGACAATGTTTTTCCGTTTCATCCAGGAGATTGTCTTCTTTTCCCACAAACGAAGTAAGGGACATGACCATCTCTTCTCTATCCTTGTCGATAGGAGGATTGGTTACCTGGGCGAATAGCTGATGGAAATAGTCGAACAGATTGCGCGACTTGTCGGATAGGACCGCGATAGGCGCGTCATTGCCCATCGAACCTAACGCTTCTTCTCCGCCATTAACCATGGGAGCCATAAGAATACGCAAGTCTTCGAGTGAATATCCGAAGGTTTTCTGGCGCTTCATCACCGTTTCTGGATCCGGCTGACGGATTTCACGCGGAGGCTTCAAATTGGAAAGTTCAATTTTGTTTTTGGCTAACCATTTGGCATAAGGTTTACGAGTCGCAATCCGATGTTTGATTTCTTCATCGGGAATGATTCGACCCTCTTCCAAACTGACCACGAACATGCGGCCGGGCTGTAATCTTCCTTTCAGGAGGATCGATTCCGCGGGAAACTCCAGTACTCCGGCTTCGGACGCCATGACTAGAATATCGTCGTCCGTCAATTGGTAGCGAGAAGGGCGCAAGCCATTTCGATCCAGAGTGGCGCCAATAATTTGTCCATCGGTAAAGGCTACGGATGCGGGACCGTCCCACGGTTCCATCAAGGTTCCGTGGTATTCGTAAAATCCCTTTTTTTCCGGGCTCATTTCCGGATCTTTTTCCCAGGCTTCAGGAATGACCATCATCATGACATGAGGTAAGGAACGGCCTGACATCACCAGCAACTCTACCACATTATCCAATTTGGCAGAATCAGATCCATTCTCATCAATGATAGGAAGCAACTTCTTGATTTCATCAGGCGTGAACAATTTGGATTTAAGTAAGGACTCACGGGACTTCATCCAGTTTTCATTGCCACGCAGGGTATTGATTTCACCATTGTGGGCGATAAAACGAAAGGGATGCGCCAGAGGCCATGTCGGAAAGGTATTGGTCGAAAATCGGCTATGAACCAGGGCTAAAGCAGATTCGTAACTCTCATCGTTTAAGTCAGGGAAATAATTCATCACCTGAGGGGATAGGAAAAGACCTTTGTAAACGATGGTTCTGCAAGACAGAGAACCGACATAAAAATTTTCATTTCCAGGCAATTCGCTCTCTTTTATCTGGCGCTCGGAATATTTTCGGATGACGTATAGTTTTCTTTCGAAGGACTCGGCGTCTTTCGCGTTCTTTCCTCGTTTAATAAAAACCTGGTAATGCGACGGTTCCGTTCGTTTAACGGACTCGCCGAGCTCCGAATTGTCAGTGGGAACCAGTCGCCATCCTAAAATCTGTTGACCACTTTCTTCCACGCAACGGGTAAAAACTTTTTGAATTTCTTTGCGCTCCGATTCCGCTTTCGGCAAAAACAATTGACCGACTCCGTATTCTCCCGGATGCGGCAAAGTGAACCCAAGTTCAGTCGACTTTTTTAAGAAGAAACCATGGGGAATTTGGGTGATAATCCCAGCTCCATCTCCCGAATTCTTTTCGGCCCCGGAGGCTCCGCGGTGTTCCAGATTGACTAAGAGTTGAATACCCTTTGCCACGATATCGTGGGATTTTTTGCCTTTAATGTGGACAACAAAGCCAACGCCGCAAGCATCATGTTCATTGCGGCCGTCGTATAAGCCTTCGTGTTCCGGATATCCTGGAGCCTTCATGGTTCTTTTCCTAGCTTAACCGATGGATATAAGTCTTTTTAAAATAAAGGACTTATACAAAAAAATAATTACCTTAAATTTGCCCTGAAATCGCTGGAAGGCGAAGGTCAGCCATTAACCCCAAAAATAAGAAGATTTCCGAAATAGTCATCCTTTTTTATCTAAGACAGATGGGCAAAGCAAACATTAGAAAAGACCATTGCCCTATTTTCAGGATTTGATTGAGTTGAGAAATTGTTTGACCGAACCAAGACCTCCCTGCCAGGTTTCATCTGGGCTCAATATCAGTCGCTTCACATCCACGTCCCATACTTCCCATGCGGAGGCTTCTACTTCTTTGGACAGTTGGTCCGCAGCCCATCCAGAATAGCCTAGGAACAAGCGCAACGATTTTACATCTAAGTCGAGAATGTCTTTAAGGTCTCCCCAATACCCACCCAAAAAGACCTCAGGGGCAATCTGCAAGGACTTGGTTACAGGACTATTTGTGACTTGGATAACTTGCAATTCGTCAGGCTCGACAGGTCCGCCAATGTAAATCCGTTGTCGACGACTGACGTCCCCTACCCATTCAGGCGGGTTATCGAAAACCTCCGAAATAGGCATATGCGAGGGCCGGTTCAGAACCAAACCATAAGAGCCTTCGGACCCATGCTGACAAATCAAAACAGCGGTCTCTGAAAAGTTAGGATCGACTAAATCTTTGGATAAAAGCACGGACCCGGGCTTTAACCTTTTGATGTGTTCATATGGATCAAATTCCGACTGGGAAAGAGAAGGCTCGGACATGGCTAAAATGTAGAAATTTCAAGTATTCGATTGCCTCCTCCAACAGCCCTAACTCACGTTTCTAAGAGTTCTCAAAAAACCCATTGGGTTCTTTTGTTAAAGCGGCCTTTTCAAGGTGTTAAGCTTATAAATTTCACTTAAGCTCCCGATGCCATTGCCGATATACGTAATAGGGAGCAAAATAATATGGAAAAGCATGCGCATGTGATTGAAGGAAGAATCATCGGACGCGGAGGATCAAACGCCTCTCGGGTTCGAAAAGAAATCCGGTCCTGTAAACATCCTTCTTGCAACAAAAAGTTCGAGGGATCGCCAACTTCACTTTATTGCATCGATCATCGCACTCGTAAGAGTCGAGCCGAACGATTCATTCCCAAGGCCCCGCCCAAGCCCGAGGATAATAATCTGGTCATAGAACCCAATGGGATTCAACCCATTCAAAAA
>JAYVCH010000153.1:0-7507 GCA_043750055.1 Fibrobacteria bacterium
GGAACCATGATTGTCGCTTCCGCCGGCGCGCTGGAACCGGCGGAAGAATCCGTGTTTGCCTCTCTCTTGGAAGATATTTTCGAGCCCAAGAAAAAACCGGAAAAAGAATCCTATACCGCACCCAATATTTTGGGGCTCAGTCAATCCTGGCAGGAAACGCAGGAAGCACAATACGAAACCACTCCGGAACAAAGCAGTCATCGGAATGAAAAAAGTTTTTCCGCAAGCAAAGAGGAATATGTCGATCCTAAAACGAAAGAACTCACCAAAGAATTGGTAGCCTATTTCCATTCTCAATCGCAAGGTAAGTGGCGTTGGCCGATGTATTCGGCGAACTTCAACCGGCTGCATAAGGGCGTGGGTTCTGGGGAGATGTTGCTTCTCAATGCCGATCCATTCGCTTCGGAACTGGGATTCCAATTTTTGATGCAATCGGCGGAAGCGTTTATCAAAGAAGGTTCAGGGCAGCTTTTGGTATTTTCTAAAAAGAGAAGCCTGGGAGATTTAGCCCTCGGCGCACTCTCGCGCCATTACAAAACTAATCCTCTGACATCCAAATTACCCGGGGTCCCGGATGCAGCAGGGTTGGTTAAGGCTTTCGGGGCCTTGTTTCCAAATCTTCCCTTGGTGCAGGCTTGCAATCGAAATGATGGTTTGGATCAACTCCAACGTTATTTGGAACATGACTATTTGCTCCAACAGAAAAAAAAAGGCGGCGCACTGATTCCGCTTGTCATTCTCATCGACAACTTGGCAGAGTTTAGCATTGCGGATGAAGATGAAAATTTCCGTAGGCTTTCCCAAATCAAAGCTCACCTCCGCGAATTCAACGGTTCATTGTGGACCACGCAATTTCGTCCTGCGTCCAGCACCATGGGCCAATCTAATTTGTCCTTGGCCGATTATGTCCTGAACTTGGATTACAATGGCATTTTGGATTCTATTGCCAATGGCAAAGGCTCCATGCCCTTCAAACCATCGGCATGGGAAGCCGGATTCCAAGCTGATTTTTCCCCGGACCAACTGATTCAAGAAATCTCATTGTTGAAAATTCGTTTCCAAACTCATGGCTCTCATCGCGGTTTTGTAGGGCATTATGCCTTCCATCGACCCAGTAGCTTGTTCCATGAGGTTGCGGCCATACAAGCCACGAACCAGACTCCACAAAAGCCCGCAATCACCCAATCATTGAAGCCTGTAACTTCAACCCACGGTGTTTCACAGTCGGATACTTCAGCGTCAGGTAGTTCACAGGCCGGTACTTCAGCGACCCCGTTTCGTAATCCGACCTGATCTCAACTCTTCACTCGGGACTCCCCATATAGGCCCAATCCGGGCTTGTTGCTATCTTTTCCGTCCGAGGATTGATGAAAAACCAACTCGGATACCTTTTTGTAGAAGCGTTTCGCGGCTTCCGATCCGATAAATTTTTATCGGTAACCTCCGTGATAACCATTGGTATTTGCACTTCGGTGTTTGCCGGCCTCGTACTAGCGTTTGCTTTGGTTTGGTCCTTAGGCGGTGGCGGTGGCGGCACCTCAGACAGCGTCATCCGAGTTTTTCCCGGATCCAAATTTGAAGATCAAGCATCCCTAGACGTTTTGGAAACCAAGCTTCATCGTTTTGCGGGTTTGGATTCCATCGTGTTCATCAGTAAAGACGATGCTCTTGAGGAATTCAAACACGATTTTGGAGATGAAATGGTTCGGAGTTTGGAATGGAATCCCCTACCCCATTCCTTCCTAATGTACCCCGGTTTGGGGTATCGTTCAGCCGCACAAAACAAACTGTTGCTGGACCGTCTAAAACTAATGCCGGAAGTGGAAGAAGCCAGTGCCAATTCCTTGTACCTGGAATGGATGGATAAATGGCGCGTGCCTGTTGAAGGCGGTTCGACCTTGTTGATGTTCCTCGTCGCCGGGGCCCTTTCCCTCATTATTCATAATGCCGTCAAGCTCAATCTTTATTCCCGACGCATACTCGTGGAAAACATGAAGTACTGCGGCGCGGGCGAAATATTTATTCTTGCTCCGTTTTTGATGGAAGGCGTTTTTCTAGGCTTGGCCGGAAGCCTAATTGGCGTTGCCACCTTGGCATTTCTGCTTTGGCTTTCCAAATTCATTTCACCAAGCATTCCTTCGCAAGTTCCATTTTGGACTTGTGCCACTACCCTTTTAGTATCAACCGCACTCATCGCCGCCGTCGCCAGCACACGTACCGTGCGCGCTTTCCTCCGAGGATCGACCTATTGATTTTCATGGGTCTTAAGAATTCGGTCATGGGCATTCAGAATTCGGCGGTTCTGGCCCTGACTCTGACCTTGATTTTGCTTCTAGTTCCTTCCAGTCTCGCTTCGGACCGCAAAGATTTTGACCGCGAAATCGCTCGACAAAAATCCGAATTAGAAACCTTACGCTCTCGTTTGCAAAGTGAACAGAAGGCCTTGGAATCGCTCCAGGAAAAAAAAGAAAATACCTTAGAACATTTGGATAAACTTTCTGGCAATATCCATCACGTCGAAGAATATTTGGGGCAGTTGGATGCGACGGAAGAGACACTGGATAGGTCTCTGGTGACCGTGAAACAAGAATTGGATGGTGTGGAAAACCGAATCAAAGAGCGCAATAGCGTGATGGCCAAGCGGGTTAAGACTTTGTTCATGAAAGGAAGTCCCGACCGAATGATTCTGCAAGGCTGGAAATCGGGAAACGAAGATTTTCTTCGCAAGGTTTTCTTTATGAAACGCGTGATCCGATATGATAAGACCTTGGTGTCGGCGAGCCTAGAGGATTTAGAATTAAAGCAAAAGACGGCTGCCAAACTGGATCGTCGTCTTGATGAGCTTTCCCAATTCCGCGCCCATAAATCTAAAGAACGAGAAACCTTTACCCGTGCCAAACGCGAGCAGGAAAAAAATCTCGCCGCCATACAAAGTGATGAAGTTGCCAAGCGCGCGGCACTGGCGGAGATGGAAGAAAATGCAAAGCTGATCAACGATATCATCGCCACATTGGAAAAACGACGCAAAGAGGAACTGGCTCGTAACAAAAAAGCCTCCGAGTTGGAGAAGGGTTCCAAATATTGTTTACCTGTAGAGGGTGAAGTGGTTTCCAAATATGGATTGCAATATCATGCCACGCTCAAAACCACCACCAAAAATCTGGGGATTGAAATTTTGGGAAAATCGGGAACTCCGGTTCGAGCCGCCGTTAGCGGAGAAGTCGCCTTAATCACCCGCATTCCTGGCTATGGAATGGGTGTGATCCTGGACAATGGCTCTGATTTTTTTACCATCTATGCCAACCTAGCCGCCATTCACGTACGGCAAGGCGATAAGGTCAAGACCTGTGAGGATATGGCGTCGGTTTCAGTGGAAACGGGAAGAGTGTATTTTGAGGTTCGCAAGGGAACGCGCACCCTGGACCCGGTGGAATGGCTTCACACTTCGGGGAAATGATGCGCCTTGGTTTACTACTTTGAGACCATGCTCACCTTCTCTCGCGCCCAAGGTTTAGACGAGGCAAAAGCCTTTCTCTCCCAGGCAGTAACCTCATCCAAATTTCCCCATGCACTCCTGGTTCACGGCCCTGTGGGAGTGGGACAAAATCCATTGATACTAGACCTGATTGATATTCTGATCTGCGAAAATCCCGAGACGCGGCCTTGCGAAAAATGTTCCGGCTGTCTGGGGCGCAAGCGAAATAATTTGGACAACTTGATCTTTATCCTTCCCTTAGAAAAAAAAGAAAAAGCCGGCGAAGGAGAAATGGAAGTCACTCAAGTCGATGAGCTAGTTGCCAAAACCAAAGAGTTTCATGATGATCCGTATGGGTTTAGGCGTTCAGAAAAAAGTCGCATTAACATTGCTCAAATCCGGGATTTACAAGGACGCGTTTCTTTCACCGAAGCCTCCGGACGCCCGCGCATCGCCGTGATTCTCTGGGCTGAAACCATGCCCCATGAAGCCGCCAATGCTCTTTTGAAATCCCTGGAAGAGCCACCACCCAACACTTATTTTCTAATCTCCACCGAAGATCGCCCGTCCCTGTTGCCCACCATTCTTTCCCGTTGCACCCAACTCGCTTTATTCCCCATGGAAACCGAAGCCTTCGCCGCGGCCCTTGCATCGCAAGGAAAAATCTTGGGCCTGGAGGCCGTTCCCGCTCGCCTACTTCCATTTGCTGAAGGATCCCTGGGAAACTTGTTGGCACTTAGCCGTAACGGCGGTGATACCTTGGTGGTGGAGGCCGGTCATTTTTTCGACGCCGCCCTGAGTGGCGACTGGCTGACCTTCTCCGATTATCTGGATGGTTCCGATGCCTTTTCGGACATGGACTCCACTTCGCGTCTGATGAATTTTCTCTTGCGCTCACTGCGTGTCTTCCAACGGTTAGTCGCATTGGAAGGCTCTAACTTTGCACAGCCAGAGACTCAAAACGGAAATGCTAGGTCAGCGTCAAGCGCCTATGCCTGGACCCGTGAAGCACTTCGCAAACAAGGTTTCGATCCAGATTTATCCAGTTGCCTCGGTCCCTTGGAATCGGGTCCCGGTCTTGAGCCTCTCGCCGGATTTTTGGAGGCCGTCCTTGCGGCAGTGCAAAGTTATGCCAAACCCAGAATGGCCGCGCTGGGCCTCTATCTCGAATTCGAAGCCAAGTATGCCCGAAAGGATGGACAACCTTGCTGAAGCGCCCCACCGTGGCTGCCGTCATCATCAAACCAGACTCCACCCTTAATCCGCTTCGCCAAGGTTTAGCCGAAGCGATCAATGGACCCGGATTTGTAGCCGACTTGCTTTTACAAAGAGGCATCGAGGAAAAAGAAAAGGCGCGCGATTTTTTTCTAGCCCCCTTGGGCACGTCTCAATCCGAACCAGACCCCACCGTGATGCTCGGCATGGAAAAAGCTGTAGCCCTGCTACTGGAAGCCCGCGAACGGGGCGATAAAATTGTCGTCCACGGCGACTATGATGTTGACGGCGTCACGGCAACGGCGCTATTGTTTCAGGGGCTCAAGGCCTGTGGATTTGAGGCGGACTGGTTTATTCCGAATCGTTTCGAAGAAGGCTATGGAATTAGCAATGCCAGCGTAACCAAAATTAAAGCTCGCGGAGCTCGTTGGATCATTTCCGTGGATACGGGTATTTCAGCCAATGCCGAGGTAGGACTAGCTAAAGAATTAGGGCTTGGTGTCATCATCACGGATCATCATCAAGCCTCCGGTGCTTTGCCACCCGCCGATGCCATCCTCAACCCCAATCAACCCGGATGTCCGTATCCTAACAAAGGCCTATCAGGAGTTGGGGTAGCTTATAAGTTACTGAACGTTTTATCACTGCGAATTCTGGGCCATTCGGCGGATCGTTATTTGGATCTCGTGGCACTGGGAAGCCTAGCTGACAGCGTCCCGTTAACCCCGGAAAATCGACGACTCGTCAAAGCCGGTCTAAAAATCCTATCCAATTCGACTAGCATTGGCATCCATGCTTTATTAAAACGCGCGGGTCTTGAAAAAAATCGGGTGTCCTCGGGTGAATTGCTGTTTAAGGTAACACCGATGCTCAATGCCATGGGCCGCATGGGCAGTCCAGAAATCAGTCTCAAACTTTTGCTTTCCCAAAGCGAACAGGAAGCACAGCAATTTTTGGATTTAATGGAAACGGAAAATGGCAAACGCAGAAAACTAGATCAGGCCATTACCGAAGAAGCCGTGCGCATGGTCGATGCCAATATGGCTTTACAAGCTTCAGGCTGTTTGGTTGTAGCCTCAGCAAACTGGCATGAAGGCGTGATCGGAATTGTCGCCGCCCGGATGGTGGAACGCTATAATCGCCCCACTTTTGTGTTGGCCATCGACGCTAAAAACGGATTGGCCAAAGGCAGTGGTCGCACCATGGCTGGCTTTAATTTGCATAAGGCTTTGACCGGAGCCGCCGCGCTCCTGGAAAAGTGGGGCGGCCATTATTTCGCATGTGGACTGACTATCAAGGCCGAAAACATTGATGGTTTTCGGGATCTGATGAATCAGGCGGCCGCCAAACATATGGCTGATCATGATTTCATCCCCCGCATTTGTCCAAGCGTGCAAGTGTCCTTGGATATTGTGAACGAAGACAGTATGGCCTGGCTACAACGCTTTGAGCCTTTCGGTCCCTTGAACGAAAGGCCGATGTTTTATTCGGAAGAGGTAGAGTTGATGGCTGAGCCCAAAGTGGTCGGGGATAAACATTTAAAATTAACGGTGGGAAATCCGCAGGCAAGTTTTGACGCAATCGGATTTAATTTGGGGTACCTTCGGAATTACGTTTTGGAAAAATCTAAGTTAGCGAAAATCGCGTTTTATCCGGAGTGGAATAGCTTTCGCGGGGTGCGAAAGATTCAACTGCGGATCGTGGCTTTGGAATAAAGCGCCCAAGTTTTTAAGCGGAAACAGGTTCCAACTCGCGAGTCATTTGCGAAATGGATTCAAGTTCGGGAAAGCTTGTGTTCACGTCTCGAGACTTTCGGTATTCTGAACCCCAGGCGGACAAATGTTCCAACACAGGCTTCAGTGACCAACCAATTTCGGTGAGGCTATACTCCACCTTTGGAGGCACAACCGGATACACTTTGCGGGTGACTAATCCGGAGTTTTCTAAATCTCGCAGCTCTTGAGTCAACATCTTTTGGCTAATGCCAACGACCAAACGTTGCAGCTCACCAAAACGTTTGACGCCACCTTCTTTAAGGTGCCAAAGGATGATGACTTTCCACTTTCCGCCGATAATGGATAGAGCTGTGGTAACCGGACATTGTTGGGTTTCTTTTTGCATGGTATTAGGATTCCAAGGTGCTGATATGATTAAATCACTAGAACGAACAAAAATATAGTTACTGTAAGTTTGAAAACGTTACAGGTCGTAAAATAGCAAAATTAATCAAAATTTGGCTGTTTTACCTAACTTTTGAAGGATGAGTGGATTGACAAAGGCAGAGGCACTACGTAAACTGGCACATATAGCGGCCTTTTGGCCTGCACTTACTTTGGCTTGGCTTACCCCCATTCAAGCTTTGCTTGTCACGTTTTCTCTGCTTCTCATGAACCTTTTAGTCCTTCCTCGTTTTGCGAAGGTACTTTACCGACCCCGGGAACCGGGCCTTGGCGCACTGGAAATCATTCTTTACCCAGCTGCTCTGATGGCCTGTGTTGTCGCCTTTGGAACGGGGAAACCGGGATGGTACCTACCCGTCACCGCCGCCTGGTTTGGAATCGCTTTTGTTGACGCCTTCATAGGATTAGCCTGCCGACTTTTTCCCTCGGGGCCGACACTTCCCTGGAATTCACGCAAACCTATGCTTGGCGTTTTGATCGGTACCGCAGCAGCCATGATCCCGGCGGCGTTACTTTTTAAATGCGCCTTTCTTTTTAAAGGGTCCATGCCCTTTCACTCCACCTGGACTTGGGTTTCGCTTGTGATTGTCGCCGCCTTCGCAGAAACCCTCTGGTTTGGAATTGCGGATAATATCGT
>JAYVCH010000154.1:0-4211 GCA_043750055.1 Fibrobacteria bacterium
TCCAAAGCCGGAGCCGGTAAATTGGCCTCGCAAAGTTTTCGGCATTCACCGGCAAAGCTATCGAAAAGCTTGAGATGCATATCCACATCGGCGAATTCAAAATTATGTTTTGAAAATTGCACTTCGTTCTGTTGGAAAATATCTCCGTACAAAAAACGGTCATTGTATTTGAGATCGTAAACATTATTGACCTTTTGCAAATACATGCAAAGTCGTTCGAGTCCATAAGTGATCTCACCCATAATCGGAGAGAGGTCGTAGCCGCCCACTTGTTGGAAATAAGTGAACTGAGTGATTTCCATCCCATCCAGCCAAACTTCCCAGCCTAATCCCCAAGCGCCCAGAGTTGGCGATTCCCAGTCATCGTGAACAAAACGAATATCATGCTCTTCGGGTTTGAGGCCAATTTCGCGAAGCGATCCAATATAGAGGTCGAGAATATCCAGAGGGCTGGGCTTGAGCACAACCTGGAATTGATAATAGTGTTGCAGCCGATTCGGGTTTTCGCCATAGCGACCATCCTTGGGCCGACGGCATGGTTCGATGAAAGCGGCATCATACGGTTCCGGGCCTAGAGCGCGCAGAAACGTGGATGGATTGAAAGTGGCCGCGCCCTTTTCAACATCATAGGGCTGAGCCAAAAGGCAGCCCTTTTTACTCCAATAATTCTGTAAGGCGAGTACCAGTTCCTGAAATTGCATCAAACCTCCCGTTGGAATTTTAAAAATGCCATTTTCAGGCCGAAAGTTCCAGCCCTAAGGACGATTCTGGCCCTTTAAATCGAGGGATATCCATGAATGACGAAAAGCGTTCCGAGAGTGGAGGCTTAGATCAACGCGGCCGCAAAATCTTCGGTTAAATCTTCTATGTCTTCAATACCCACTGACATTCGAATCAAGCCTTCGTCGATACCCATGCTGGCACGTTTCGCCGGGCCCATTTCGAAGAAAATAGTATGCGCCACGGGAATGACCAGGGTTCGGTTGTCTCCGAGATTGCTCGAGCAAATGGCCACCTTGAGTCGATTCAAAAATCCGAAGACATCGATTTCCTCGTTCAATACAAAACTCACCAACGCTCCCGGACGTTTGAACAATTCTTTAGCCAAGGAATGTTGTGGATGGGAAGGCAGCCCTGGGTAATTCACCTTTTTGATGCGGCCATGCGCTTCCAGGAATAAAGCCAAATGGGTGGCATTGGCACAAGCGCGATCCATCCGTAACGCCAATGTTTCTGCCCCAACTGAAAGAAGGTGGGCCGATTCTGGTGACATCGTTCCGCCAAAATCTCGCAGACCTTTTTTCCGAAGTTGCACCAAGGCCCACATCGCTAAATTGGATCCGGCGGGTTTATAAATCGGCAATAAATTCGGGAAACGGGACCAATCGAAAAGACCCGTATCCGTCACGCTACCCCCAAGCGCATTACCGTGACCGCCGATATATTTGGATAAGGAGTTTACCACAAAGGTCGCGTTGACCTTTTTGGGATGGAAGAGGTAGGGGGAAGTCAGAGTATTATCGACCAAATAAACGAGGCTCTTGGATTCGCATAGGGCGCCGATTCGGGCCATGTCGGCAACTTGAGTCGCAGGATTGGCAATGGTTTCGACCATGACCAAGCGAGTGGTTGGTTTCAGCGCGGCAGCGACTGCGTCAACATGCGTGGCATCGACAAAATCGACCTCAACTCCAATTCCAGCTAAGGTATTCAAAAGGCTATTGGTATTGCCAAAAAGGTAGGAGCTGGAAACAATATGGTCGCCCTTGTGAAGTAGCGCGCAGAAGATGGCAGCCATCGCGGCCATGCCGGTACCGAAACAAACGCTACCCACGCCCTGCTCCATCATGGTAATCTTGGTTTCCAAAGCCGACACGGTGGGGTTGGCTTGACGCGAGTAGGCATAGCCTTTGGCGGTGCCTTGAAACACGGCAGCCAAATCCTCGGCCTTTTCGTAGCCATAGGCAATGGAGGTATGGATAGGTTTGTGCAAGGACCCGTGCTCTGGCTTGCCCAGTCTATCCGAATGAAGTAATGCGGTAGTGAAACCTGTTTTTTTCATAGTCAGACTTTCATGGCTTAAATTTCAGGACGGGCATTCCGTTAGAACGTTCCCAGGTTGAAGCCCACGAAGAAACGGGGATCTTTGACTCTGTTGATATATTGCGTCCGATTCTCAGAATCATTCGAGGAGGTGTGTGGGTAATCCCCGTAAAATAAGTTTTCCGCAGTCAGGAGATTGAAAGGTTCAAAAACTTGAGCAAAAATGGTAAATGGGTATTGATGGTAAAGTTGGAAGTTCATGGAAAAGCGCAAACCATAATCCAGAAGTAAATAATGTTTGCCTTCCGCTAGGTTACTAACAACTTTATCAGGAGCAGAGACCTGGGTTGTTCCCCATTCTCCCATTGCGGTAATCAGGAATTTCTGAAAGGAGGTCGTTGGAAGCGAAGGCAAGAATAGTCCCGCTTTGATCGGAATTTGAATACCCGCTTGCCCAAAAGTGAAAGAGGAACCTTCCATAATATCCCGTCCACGATATTGGAAATTATAAGGATATCCGCTCATTCGATAGTAACCAATTCGATATGTCATCGCCCACATGCCATTTTCAAGGTTCTCTACATTGGCAGAGTCGCCTCCCGAATTCACGGGTGTTGTATTTGTATAGGTGGGTGCTTTATTCAAGAACATACCCATTTCTGCATTGGCAAAGACTGAAAACTCTCTTCCCGCTGACCAAATTCCAGAGACCCCATTTTCAAAACTCCATGGTTCGAACTCCGCTTGAGGCAGTAACCCCTCGGGGACAATTTTTCCTTCAGAGATCAATCGAATAACATTAGAAGAGTCTAAGCGAGAGAATTCCCCTGTTTCGTAAGTTGCCCACCATTTGTGAAGCGAAAGATAGAGGCCGGCACCGGTTGGAAGGAAAGTCCCCACCATCCCACGAGAGACGGACCAAGTGAGCCCAGAATTTATGTGACGATGTTGGTTGGCATCTTTCAGGAAATTCAAACTAGGTTGTTTTTGGGTTTGCACTCCACCTTTTGTGATATTTGAAACGACAGATGATTGTGAAAAATCCTGGGATATAATTTGCCGCCAAAAATTTACATCAAACATGAAGCCGGAATATTCTGGAAAGAAGGGTGAAGGGATTGGGATTTGAGCTGAGAGTGCATCGCGAGAAAAATTCGAATGCACATTTGTTGTAAATACTCCTGTAAGCAAATCTCCACTGACTGGATCAACGTAATTGTTCTTTTCCACAAAATGCTCCGAATTTTGGACAACGTCATGGTAGGCCGAGTAGTACAAAGTGGGTAACCAAGTAAATCGGGTATGCCGAAAGGGTTGTTCAGAAAGATATCCGGAATAGGAAACTTGGTAACTCATCGGGTTGTCAATATCGGCGCGCTTAGTGACCGCGCCACTAAAGGATTGCATCCAACCACCATACGATTCCCCTAAGGTCAAAGAAAGCCCCAATGCCAAGTCGGTATAGGATTTGTCACCGGAGAGGAACATGGGCTGAACGGCCAGGTAGGGCATGATTTCCTGTGCGACTTTCGAACCATAATTATTGATGGTGTCGATCAATCCTGAAAGATCGTCGGCCTTTGGTTTTTTCGACAAAATGGAATCTATTTTTGGGTGTAGGATTTCGGATGTTCTAGTCAAGCTAAGTGGCTGTTTGAAAATTAGGAACTGCTGTTTTCGATAACCCTGGTAGTAGAGATTCCCTCCATGAGGTAGTGCTTGTAATGCTTGCCCAGAAACATGGGTGGCGCGGTAGACGGCGGAATCATTGGGAATTTTCGCATAGATATCATAAACACTATAGACGCTGTCTTCAGAATTGGAAGACCAATAAAGGGTGTCTCCCGCGAGATGGATGTTTCGAATCGCGCCTTTTTTCATGGGGGTTATAAAATTGAAGTTCTGCGATTTACCCAGATTTAAAGAGTCGGGAAACTCGGCGGAATCTTTGAGAGATAGAAGGGTGCTGAACCCCGGAGCCGAAGCGCTGATTGACGCAATGGATTCTTTATCCAAAAAACCGTATGTAAAATAAATGGAATCACCCCTGGCATTGAATTTAGGGTTGTAAACTTGCTCGCCGTTGGAGAAATTGGTTATTAAAAATGAGCGTCCCGTTGAGTCTAAAAGTGAAAGGTTACTGGAACCAGAAATTTTCCGGGTATATA
>JAYVCH010000155.1:0-3520 GCA_043750055.1 Fibrobacteria bacterium
AGTGATAGAGTATCGATGGGTTTCCTTATTTATTAATCCCCTAAAATATTTTCCAAAGGTGCTCGTTTAGGAATGCACAAAGTCATCATATATAATCAAGGATTTCAAGATGTTCTTACTGCCAATTTTTATGATTATTTACATCCAACTCTACCTCGCTACATTCTTAATTCTTTCCGCCTCTTACCACCAAGAACAGACCAGCGATGGAAGTCAAAAATCCGCCGACCATTAACCAGATTGTCTTATCGGTTGGTGAACCCGTGAAGAAGCGTGAGAAGCCGGAGCTTAAGGAATGGGAAGCCTGTAGCCCGTAGAATAAAAAGGCGACTCCCGCCACAATCAGGACAATACCTAACATTCGGTTCATAAAGTCTGCTTTCGTAGGATGTTGATAATGAGAAAAAGTATGGTGGGCCTTAGGTTCCGGGGATATGGTGCATGATCCCGAACAGGAATTTCACATTACGAGATTTCCACCCATTCACGCCGCCAATAGGATCTTGGAGCACTTCCGTCAATCCATGGGTATAGCGCACACTTCCGAGCAAGTGCCAGTACTCGGCGATGCGAAAGGTCCCTCCAAGACCTGCATCCATTAGGAATTCGAAGGACTTGAGGTCACCCTTTTTCAGGGCCGTGCCTGCGGCGATATTTCCGTCCGCGCTTAAGGGAAAGGCAAGATTCGGACCAGCGAATATGAATAGGCGGTTATGCTCCTTCAACAGCCAGTTCCGACGGACCAGAATGGGGATTTCCATTCCCATCAGGTCTGGCTCGTATCCAGCTCCGGTGGTGATGGAGGGACCGCCAGCATTGAGCATGGGCTCTAGGGCGATACTGTAATTCTCGTGTACACCCCATTCTGCAATTAATCCAATTGCCTTGCCGACTCTTGATCTGCTTTTAACACCCTCCAGCTCAGGGAAGTTGTTAGTGGGGCCAGCAAAGATCGCCAAGGCCCTTCCCTCCAACATTTGTCCGTTTGAGCCATGAGCCCGGGACTCCTCCACGGCCAACCCAGCCACTAAGGCAGCGATCATCCAACTTTTCCATATTTTCATTTTCTATACCTTTCTCGCTTAAATTAATACGGTTAAAAAACATAAATAAAACAGGAAATGCAAAGCTTCTACTCATTTTTTTTCGTGATGAATATCTGCAATTTCAGAATTCCAATCATAACCAAAGCCCTAGCCCCTCAAGCCTGCCACATAAGCATGGACAGGGGGCGCTACCGAAAATTCTTTGACCAAGGGGAGTAAATAAGATAAAGATTAAAAAGAAAATTTTTCGATTAAAACTTCCTCGAAAAATCAATACATTGGCAATTTGATTAACGATAATCCCCAGTGAAGATACGGTACCGACATCGGAGTGAGCTTCAATGCCGGTTTCACGATCCGCTATACGATCTGAAAGCACATTTCACTTTTTTTAATTATTTCACTGGCCATTTCGTTGCCACAGTGCGAAGGATTACACTAGTCGATCGAAATGTTATACGGTGGGTCTTATTTTCTTCATTCGAGCGATACAAGGCTAATTTGTTTTACTTCCAATATAAACTCGGGCAACTTTTGACTCCTTTATCAACTGGGTTTCGGAAAGTAGAGACTCAGCAGGAATATTTAATTTTTCATCCAAAGAAGTCATCATTCTTATTGAGAGCCCTCATTTACGGTTTAAAATTTCCGTTGACTGTTCCATTCTAAATTTGATGGCTTCAATAGGATCTGGAGGCAATATTTTAAATTTTTCGCCCACATAATTTTCAACCAAAACAGCAAGGACCGAAAGTTCGTCGCCTTTTTTTGTATTTGGTTCTGCGTCCCACAAAGCCGCGACACGTGCGAGAGCAGCTTTATAAACCTTTACATTTTTTCATCGGTCGGAACCTGTACTTATTTTCTTTGATGTCGTTTGGAGTTTCCCACTCCGCCGCTTTTGCTTCAGCATATCAAGCCCGAAGGTGCTGCTCCGAATCCTTATTTCCTGGTTTTTCCCAGTATCCCTTCAATGTCCGCACCGAAATGACTCTCATCCGATTAAAAATAACGTGTTCCCAATTTGGGAACAAAGGGTTGTCCCAGGAGCAACAGGTTCTCCCGTATTCACGTTATGACTCTGCACACTTGCCACGTTTCTTGACTCCGGCAGCATCAAGAACCCTCGCATAGCGAGTCTTCGGTATTGGCTTCTGGAAAATTAATGCCATCGTCTATTGCGCTATAAATGTGACGAAGCTGGCTATTCTTCAAGGCTAATGATGCCCCTATGGCCAATGTGCATAAGCATTCGGTAATGCTGGGTTGCTACTCCTCCCCATTTTCGGACGGGAACCGAACCAGTTCATAACGCGTGTCACGGCGCACTAAGCGCAAAATAACCTGCGAGCACAGGCGGAGGTATTCATCGGGAAAGTTGAAGGCTGGAGTGTCACAGGCGCAATTTTTGGCTTTCGAAAATCGTGACGGCCGAGCGCATTCAACTTGAAAACGGTTGTTATATGGCTCTTTTATACTGAGGATCAATTTTTCCTGGGCTGGATAAATTTTCTTTTATTTTTTCCGCCAGCATCATTTTCATGAACGATTGATAAGGAATGTCGTTTTTATTCGCGACCAACTTAATGTCGCTGAGCAATCCTGTAGGTAACCTCAAAGAAATCACTTCGGTAGATGGTTTGAGATTGGACAAGGTTATTTTCTTGGCGCTTTTCTTATCCAAATAATCCAACGGGCTTTGTTTGGACCAAAAAGATCTTTCTTCATCTTCATTCTTAAAATTCGGAATTTTTTTCTTACCGTGTTTCATAAAATTTGGTCTCTTTCTTATTCATATCACGCGCAGAAATGATTCGGATTTTATTTTTCCTTATACAAAAAACCAACTGCAGTTTTCTATCCAAGTCCGTTTTCCCAAAAGCATAAAAGCGAGTTTCCAAATCCGAATGTTTTAAGTCGTCGATGACCACCAGTGGTTGGTTAAAAAAAACCATCTCACATTCCGTTGCTTTAACTTTGTGGCCGGTCCAATTTTTTTCTCCGTTTCCCTCGTCCCAGTCAAACCCATCGACTGAATCTAATTCTTCCATATGTATATCATACACATATACGTATATGTCAGCAAGTCAATTTCGGGTTTTTTACTCTTATTTAGGGGATTTTGTTTAATTTTTAGGTCCGTAATCGCAGTAACCAAAGGGCTGCCCCCAATCTCCTCCACAGATCCCGGCCTGCGGTATTATCGCACCAGGCTCTGCGATATGTGATTGTACCATGTCAAAACAATCCATAGATAAACGGGATAAGCTGGGCCTGATTGCGTCGAAGGATGAGGCGGAAGGGTCGCTTTCGATTCATCAGGATGCGCGGGCGAATGAGTGGAAGTGGAGGTGGGCGATGGCGCAGCGATTGAAGGAGCGTGGAAAGCGGTGATACGGGCGGAAACGGGTGCGGAAGTTTTGGTTTTTGATTTGGCTTAATAGAAAATTGAAGGTTTTTTGATTTAGAGATGG
>JAYVCH010000156.1:0-6140 GCA_043750055.1 Fibrobacteria bacterium
CGCATACCAGGGTTTCCAGGTTGCCTTCACTCCGCCTTCGCAGGAATAACGTTCGCGGTAGGCATCAACCAGGTAAATCAATCGAGTGCGCGTGAGAGATGCTTCGCTGGGGCGTCGGGAGGAGCCGAGCCCGCTGATGGCCGCCAAAAAGGCTTCGGGAGAAGGGAATATCGCTTCCAGGGATTCTTCCGTCCAAGACTCCAGGTGAAACCCCGCTGCCTGTGCGGCGCTTGACACTTCTTCTTTCCGATGGCCGGGGAAAGCGGAATAATTAAACGGCGGTTCTGATAAAAGAATATTTAATTCGGGAAAGTTATCACGGGAAAAGCCCGAAACCAGGTAACCTCCATGGGACTCAAGACGTTTGGATACCCATTTGAAATGCCGGGTTAAATCCGGAAACCATTGCACAAGAGCATTGCTTGCTGCCAGGTCAAAAGTCGTTTTCAAAGGATTCGAAGGGATAACATCATCGTTTCCAGACGCATCGAGGACTTGAAATTTTAGTTTTGGATTTAAAACCCTAGTTGGCCCAAAATTTTTTACTGCTTCGATTAACATTTGATCAGAGGCGTCGGTCGCTAACAGTGATGAACGCGGAAACTCTTGCAACATTGGTCGGGTTAGAATTCCCGTGCCACAACCCAATTCCAAAATGCCGTTTTCACCTACCTCGAACAAGGGCGCAGAATCGGACAATAATCCCATCAAGGTTTTGGACATTATCACCTGGGCCTCGCAGTGGGCATTGTAGGTTTTGGCCGCGCGCCCAAAACGGTTGGAATGATAACTCATGCACTCACCTCGGGAAAATGTCCGTCCAATAAAGGGCGCAATAAATTGGGATAATCCAAGAAAGGTAAATGGCCTTCAGGATATCCGATCCAACCCGGCCCCGGAAAATCTTCCCGGTTTGGAGGTGCTAACGGATCCTTTACGCTACAAAGGAAGACATGTCGAGGGTTTTTTGGAAGCTGGGAATTTTTAATCACGATTCCGCCTAAGGCTTCGAGCCCTTCCAAGAGCGCATCAAGGGTATATTTTCGACTTTGAATTTTCCAAGCTTCAACTTCTCCAGCCTGCATTTGCAAGCGGCCTTGCACTAAATCCAAAAACTCGTTTAGAACGGTCTCACGACTCTTAGGTAATTTTCTCGTCATCCGTATCAGCGCGGCCGGCGGCCATGGGCCATCTTCTCGGCAGAAATCGAAAATGGGACTAATGGAAACCAACCCGCATTCAGCTTCCCATTCAAGGTCAGCCAATCCCCGATGTAGCAATAAGCTCCCTAAGGACCAGGCAATGAAGGTGCCGCCACGAGGGAGGGACGAAATTGCCAATCGCAGGAGTCCGGGCTCAGCCACGACCGAATGGGCATCCAGAAAAGCATGCTCTCGATCCGGATATAATTCTTCCAGGCGGTTTCGCCAGCAGCCGAGATTGGAAGCCCAGCCTCCTAACCAAATTACAGGTTCATGCATTTTTGATTTCCGTAATGGCTTGCGATAGCGCGTCTCCCAAAGCGATTAAATCGGAGAAGTCCATTTCACAAGTCAAATTGATTCTTAGCCGCGCCGTCCCCTCTGGAACCGTGGGATGACGGACAGGCGGGGCATGGTAACCCGCATGGAACAGTAATTCAGAGAGTTCAACCGCTCTGGAATTGGAGCTGACAAGCACCGGTACAATATGACTTTGGCTGGATCCAATCTCAAGTCCTTTCGCCCGGAACAGTTCGCGAGCTTGTGCAGACAGGCTTATAAGCTTTTCAGATCGCCAAGTTTCCGTTTTCGCAATTTTAAGCGCTGCGGTTGCAGCCGCTACGGGACCTGGTGGCAGGGCAGTGCTGAAAATAAAAGTTCTCGCGAAATTGACAAGGTAGTCCATCACCGACTCCGCTCCGGCGACATAAGCCCCAAAGCCGCCAAAGGCTTTTCCAAAAGTACCCATGACTATAATACGACCCTTTTCCGCTCCTTCGCGAAGCGCCTCATTCAGGAGCAGGGGATAACATCCCGTAGAATGCGCTTCATCAAGGTAAAGGAAAAATCCAAAACGCGATTGCAAAGCCAACAACTCCGCTAGGGGCGCAAAGTCGCCGTCCATACTGAATAAGGTTTCTGTGCAGACAAGGCCAGGAGTACTTGCATTCGAATTCTTTTCGAGCAGCGTTTCCAGATGGGTAACATCTCCATGACGGTAACGGTGGAATGTCCCTGGGTTGTTTCGCAAGCCTTCGACCATGCTGGCATGATTGAGTTTGTCGCTAAAAACGGAGCCCAGAACCGGAGTCAGGGCTTGAATCACGCCGAGATTGGCCATAAAACCTGTATTGAAAAGCAAGGCTTTTCCCAGGGGACGCATTTTAAGGACTTCCTCTTCGAGGCTTGCGTGAATGGGAAGACCTCCGCCTAAAAGTCGTGATCCTCCCGCACCTGTGCCCAGACTCAAGGACGCTTCCGCCGCCGCGCGCCGCACCTTCGGGTGGTTGGCTAATCCCAGATAATTATTCGAACTTAAATTGAGACATCGTTTGCCATTTCGAAGCACATATTTTTCGGGGAGTCCTTCCAATGCCGATACTGTCCTCAATTGGTCCCGTCTGCGAAGATCCGCTAACGCTTCGTCAAAAAAACTCATAGCGTGTCCCATCTTTTATCCAGCCCTCTAGCCAAATCCATGATCCAAGTATGGGCCCTACTTGCAAAGGCTTTGGTGTCTTTCACGAGTTCGGGGCAATGGTGGAGTTCACCAAGACAGGGAATTCCAGATAAGGATTCCAGCGTGAGGCGATTGTCCGCGGAGGTTTCTGGAACAATGAGGTCTCGATGGGAAAACACAAAACCCAAAATCGGTACCTGTGCCGCTTTCAGAAAAGCCATGGTGGTCAGGGTATGATGTAAGGTACCTAGTCCTGGAGCGGCGGCGATCAAAGTGGGAATCGACAATTTTGCCGCTAAACTCGCGAGTGTTAGTCCTTGTCTATTTATGGGGACAGCTGCGCCACCGGAGCCTTCTACGAGCAATAAATCAAACAAGGATTTTTGTAATTCAATTTCCGTTACGATGTGTTGCGAGTCAATTGTGCGATTTTCCCTTTCGGCAGCCAGATGCGGTGAAGCGGCCATACGTAACCGATAGGTCACGTGGGTACCCGTATCTTCCCCTGCGAAATGGCGAACCCAGGCCGCATCATCGATGGGATTAGGGGGTGTCCCAAAATCGAAGGTGCCGCATTGAATCGGTTTCAGGTAACCCGCTTTTAAACCGCGTGACTTTGCCCAAAGCAGAACAGCCAAACTGAGCGCGGTCTTGCCTACATCGGTTCCTGTGCCTGTTACAAAAAGTGTTTTACCCATGAGAGAGAAATGGAAATCTATTAATTTCAAAGTTTGGACCCTGATTGTGGGATCTTCGGCTAAATTAGACCTATATCATTCGGAGATTGGTGACTGCATCCGTCAACTAATTGACAGAAGGGGGGTGTCGGATTAAATTTTCTGCCCCGACCGTCACAGTTGGGGCTTGGCCTAAAAACCAGGTTTTGTGAAATCGGACGATTAGCTCAGTTGGTTAGAGTATTACCTTGACATGGTAGGGGTCGGTGGTTCGAGTCCACTATCGTCCACCAAAAAGCCTAGGTTTCGAAAGAGACCGAGGCTTTTTGTTTCTCGGAAAATGCACCACAAATCACTAAAAATCAACAAGTTATGTGCTTTCGACTTCCTAAGTCACCATAATATAGTTAGTTACGGTATTGTCTCCGCCCGTTTGGGTTGTACTGCAATGGCAGGGGGCAGTTTGGGGGGCATATTTCTTTGCGCCTTTAGAATTTTAGGCCCCATCCAACCCCCTTATTAAGCCATCCGGAGCCTGATTTCAAGAACCCCCGTTTACCATTGTCACCAATTCTTCTTTCGGGGCTAACGGCCCTCCTTTGCCTTCGGAAGCAATTGGCTACAACTTGAGTTTGGCTCTTGCCCCATGGCTCTCTACCCCAACGCCTAAGTGGGCATTTTTAGCGGATCCTCTGCCGTCATGAATAGGGTCGATCTCAGGTTGAGCCCCCTTGAGATCCTAGCCTTCTTCACCCGACAATCTTTTCTCCATGCTTGACCGCTCGATTTGCCACGTATAGACTAGTCTATACAAGTTAAGACAAGGAAGCAAGAGCCATGAACCAGAATGAAATCTACCAGACCGTCACCGACAAGATCCTGAAGCAGCTTAACCAGGGAAAAATTCCTTGGCGCAAGCCCTGGACCGCCTCGGGCATGGTCCCTCAAAATTTCCTTACGAAACGCCAATATTCTGGCGTCAATCAGATCCTCTTGAGCATGACGGAATTCTCAAGTCCCTATTGGCTCACGTTCAACCAGATCCGGGATCTTGGTGGAGCCGTTCTCAAGGGTGCCAAGTCTGAGATAATCGTCTTCTGGAAGATCCTTGAAATCAAGGACTCCGAAACGGGTAAGAATGGGAAGATCCCGTTCCTGAAATATTTCAATGTCTTTAACGTGGAACAGACCAGCGGACTTGAAGACAAGATCCCGACGGCGACCACTGCCCTTGAATTTAACTCCATCGAAAAGTGCGAAGAGATTTTGAAGGGCTACCAAGGTTGCCCGGTCATCCGCCATGGTGGCGACATTGCGGGATACTCGCCCGCCCTGGACGTGATCCAGATGCCCGCCAAGTCGGCTTTCAAATCATCCCAGAGCTACTATGGCGTACTCCTGCACGAGGTAATTCATAGCTCAGGTTCCAAAAATCGCCTTGCTCGTGAAGGCGTAATGAATGTCCAGCGCTTTTCGAACCACATCGGTTCTATGGAAGAATTAATTGCAGAATGCGGATCATCGTTCCTCTTGGCTCAGGCTGGTATCGACAACAACGACATCTTTGAAAATTCGGTAGCCTACATCCAATCCTGGATCAAGGTTTTCCAGAACGATCCGAAGATTTTGATCACGGCAGCGGGAAGGGCTTCGAAAGCCGTAGATTTTATACTTGGCAAACGAGTCCAGGCAGAGAACGACAACATCTTAAAAATGGCAGCATAAGGGGAAAATGATGAGAACATACACGATTGACGATTGCGAATATATTTCGGTCACTTCGGTTCTGGACACGATTAACAAAGGGGATATACTCCTTGATTGGGCGTCAACCCAAGCCTGTAATTACCTTGCCGACAATTTAGGCAATACCAATTTGACCTTCCCGGAATTGCTAGATCAGGCAAGTAAGAACTACCTGTCAGTGAAAAACGAGGCGTGCGATATTGGTAGCGAGGTTCATTTTCTGATTGAACAAAACATCAAAGGCATTTGGGTGGACATTAGGGTATTGCGTCCCGAAGTGCGTAACGGGTTCCTGGCGTATCTCTCGTGGAAGCGGAAGTTCAATGTGAAGTTCATCCATTCCGAGTTGCAGGTGGTAAGCAAGCGATTTTCGTATGAGGGCACACTCGATGCGATTGTCTCCATAAACGGAAAATTAATTTTGGTTGACTGGAAAACTTCCGGGGCGCTTTATGAAACTTTTCCACTTCAGGTTTGCGCATACCAAGAAGCCGCCCGAGAAATGAAAATCCATACCGATGGCGTGGCGGTCGTTAGGTTTGATAAATATACCGGGGCATTTGAATTTCAGGATTACACCAAGGGGCGTGAAAAACATCTTCATTCCTGGTTGAAACTTTTGGATTTTTTCTACGCCTATAAGCAACGGCGGTTGCGAAACAATCCGAGGGCTTCGGGGGCGGAATTTAAAGCAGCCCGCATGGTTGCTTGATTGGTGGAAAAAAATGTAGTATAGACCTGTATAGACTTTTCAAAGGATGGCGACATGCCAAGGACTAAAACGGAACAGGTTTCCTTCTACCTGGATAGGCTAACGAAAAAGGATCTCCTGGATGGTGCCCAACTCCGGGATGGCGGGAATCAGGGGCGCATGGCAAATATTTCTTTAGAATTTTATTTGGAATGCTTGAAAAACGGGGATAAGAAACTGGAAAAGTTCCTTTCCGACCGTATTAAGAAAATGGTTTCCAAGTAGGGCGGATCAAAAAATAAACCAGGTCAACGTTTGGCCACTCTATAACCACTCGCCTACGCCGTTCCCGCCCAGCCTACGGT
>JAYVCH010000157.1:0-3982 GCA_043750055.1 Fibrobacteria bacterium
CCCATTTCTCCCATTCTTCCAAGCCCGAGCCTTTATGGTTATCGGCATAAAGTTCAGTTGCCTTTTGGATTGGAGGGACGGGGAATTGAATGGAAAGACATGAAACGAAAAGCCCGCGATTCTTCTTCGCCTGCGGTTTTGGCAACCTTGGGTTGTTTCGCAGCGGGGTCTCATGTCGTGGTCGATCAAGAAGAGTGTTTAGTCCAAGATGCCGGGCTTTCAAAAGCAGCATGGGCAGTTCGTGATTGGGCCAATGCTCATAGTGTTCCCATTTATCGGGAGAACTCGGGGGAAGGTTGGTTACGACATCTCTTGCTTCGGAAAGGAGCCGGTACTGGAGAAATTTTACTTGGTCTTGTGACCAATGGGCCGGGATCAGGACCACAAAACCTGATTTTGGATCTGGTGGAAAGAATTCAAAAAGTCTTGACCCAGCCTTCCCAAATTTCGGAGACGAGCGAAAACGCGGTCAAAGATGAATTGGTCGGCATTGTCCAGAGTCTCAATGTGGAAAAAAACAATGTGGTGTTGGGGGGGCAAGAGCAACTTCTTTGGGGACGAGATCATCTCCGTGAAATTCTTGGCCCATTCCGTTTTAAAGTGGGCATGTCCACATTCTTCCAGGTTAATCCGTTTCAGACACCTAGATTATATGACTTAGCGGTGGCGGGACTTTCCGAAAAGGCATCGATACTGGATCTTTATTCCGGAATCGGATCGATTGCGCTTTGGGCCGCTAAGGCATCACGAACGGTTTTAGGCATTGAAGAGAATCAGGCATCGGTCGAAATTGCACGCCAAGCGGCAATCGAAAATGGCGTTGAGAATGTGAGTTTCCTGGCAGCGGATGTCGCCGATGCCTTGGATGATTTGGTCACAGGGCGGCTAACGGGATCCGGTCCATTTGATACAGCCATTGTTGATCCCCCTCGCAAAGGATTGGAAGTTCGGATACGGGATTCTTTGCTCAAACTGGGATTAAAGCGCATCGTCTATGTATCGTGTTTCCCACCCACCTTAGCCAGGGATGCGCGGGCTATGGCTGGGCAGTTTCGCTTGGTTTCACTCTCTCCGGTGGATATGTTTCCGCATACCCGACACATTGAATGCGTTGCCGTGTTCGAGGCGATTGAGTACGGTTAGTTGCGAGCCCTTTCAACGGTAACTTGATAGTAGTTACGTTCATTGCCTCTATTGACTTCGATCGTGGCAATATTCGAAATTCCCGGGTCTAACGACATCGGTGGTGAAGACACGCCATCAATTATGGTAGTGCCGTTGTAATTCATCGTCATTGTCCTGGGATCGTTGAGGTGAAGAACAAAGCTTACGGAAGGACTATTGAAGGGTATTAATAGGGAATAAAATACGGTACCGGAGGAAAAAGGAGGATCTAAAACTCCGACCGAGGGTTCGATTCCTGACAGCAATACCAAGGAGGGAATGGTGGGATGAAGAATGAGACGATACTCCCTAGTATAGCTTGTCCCTTGACTGGCATCCGTTACCAGAATGGAAATCGTATCCGCCGAAGTGCCAACAAAAATCGGTTTACTTGAGGAGTCGGGCAGTAGGATTTTGTTTTTAACCATAACTTGCGCTCCCGAAAAAAAAGCTTCCGCTTTCAAGGTAACGGAGGTGGTACCCAGGGGTAGGATGGCGCTATATTGCGTGCTATCCTTGGTTAAATTGGGAGCAATTTTGCCTGCAGAGAGGCTCAATGTTTTTAGAGCAAACCTGGGTGTATAGGCGGGAACGGTGTTATGGACTACGGAACGTATTCCTCCCACATAATAAATTAGGGTTTCCAGGAAGAGCTGTCCCTCAGCTGCATAGCCGGCCACGCGCACGATAAAATCTTTTCCTTTGGCGGCAGTTAACGCATACCCTGGAATTTGCGACGGGGCGGGAAGTTTGCCTGACCAAACTCTTTCTAGAACATGACTCATATTCTGAGGATCCACAATGGTGATAACCACGTAATCATACCGGCTAAGGCTATCGTCCAAGGTTAAGCGTAAAATGGTTTCGGCAGCCGGTGGGTCTTCCGTTTGGCAACTTGTCAAAAAAAGGCCAAATAAAATCGCAATCAGAGTACTTGTGAGTAGGAGCATGGGCCTCGGTAGGTAGGCTTGCATCACTGGTCCGAAAGTTTCAGAATTGTTGGAGGGGGTTGGGGAGGATGGGATTTTTGAAGCATATAGAATCCCATTGCACCCGCTGAGATTCCCACAACTCCGGCAGCACCCGCCCAGTATAGCCATTGGTTTGAACTACGGTTTTCTTTTGGTTGATTTGCTTCTTTTGTCGCAAAAGTACGTTTGGATGTGGTGCTAATGGAGCCACCGATTTCATAAAATTGGCCTTGCAATTCTCTGCCGCGCGCTTCGAACACCTTGGGATCAATGACGCTGCCCTTTCGTCCTGAGAGACCCAGTCTTTTATTCATCTGCGTTTTTCGGGGCGGAGCATCCTCTTGCTTATCGGAAAAAGTTTGACCTTGTTGATTCGAAGAATCTGTTAATGCATCTGGTTTTGAACCTGCACCCAATCCTAGATTTTGAGCCTGCGATAAAAAAATGGAAATAGAAACAACCATGGCCCCAAGCCGCATTCCCAGTTTTTGACCCGTGCCGTTTTTCATCGAATTCGCAGATCGCGTTCGCCGCGATTTTCCCTGTCCATAAGATAATGTTACTACTCGAATTATAAGTTTGGGTATTTGAATGATATGGATGAAACAATACCATTCTGTGGTTATTAGTTCAAAAAAGCAGGAAATTTAGGTAAAAACGATAAATTCTGGAAATTGGATGGGCTTGATTACCAAATCCCCGCACAGGCAGATCCAAGGCAAGCATTCATTCTTCCGCGATCAGCAGTCGATAGGCGTTCGGCGCAGAATGCGGTTTCCGCTGGAAGGGAAAATACCTGGGAGGTCCCGTCGGAACATTTCACTACCAACTCACGCGCGCTAGATTCGGGATAAGTAGATCGTCCTAGCATGGTCAAGGTATCTTGCCTGTTACTGCAGGATGCGGGAGGTCCTTTTCCCACACTTTGTCCCAAATAGCAGTTAACGGTGTCAAGATCCAGAAACTCGGCGGGACAAGTCAATTGCGCATCATTGCCAAAATAGGTTCCCATGTGCAAATTATATTGGCCGTTTGGGAGTAAGCCGATGGTTCCCAGTATTTGTCCCCGTGTCACCCTCATGCCCGGTTTGATTTTTGGATCCAAATGCAGGTGACAGAGATTGACTTCGACGCAGGCGGAGTCCATGACCAAACAGGAGCTACCGGGATATTCGGTTTCCGGAGTGACTGATATCACATCTGCGGAAAAGGAGGCTGTAACCTTCGTGTTCACATTGGTATCCGCGGCCTCCAGAATAAAATCGATTCCTGGATGACCTTCAGGATTGACACCCCCATGCAAGCCGAATGGCCTTAAAGATCCATGAGCCTGGAAGGTTTTCAAATCAATGGGTAAATCGACTCGAGCTTGGTCGGCACAAGACCGCTCCCCGGGACTCCAGGGATACTGACAAGAAATGAAGCTAAGCGCAGCCAGGGCAGCGAAATTCCAGATACGCATGGATTTATTCTACCCCATGTTTCCAGCTTGGTAAAGGGCCGCTTTGCTAGCTTTTCAGCCATGTCAGTTATGTTGGGTCAGGATTCATTGACTTTGCTTGAGACCGATGAATTCCATATTCAGCGGCGGGGCCGATTTCTTGCCGTTCATCTCAAAAACCCGTATTTAGTGCTATCGACTTCACAGGTCAATGGCGGTCAGACCGAATCGGTTCGGGTTTTACTCAACCATCAAAGTTGTGAGGGTAAGAGCCATTCCGATTTACGTTTGGACCTTCACCAGATGACCCCGGAGGCCTATCATCAGGCCGTATGTCTTGAAGCGAATTTGGATCCCGGCGAGACGGCGATGATGGGAACTGCGGCCAATATGCAATACGCAGCGT
>JAYVCH010000158.1:0-6436 GCA_043750055.1 Fibrobacteria bacterium
GTGCGGGAGAAGCCCGCCCGGTATGAAAATCTTGTCGCCAGTCATCTTTTGAAGGCTTGTCACTTCTGGACCGATTCCGGAGAAGGAGAATTTTCTCTGCACTTCATCCGCAACAAAGAAAAACAGGAAATCGATTTTCTTGTTGTCAAGGACGGAAAACCTTGGATGGCTATTGAAACCAAATGGGGAGACGGCGCTCCGTCGCCGAATTGGAAAAAATTTCTCCCGGCCTTGGGCAATATCATGGCGGTACAATTAGTCGCTGAGCCGGGGCAATGGAAATGGATCAAGGTCGGTGACCGAGATTTGCTGGTTGCGTCCGCCCAGGAATTTCTCCTCTACCTAGTTTGAAGATCAAATTGCGGTTTGGAATGGAATCGGGCCCAAGAAATATCCAATACCGCATCATCGACAATTTACCGGGTAATTCGAATTTTTGTCCGTTGGTGCGACGCACTTCTTTTTTGGAGAAAATGATCGCGAAGGATTTTAGGCAAAAAATCCATGAGACGCTGAACCGTTATGATCCCAATTTATTACAGCGTGCGGCTGCGTTTCTTTACCTCAAGGAAACCCAATCGCCTTTTGAAGTCGAACGAGAAAAACCTTCACCGCAAAGAGCGCAGCGTTTTGCCGACCTATTGCGGCAAGCTGAGATCAACCGTCCGTTGACCGAGCGGAACCTGGTCGAGCTTCAAAACGCCGTCGTGGATACCCGTTTTCAGGAAACCCATTGGCGGACCCGACAGAATTGGCTGGGTAGAGATTTAGGTTATTGTAGATGGGTGGATTTCGTTCCCCCCCGCCCCGAGGATGTACCTCAACTGATGAATGGCTTGTTGGCATTGGCCGAGCATGCGGAAAAGTGGGAGCAGAAAATCTCCGGGAAGGGGGAAATGGATCCAGTGGTACTCACTGCGTGTATCGCTTTCGGCTTTGTTTTTATCCATCCATTTATGGACGGCAATGGTCGTATCCACCGATATCTGATCCATGAAATTTTGCAAAAGACCGGATTTACGCCGCCAGGCATTGTTCTACCCGTATCGGCCGTGATACTGGCCAATCTCAAAGGATATATGGAGGCGCTGGAAACCTGGAGAAAACCGTAGAGGAAGATTTACAGCAGGAGATTGATTTTCTGATCGGATTTGATCGCGCCAGGATTTCCCTCAATGACCTGCTCGATTGGCCTCATCAGGATTTGGATCTATTCCTTCGTTGCGTGCATCAAAATCAGGGACATCTCTCAAAGGTAAAACGGACAACCCAATTCCAGTGGATGACCGATGAGGAGGTGGCTGCGGCCGAGCAAGTGGCTGTGGAGGCATTTGGAATAAACAGATAACGGATCATTTCCCTAAAAATTGGTATAATCCAGTCAAAACTGGCGGCTCCATGAATTCCGAAAAAATCCTCCACCCCCTACAAGCCTCCCTCAAAGAAGCCAGCGACCTTCTCACACTCTTTCAATCCAATCCCACCAACCTCGCAGCGCTAGCTTCGATCTCCACCACCCTCTCCACGTGCTTCCAATCCGGCCACAAAGTCCTCGCCTGCGGCAACGGCGGCTCCGCTTGCGACGCCATTCACTTCGCCGAAGAATTCACCGGCCGCTTTCGCAAGCACCGTAAAGCCCTCCCCGTCATCCCCCTCACCGAAGCCTCCCACCTCACCTGCGTCGCCAATGACTATGGCTGGGACGAAGTCTTCGCCCGCGGTGTCGAAGCATATGGCAAACCCGGCGACGTGCTTCTAGCTATCAGCACCAGCGGCAATTCCCCCAATGTCATCCGCGCCGTCGAAACCGCAAAATCGCTCCACATGCAAACGATTCTTTTGCTTGGGAAAACTGGCGGTAAACTCAAAGGCACCGGGACTTACGAAATAATTGTTACGTCTGATACAACGGAAAGAATCCAAGAAATCCACATGCTCGCCCTCCACCTTCTCATAGAAAGTGTTGAGCGCACATTGTTTCCGGAAAACTACGCTTAAGTTTCTGGATTCTTCTTTTCATCATATTTAAGCATGGATTTCCACTTATCCATACCAGTGCCTGGGTAATTTGGGCGCGATTCAGGGCGCTTTTTCCAATTTTTGAAATACCGCCAACGCACATTACATGGACATCCCTTTACGTTGAAAAAGGATATCATTGGAATGATTGAAGGCGGCATAAACGAGGTTATATTTTAGCCCATGAAGATGGATAGGAAGATTTGGGGCTTTGAAAGTTTTTCCGCAGCTGAAAAATCAGAGGCCCTTGAACTGAAGAAAATGAGCTACCAAACCAAGTCGAGCACCATAACCTTTCTACGGGAATGCTTCTATGGCAAAAAGGCAACTACCGGAAGACTTCAAAGAGTTTTTGAAGTATCTAAATTCCAATCGGGTTAAGTATCTACTCATCGGCGGTTGGGCTGTTGGCATACATTCGAATCCAAGACTAACGGCAGACATCGATTTTCTCATTGGTGTCGAAGAAAAAAATATTGATAAAATGATCTCCGCCCTTTCCGATTTTGGGATCCAAGGCGTTGAGAAGGCCTTTTTCAAAAAAGAGGACAATACTTTTAAAATCGGCCGACCGCCCTTAAGGATTGACATTTTGAATAAAGCCTTGGGGATTGATTTTGAGAAGTGCTACAGCAGAAAGAAAATCATCAAACTGGACGGAATCGGTGTAAAGGTGATTTCAAAAGCCGATTTAATTAGAAGCAAGTTAGCGGCGAATCGACCAAAAGACTTAGCCGATGTCGCAGAGTTAAAACGGATTAAATGATACGTCATCCTTTGGGATTGTGTTTGAACGTGGTTCCTAGAATTTCGCGGCAGCGGGTCAAGTCACACCCTTTTCAATTCGGCTTCCGCCATGATGGCAAAGGAGTCCTCATAAGCAATTTCCAACCGATGACCAGGAAAGTCGAAATGGTAGACGCTTCGGGTGCTTGCGCCTATCAAAGCCAGGCTGGCAGGTCCGACGTATTCGAAAATCTTAGGCTCATTCCGTTTGTTCGGCATATCTTTTTCAAGCCTATCATTCTCCGCTTGACCTGAAGGGTTCTCCGCATCGAGAGTTGTGGCTCGCGCCAAGACCTGCTTCTCCGTTCGACTCCATTGCTCTCTCTTGTTGCCGCAGCAGCTCATGATTTCCTTTCCTACAAAATCATTTTATCCGTTGCCTTAAATAATAGGCCAGCGCCGCCCGATAGCGCCAGCCAAAGAATGATGCCTTCCACAAAGGACGGACTCAGGTAACAAGCGAATGGGATGGACACCCATACACTCAAGCAATGGAAGCAATCGAGCAAGCTTCCGAAAAAACCCTGCCCAAGCATTTTCCGAAATCGGAAAACAATCTCGAACGGTCCATCCTCCTGCGAAAAGAGATGGGAAATTCTCCACACCGCCAGAGTGGCGAGGACAAATCCCATCGGCGACACCTGGTTTATGGGGACAACCTTTCCAAATAGATGCTGGTGGATGCGTGATACTCGCCCGCGAGTCCGGTATTGTATCCATTGGTCACGCGCTTATAGGCATGGAGTGAAAATGAGAGTACCGTGAAGTATTCTGCACTTTTGATCCAACCGCCTTCGGAAGCGCCGGGCTGGAAATCCAACCCGATCAGCCCTGCATCGCTGAACTCGGTCAATGTGCCGGAATACCCTGGGCACGAATGATGGACATTGGCAGGCAGATGAGTGGCTGCATTGCCCTGCGACAACACGGAGGCACCGGAAAGGGTATCGGCCAAGGGCGGCTTATGATTGTTGAGCTGCAAAGCCAACATCGGCGAGGGGCAGCGGTCCATGTTGAGGACATAGGAATCGACGAACCCTTCCGGGTCATTGGCCTGGAAGGACAATTGCATGGGTGTGTTCATTTGGGCGTTTGTCAAGCGATAGAGTCCGCAACCGGAATTGACGATGGACGCATCGGAAAAAGACGGTCCAACCAAGTTGAACGCGAGGGGCCGGTTGTGGATGTATAGGCAAACCATATCGGATGAGTTGGCGACCGGCGATCCTGAAGCATCATAGCCGTCAATTCGGACTAGAAAGGATCCTGGAGTAACAACGCCGGCGACTAAATCGTAGAGGCCAGTGTTCAACTGCATGTACCGATCTAGGTTCGAGAATTCCCAGTCCACGCCATCGGCGAAAATCTCGCGTTGGATATTGATGAAAGCGGGGACGTGGACGGCAGCGAGCCCATCTACATGCAAGGCCGTGGAGAAGGGACCCACGTCGTCGCCGATATAGTTCGCCAGATTACGCTTGGAAAACTTCGGGTGCTTATAGTTCTGGCTGACAAAGGTCCAGTTCGAAGTTCCCTTCCGCTTGATCCGGATGGTATACCACTTAACTAGGTTCTGGCTGGCCGGTTTGGCGATATCGTACATGCAACCCCGCATATCAATGACGCCGCCCCAAGCCGCGCACTCGACGTTGAAAAGCGCCAGGGAACTGCCTACGGATATCTTGCCGTCCGGCTCCAGATTGTTGCCGTAGCCGTAACGCGACAGTGCCGCATTACTTGTCGACGCAGCATTGTTCTGGTTTCCGCCGATGAAGACATTGCCGAGGCTACCCAGGAGATTGCCGTTGAAGCAGGCCGACGTGACGTGGATGGCGGATTTGGGCAGGCATAGGTTGATGCGTTTCAGGTTCGCGATATTGTAAAACGGCGCGCTTTCGTATAGCACTGTATAGGGCGCGAAGCCCGTGACCTTGACGATGATATCGGGAAAGGCCACCACGTTGAAGTCCTCGCCTGGCGCGAAATCACTGGAGTCCTCGATTCCGGGAAACGTCATGTCGAAGCGGAAACGGAAGATATAGTTTCCGAACATGTCGACGATCGTATCCCCTAAAAGCCGCCTGTTCCCCGTCCCGGTATAGGCGCCACCGGCCAGCTCGGCCGCAGTGCGATCGTACTCTTCGAAGGTCAAGGTTATGTTGGACGCGGGCTCAGTAGCGCAACCCAGATAAAGGCCGTCAATGATTTTAGCTAAACCTATCTTATCCACGGCGTGGATGGATCGTACGTCGGCAGTTCCGGCGAAGGCGTTTGTCGTGACCGATTTCGTTTCCGCGGATCGCACCAGAGAAAAGTTGGCGAGGGAAAATTCCTCGGCCGTTTCCGTGCTTTTTCCTCTTGCCATGGTTTTGACATCTGCATTTTCATTGCGCTTGAAAAGCAGGGCGGTTTTAGGCCGCATGGCCTCGCCAGAGATATCCAGCACGATGGGCTTGAAGGGGCCGGGATCTGGAGGGTTTGGGGGGATGGGAAAATTGCGGGGAATCCGTTCAGGATAGAGGATCTCGATGATCTCCTTAAGTTTCGGATTCTTCAACGCGGCCAACAAGCCTGGATAAGTGTCGATGATGTACGGGAATTTGTAGCAAGGGTTGAACAGGCAGCGTCCGCTATAAAGCGAAACATTTCCATAGACTATGAAGTCGTTGATAGTGGCGGTGGCGGTGCATGTGAGCACTAAATCGTTGAAGTCGTTGTCGCCGGCATCTTCCGAACCGATATCGAATATGTATTGGGCCCCCACCTTATGGGGGAATTTGATCTGCGCCTTGGAAAGCCGGAATCCCGTGCCTGGATTGTTCTGGATTGCAATGGACCACTGGCTTCCGGAAACCACGGCCGAGACACCGACGGTTCCGGCATAGGCGCCATTGCCGAATGTGGCGCCGCTGACGATGAAACGTTGTTCGAAGGATGCGTTCTTCGCTTTGACCGAAACGGTCCAGTTACCTTGCATTGAAATGATCATATTCCAGCCTTTGGTTGTGGGCAATCGCAGCGCGACCGCCTAGGTGATTTGTCACTTATAGACTGGGAACCATCGAAGGAGGTAACACGGGGAATGGTAATTATCGAATTCGACCAGGTATGAAAGTTACAGGGACAAAAAAGAGGCTGACATTATTCAGGAATTTGGAATCGTCGAAAATTAAATTTGATAGTACTCCCGATACCAATCAACAAACTTTCCAATCCCCGTTTCCACTGAAGTATTAGGCTTAAACCCGACATCCGCCATTAGGTCATCGACATTGGCTAGAGTAGCGGGAACGTCACCGGGCTGCATGGGCATCAAATTCAGCTCCGCTTTTTTACCCAGCTTTTCTTCAATCACCTGGATGAAGCGCATCAATTCGACAGGAGTATTATTGCCAATATTATACACTCGATAGGGCGCATTCGAAGAAGCCGGATCAGGCCGATCTCCGGTCCAATCCGGTTTAGGCACAGGTACCTTGAAGGTTACCCTATACACGCCTTCCACGATATCATCGACATAAGTAAAGTCGCGACGTTGTTTCCCCTCGCCATAAACATCGATAGGTTTGCCCGCCAAGATGGCCGCTGTAAATTTGAACAAAGCCATATCCGGTCGTCCCCAAGGCCCGTA
>JAYVCH010000159.1:0-25588 GCA_043750055.1 Fibrobacteria bacterium
CCGGTAAAGGCGTTATGATCGCTAAGAGTAAAACCGGTTCGAATTTTATGGTTGTAGCAACGAAATAATATCAGTATGTTTACATTTCAACCAAGAATATGGGCATGGATCGACTTGTCAAAATAACAATGGCCATCACAGTTATCACCCTTTCGCTATATGCCCAAAACCTGCTTACCAACGGCGGGTTTGAGCAGAGCAGCGGATCGTTTGGCATGGCAACTTTACAACCTCCGGCTGGGAAGGCTCGTACTACGGATACAGTTCGATGGGGTTTATAAGCGAGTCTGCAAGCGAAGGGTCAAAAAAAATCGATTTCAACACCGGCGCCTCTATTCAAACAAATACGGCCTCACGGGTGAGTGTAACGCCGGGGTATTTGTACAAATTCAGTTTCGATCTTCAAACATACCGTAGTACCCTACCCTCAGAATTTCTCGGCACATTCGGGTATATCTTTTTTTACAATGCCTCCGGCACACTTATTAAAACCGAATTTACCCAATCACTGCAGGATGACGGCGTATCAGGCTGGCAGACTCAATCGCTCTACGCGGTCGCACCTGCGGGAGCGGCGAAAGCCGCCGTTAAAATAGATGCCAGCCGTGGCGGGTATCCTAATGAAGACATTCGTAACGTGTACGTTGACAACTGCACCTTTGAATATGTTGCCGAAGATATCGACCGCATCGCCCTGCGCAGTGCTCCGCTCATGGTGGAACCGGGAAAATCATACAAACTGACTATCCGCTACGCAACTGTTGGGTCCCACGCTTTACCAGCGTAATCAAGGTCTGAAATCCCACGCTCTGATCCCTATCCTAAGTTAGGGCTGGGGCCGGAACGTGGGATTTTTTTACGATAAAAATGGGTGGATGTCAGTGGTAAAAGTATTTTTTGGGTTACTAAGCTCCAAAAACAACCACCGCACATCCGAGGTTAAAAATAATTTCCTGCCCGTCCTGCAACCACCCCTATTGTATCCGCCATGGCCACTATTTTCGTAAAGGAACTCGCAATTTCCTCGAACCCCATTTATTTATAAAACCGATCAAGGTTCCCCGGTTCATGTGCCCGCCTTACGGTGTCACACATTCCATTTTACCCGATACCCTTCTGCCAATCTGTCGGTGTTTCATCGATGACGTCCTTAAAATCGGCTTGCGCCTAGCCCAAAAGGAAAGCATCTACGCCATCGCCAAAAAGGTACACGAGAGCGTCTCCACCATCAGAAATCTCAGGGCTTGGATTTTCCAAGCCGCTACAGTGATCTTCGAGCTAACCAGTGCCGCAGGGCTTCTCAACGAACTGCCTCCGCGTCCAAGTCCTAAAACTTCCATCGCCTCCTTTTCCCGCGCTTTCTACCCCAAACGCTTTCGGGTTTTTCCCGCCCACACAATTCTCACCGGGTGAACTCAGCGTCCACCTTACAATCTTTGGTCCACACCTAAAACCAGGTGCAAACCAAGGAGAATAAGTTGGAACAATGTAAAGATCCCATCCGTGACGCCGATCGCATTTGGAACCATCCTACTCAAGGCATTATCCGTATCAAGGCCGATACAGTGGGTGAATGTAACCCATTCGTCATTGGATATACCGATACCGTAAAAACGGAATAGTTGCCTTGGAGGATCGTCGCAAAGATATGGGGACAACGGGAATAAAAAATAGCATCGCCGAACGATTCGCAACCTTACGTAACGAACACCCTCATTTTACATCTGAGCGCTTGCTTAATATCCTGCTTAGTGAAGGTCATTGGAACGGCCACAGGCCTTCACGTAGTGCATTCTACCGTTTCGTCAAAATCAAGGGATTGGGTCGTAAGCGCAAAGACGCAACAGCAATACAAGAAGCCAGCGCATTCGCCTACGAAGCATTCGGACAAATGTGGGTGCGGGTTGCAGGGCAATCCGGCCGATTTTTTGCACGGTCCCAAGATACGTGTCGGTAGGCATTTGAAAAAAACCTACCTGCTGGCCATCATTGACGATGCGACTCGCTATATCGTATACGCTGCATTCAGTCTCTCAGAAGGTACGTCGGCATTAATCGACGGGCTCTCCATGGCCGTTCGCCGCTTCGGTATTCCCGAACGCTTCTACACCGACAATGGCGCGGCCTTGCGCTCGCGGCATTTGCTACATGTAGCTGCGAAGTTTTCCATGCATCTGCCGCACACTCCCGCATACAGGCCGCAAGGTCGTGGAAAAATCGAGAGATTTTTTAGGACAGTTAGGGAGCAATGCTTGGACGGCATCAAAAGCGAGTCCATAGAGAATCTCAAGGGCGAGTTCGCGACTTGGCTTGAAGAATATCACCACCGAGTTCATGGGAGTATCGGTTGTTCGCCATTGAATAAGCGCTTGGAAAGTACGAAGGTAACACGTACGTTGCCGGAGGTGGCGCAGCTCGATTTGTTTTTTGGGATGCAGGAGCGCCGAAAAATCTATCGCAATGGAACGCTACACCTGCAAGGCAAAGTCTACGATATCAAAAATGCACTGCCCGGTTCCATCGTGGATGTCTACTATCTACCCTGGGACTTATCCACAATCCACGTGGGGCCCGATAGACTTCCAGCCAAACCCGTTGACCTCTTAGCCAATGCCCATCGACACGAACATGCCGGGCTCTTGGCCCGGACCCCCTACGGGGAAAGGAAGTAACACCATGACAACAACAGTCACATCTCATTTTTCAATCAGGTACAGTCCCTTTACAGATACGTTCCCCATCGCTGAACCTTTTTCAACCGTTGGCGAAAAACTTCTCCTTGAGCGAATGATGATGCTCTTGGGTCAGGGCAAAAGTTTTTCCCTAACTGGAGAGCCCGGTAGTGGAAAATCCATGTTGCTCAAAACATTGCTTAGTGGGCTTGAACAGAAATCATTCCGCGTGGCGCTCTTGCCTTATAGCGGCCTCAAACAAATGACTCTGCTTCGAGAGATATGCGAGAAGCTCGCCATCGACACCACGGGTCGTAGTTCGCTTTTGGGTCGATTGAGTAAAGCATTTTCACGAAAGGAAGACGGACCCTATACGGTTATTGTCTTGGATGAGGCGCATACGATGCCGGGAGAATCACTGCTGGAGTTGTTCAGCTTAACTCAGGACACGACGCATAGAACGGCATCTGCATCGCTTATTTTATGCGGTCATCCCGTCCTTGAAAAAACCCTCTCGCTCGATATTCATGCAGCCGTTCGCACACGAATTGCAGCAAAGTTGATTTTGAAACCATTGCAGAACGATGATGTGGACGGCTTTATCCGGTTTAGGTTGAAAGCTGCGAAAGCGAATCCAGACTTGTTCACGAAAGAGGCGATAAAGCTAATTGAATTGGACTCCAAGGGAAATCGTCGAATGATCATGAACCTGTGCGGTAACTGCATGGACTTGGCAGTGATACGAGAAGAAAAGTTGATCACCGATGAACTAGTAAGAGAGGTTTGCGACCAAGCTTGATAATCCCGAAACGAACGTTTTGACTTTGACGGCCTCTTCTATTTACGGAAAGGGCTTTTTTTGTGTTAATGGACGGTAGGAAACCGGAACGGGGGAAATGGCCGTGAAATTAGCAGGGATGAAAGCGTGGGATTTTTACGCTGCCACAGTGCGAGAGATTACAGCACCTCTATTTAGTGATTTCTGTCACTTATATTAATATCCAAATCGAGTCACCGTCGTCTTGGACGCCGTTGTAATGGACGTCGCATGAACGAGGGTACGGCCAACTTGATAGACTATTTACTAGCAGAGGGTGTTTCCATACGGCAGTGGGTATTGACGTTTCCGTATCCCCTGAGTTACCCACTTGCTTTTGATGGTCGCCATCAGTGTAAAGTGCACCGCATTTTCACCGACACATTTCAGTGAAACACCGGACGGAGAAGTGGCTACCTTCACGGCAGCCTCGACGCCCATGCTTAATCCCAGCCAAAATGACCGGTGATTCCATTTCAAAATGACCGGGTTGTTCAACCCAAAATGACCGGTAAATCCATCGCAAAATGACCGATTTTCGGTCCTGCTCTGGCTTTGTGTACCAATTGAGGATCCCCGAACTCCGTCGGAACCTTTTTTTACACAAATTCCCCTCCTTATAACCTTAAGGAGGCTTAATTGCGAGGACCTATTGCCATGCGGAAAATCTTGGATATTCTTCGACTTCACTTTAACAGTGAGCTCACTAATCAAATGATTGTCGATTCACTTCGACTGTCGAAAGGAACTGTTTTTAATTGCTTACAACGCTTTCAAAATGCTAATCTTACTTGGCCTCTTCAGGATACCGTAACTCACAAGGTACTCAAAAAACTCCTTTATCCCCCAAAGCTAATTTCCAAATCTAAAGCCTTCATTCCTGATTTTGATCATTTTTTGAAAGAATTAAAACGACCACACGTAACACGCGCGATACTTTATAAGGAGTATCGCGCAAATTACCCTCAAGGCATAACGCGTTCCAGCTTTTATAGACGTCTTTTACAACACGCAACTGAAAAAATTGTAATCCTCAGGCAGCATCATATCGGCGGTGACAAGCTGTTTATCGATTACAGCGGCGATAAACCCACCTACATCGACCTCACAACGGGCGAATGTGTTTCGGTTGAGCTTTTCGCCGCGAACTGGGGCGCGTTCAGCTATACCTATGCAGAGGTGACACCCACTCAATCCACCGCCGACTTTGTTCATTCGCATGTGCGTGCCTTTCGATTTTTCGGATGTGTACCTGCGGCCTTGGTACCCGATAACCTAAAAGCGGCGGTGCCTAAAGTCTCCTTTACTGATCCCGATCTAAATCCCTTGTACGAAAAGATGGCGGCGCATTATGATATAGCCTTGCTTCCCGCGCGCCCCTACAAGCCCCGTGATAAAGCCATCATCGAGTCCAATATCCTACACCTCCAACGCTATATCCTAGGACGATTACGCGACCGGATGTTTTTCTCATTCGCTGAGATTAAAGAAGCGGTTTATGACCAGATGGTTTTATTCAATGCTGAACCGATGCAACTTTATCAAGTAAGCCGCCGGATTAGATTTGAGGCCCTGGACAAACCATTTGCCAAGCCCTTGTCCATGGAGGATTTCGCCCTTAGAGTCAATGCCTTTCGGAAACCTCCGCTCAGCTACCCAATGGCGTCATTCTTCAATAGCCCCATGTTGATAGTAGTCATTTCTTCGACGATTTCCAGCAGCCTCTTGTAGTTTTCCGATAGCATTCTGGCCTGCTCAAGGCGCCCCTCTCCCAGATAAATAAGATGCGTCCTCTTATCCTTGTTCAAGGAGAAATAGGCTTGCGGGTGTTTCACACCATTGGTGACTATAGATCCCCGCATCAAGGGAACCGACTTCAATAGCTGCTTTTCCAATACCTTCAGCCGACGCTTGGCCTCGGCTATTTCCGTTTTTGTCATCTCTTGCTTTTTCATTTTTCTCCCTACTAAATGGCCGCAGTCTTTTATATACTTACGCTATGCTATATAGCATAGTAAAAGGAAAATGTCAAGCTGTTTTTTTGAAAGAATTTTACCTCTCCTCCATTCTCTATCCATTCCAAACAACTTAGCGGAACCTAACGATGCCGCCCCGAATAAAGGTGAACGGCCCACCAAAGGTGGGAGGCCGGCGATTCTGACCGCCTCGGAAATTGTTGTAGCGTTAACATGGCATGTACTGCAAGGAAGTGGCGTCTTTTCTTATAATGCAACCCAGCTCTATGCAAAGCCGGTGTCCGACGCAGCCCTCAGCGAGAGGCGGACATCATTGGGTATAAAACCATGGGCCGATGCGCTGAAGCGATTCCTTATCCATGCCACGGATGGTGACTCGCTTCCGGGAGCTTTCTATATGGGCCTTCGGCTCGTCGGTATAGATGGTACGACCTTCAATGTAAGCAACACGCCCACGGTTAAAGCCACCACACAGAAAATCAAATCCCGCAAGGGTGAGTCTGCGTTTTTCCGGCTTTCGTCCGTGGCTTTGGTTGCCTTGGCATCACACCGGCCATTGGCTGTCAAAATTGGGTCATCGGGAGAATCCGAAGGTGCATTGGGTGAGCAACTTATCAGCGCCTTGGCTTCCGATGATTTGCTTATCGCGGATAGGTACTATGGGAATGGAAAATGGTTGGAGCGACTTGAGTCCCTAAACTCAAAACCATTTTATCTCTTACGAGTTAAGGAGCGTTTCGATTCAAGATGGATAAAGACTCTGTCAGATGGCTCAAGGTTGGTTGAGGTCTTGGACCCGTGCAGTCAGGAATGGATTCTGGTTCGAGAAATCAAAGCGCGTATAAAGCGACCTGGGAATCCGTGGACGGAGGTCCGATTTTGGACCAATCTTTTGAATGCGGAACGCTTTCCTGCAAAGGACCTTGTGGCTCTATACGCTTTGCGTTGGGAGCAGGAAATCACGTTCCGGGAAATCAAGGAACATCTACACGGTTCGCTCATATTAAAAAGCCATACACTTCCAACAGCAGTTCAAGAAATATGCGCCTTGTTCATGGCGCAAACGATTGTGGTCTGTGAAAGAGTGAAGGCGGCCCAATCGCAAGCACTTCCCGTTCTTGAGGTCAGCTTTCAGAAAACATAAGCGGGTTGCAGAAATATCTGCTGGCTATGGGCCATGCTTGGTGATGATCTCACTCCCGATACCTGGGCCAAGATTGAAGACAAGGTTAGGCAGGGACTCAAGGCCCAAGCCACTAAAACTCGAAGAAAAAGAACGTGTCCTCGAAAAGTCCGGCAGCCTGTTACCAAATGGCCGCGACTTCTGCAAAACGAATATCGAAAAGGGGAAATTCAATGCGAAATCAGGAAATCATGAGTTTCCGAAAGGCATTGGGTTTAAGGACGAAAAACCGGACGACGCTCACCATTCAGGCTCCCTTGGTGGATTGCCCTTCTGGGCATTCTCGCTATTGGGATCACCATGAACTGGACGGAACACCGGGCCCATATTCTCGGGATTCTTCCCTATTTATTCCGCGTATAATCTATATCGAGCGAAATGAAGAGCACTTGAGATGGGTGCTAACCATGCTACAAAAAACCAGACAAACTTTCGGTAATCTGATGGATTCCAAAAAAGAGTGAAGTTCGGTAGATTCTAGAAAAGGTCCCTGGGCTTAAAAGTGATTAAACCCAGAGGACCTGGTTAGTGGAGATTATTTGGTCTCGGCAGGCATGGCGGTTTCCATCATATCCATCGAGTTCATGTGCTTCATGCAGTCTTCGGCATGCTCCTTCATATCAACCAAATGCTTGGCGGTGGCCTCAAGCGCCGTCTTCATTTTGGCTTTGTCATTGGAGGCTTTGGCTTCATTTACGGTCTTTAGGAGGCCATCTACGCCGGTAGTAATAGCGGTGACTGCCTGTTTTACTTTCATTGAGGGTTATGGAAAGTCACTTCACATCTTACGAACGACTATTTTTAAACTAAAGGCAAAGGGTGTGTCCAGCAAAAAAATCCTTGCTTCTTTATAATCGAGGCTAAACCGTGGTGAAAAGCTGCAATCGCAGGAAGGCGATTCCCGATTTCTCGTTTGGCATTGGCAAAACGATATTATTGATGTCAAATTGGCGCGATAATGGCGTTTTGGTTTTGGGTTTTGCTCCGTTGCGCCATGTTTTCTAATGAAGGAATTTTTTATCTACTGGAAAGGGTATCTCCTGCATGCCGCCTTGGTTCAGGGTAAATCAAAACAGAATTAATCCCTCACAATTTATCCCCTTACTTTTTGACAGGGAATTTGGATCCATCATGCCAACTTGTCTTGGATGCTGGGTATTGATTTTGAATTGTTTTGAATTCGGAAAAATTTTGAAGTGATTGGGGTTGGCTTGTATATTGCTCAATGTCTTGAGTAATGAGTAGTTTGGCTGGAATTCCTAAGTATGATTTAGCCGAATTTAACCAGAGATGGCTCAAAGCAAGGCTCGGTGCTTTTCGTAAGATCGAACCGGAAAAATTTCCCGTTACTGCATCGGAGTTGGAATCCGAATTCGTGGATCGATTTTTTTCCCAATTTGAATCTACTGATAAGGCAGTCGCCGAAAAATCCAAAGAGGATCTATTGCGGGCAGTTTTTGAGAATAGCCGAAAGCTGGCACTCAGCCTTTCCAAAAATTTAGGGATAACTTTTGAGGTTCAAGATTTTCAAGCACTGTTAGAAAAATCGGATATCCCTTGCGTCCAAGGGGAATGGACCGCCCGTCCCCATGTTCGCGTTTTAAATAGGAGGGGATGCGACTTTTGTGTGACCTCTGGATCCAATGCCTGCGATTATTGGCGAGAAGCTTTGGATGGATTGGTGATGGGTCTGGGAGAAAAAGAAAGAATCACTCGCCATGCCAGCGTTCGTCACGGAGATGAAATTTGCATCGATGTTTTTTATTCCGACTCCAAGGAAAATAACCAATCTGCTCTAGCCTGGGGTTCAGTACCGGACCATATGGCATTAGAATTGTTTGAAATGGCAGAATTTCTCAAATATGAAACCGGTGTTACCATTGATTTAAAAGGGTTTAAAGAAGGCGTATTGTACTTCGAATTTAAATCGACCACGGATACATTATGTGGGAGTGGAAAAAACCCAATGCAAAAATTTCAAGCCATTATCGCGGAAAAATTTCCTGGCCTGGGTTTGAAGGATGTTACGCCACAAGCGGTTTTGGGGACCGAGGCTTGATGACCATGAAACCAATGGGGAGACGGGATTTCATGTTGGGTGCTTTCTTGCGTAGACCTGAGATCCCCAATGATTCCAAGGCTTCAAGTGCTGTAGAGAGTGGTCGACAGGATGGGGGAAACCCACCTGTCAGGGAAAACGAAAAACTCCATATTGGAAAAATTTCGAATTTTCCGATTGGAGAAAATAAAAATTTTGAACAGCATGGCATTGTTGTTGAATCTTTTCCAGAGGGATTACGCGTCCGTTCCACCCGAGAAAATGGACAATTCTTTGCCCTGACCACCACCCCCTTCGGTGCGCTACAGGTAGACTTTGCAGAATTTTGGCCCGCCGATCTTGTTTACTCAATAATGACCAATGAACCTGCATTTCTTAATACTGCTGGCCTAAATGAATCTTGACTAAATGCGTTTTGGAAGGAGAAATGATGAGTGAGAATCAGAATAACGGAATCAATCGCCGTAGTTTTTTAAAAGGTATGGGGGTTGTTGGTGGCACACTGGCCGCATCCAAATGGGCTCAGGCCACACCTTTGCGCTATTTCAAACCGACGGCCATTGATAATCCCTTGGCTCAGTATCCCGATCGGGAGTGGGAAAAAACCTATCGGAATTTGTTTGTCCATGATTCGAGTTTTGTGTTTCTTTGCGCCCCTAATGATACCCACAATTGCTTGTTAAAAGCATTTGTGAAAAATGGGGTAGTTCAACGGATCGGACCTAGTTATGGTTATGGTAAGGCCACGGATTTATATGGTAATCAGGCTTCCCATCGTTGGGACCCACGTATCTGCCAAAAGGGTTTAGGTCTCGTGCGTCGTTTTTATGGAGATCGCCGTGTAAAGGCCCCCATGATTCGGCGGGGTTTTAAGGAATGGGCCGATGCCGGCTATCCACGTGATGCGGTTACGGGAAAGCCGGATGTAAAATATTTCCAACGTGGAAAAGACAAATGGCTGCGATTAAGTTGGGACAAGGCTTATGAATACGCAGCTAAATCCTTTCACAATATCTCCACAGCTTATTCCGGCCCCAAAGGGATGGAGTATTTGAAGCAACAAAATTATGCCCCTGAAATGATCCATGCTACGGAAGGGTCAGGTGCGCAAACCTTGAAGTTCCGCGGAGGCATGGCCTTCTTAGGTGCTACCCGTATTTTTGGTCTGTATCGTTTTGCAAATATGTTGGCCTTGATGGATGCTAAAATCCGCGACGTACCGCCTGAAAAATCCTTGGGTGGTCGGGGATGGGATTCCTATTCCTGGCATACCGATTTGCCTCCTGGACATCCCATGGTAACGGGTCAACAAACCAATGATTTCGACTTGTTCACCGTTGAACATTCCAAGATTCTCATCGTCTGGGGTATGAATTGGATCACGACGAAAATGCCCGATTCGCATTGGCTTACGGAAGCGCGACTCAAAGGAACCAAAATTGTGGCGGTTACAGTGGAGTATAGTGCCACGGCATCTAAAGCGGATGATGTGCTCGTGATCCGACCAGGCACGGATCCGGCCTTTGCTTTAGGGCTTTGCCAGCATATCATGGCGAACAATCTTTATGATAAAGACTTCGTTGAAAATAAAACCGACTTCCCATTTTTAGTTCGCATGGACACGCTACAGCCCTTGCGTCCGGATGAATACATTGCCGGGTTCAAAGAACCAGAATTGAAATCCGTCAAAATTATGCCCAAGGGCGAAAAGCCCCCTCCCAATAAAGAGCAAGCAGACCAATTTGTTCCAGAGTCTATGCGTGGTGATTTCAAATCGTTCATGGTCTATGATAAGACCACGAAAAAATACGCCGTCGTCACCCGCGACGACTATGGTGATAATGCTTTGAAATTAAAACTATCTGTGGAATTGAAGCATCAAGCCACAATAAAATTATTGGATGGAACCTCGGTTCAGGTTCGCACCATTTATAGTCTCACGAAAGAATATCTGGATCAGAATATGACCCCAGCCCAGGTTTCCGGAATCACCGGATGTCCGGCCGCGGCGATTATTAGCCTTGCCAAAGAAATCGCAAAAAATAAAGAGAAGACAATCTTTGCATGTGGAATGGGACCGAACCAATTCTTCAATGCAGACCTTAAAGACCGCGCGATTTTCATGGTAGCGGCTTTGACCAGAAATATTGGTTTTGCAGGGGGCAATGTCGGCAGTTATGCAGGCAATTATCGTAGTGCCCTCATTGGTGGCGAGCCCGTTTATGCAGTGGAAGACCCCTTCAATTTGACATTTGAAAAGGGGGGGAAACCGAAGGTTAAAAAATATTTCCACTACGAGTCCCTACACTATTTCAATTATGGAGATCGACCGCTCAAAGTCGGGGATAAAATGTTTACAGGAGAAGGTCATATGCCTGCCCCGACCAAGGCGATGTGGCTCAACAACTCCAACTCCGTCATTGGCAATATTAAATGGCATTATGATGTGGTTAACAACACCTTGCCAAAACTGGAATTCATCGCTTATTCGGATTGGTGGTGGACCGGTTCTTGTGAATACTCCGACTTAGTATTTGCTTGCGATTCCTGGGCGGAGTTCAAACATCCTGATATGTGTGGCTCCTGCTCGAATCCCTTCTTGCAAGTATTTCCAGTCACGCCCATGGAACGCGTCTTTGATACCAAGGCTGACGTTGAAATCATTGCCGGTGTGGCCGTGGCCCTGGCTAAGGTTACCAATGAACCACGTATGGCGGACATGTGGAAATTCGTGACGGAGAATGACACGGCTGAGTACTTGCAGAGAATCATCAATGCATCCGCAACCTTAAATGGCAACTCCTTTAAGGATATGGAGGATAAGGCTAAACAAGGAATTCCGACACTGATGAATAATCGGACTTATCCGCGAATTTCTTCCTATGAACAGGCCAAATCCGAAAGGCCTTGGCATACCAAATCGGGACGACTCGAATTTTATCGTCCAGAAGTAGAATTCGTGGATGGCGGGGAAAACATGGTCATTTATCGTGAACCTGTTGATTCGACACCTCATGAACCCAATGTCATCGTGGGAAAAAAACACGATGCCATGCGATTTAAGAGTCCGAAGGATTATGGGTTTGACGAAAAAGATGTCAGCTCGGAAACGCGTCAGGTCAGAAATGTCATGATGTCAGGGGAGGATATGCTTAAAAGCAAACATCCCCTCACTTTGAAAAATTATGCCCACATTTATCACACACCAAAATATCGCCATGGTGCACACTCAACTCCGGTAGATACGGATATCACGTCGGTGTGGTTTGGACCTTTTGGAGATGTGTATCGCCATGATAAACGTATGCCTTCCGTTGTGGAAGGATATGTGGATATCAATCCATTAGATGCCAGGGAACTGGGCGTAGAAGATGGCGATTATGTTTACATTGATGCGGATCCGGAAGACAGGCCCTTCCGTGGGTTTAAACCGGGTACACAGGAATATAAGGTCGCTCGCTTGATGTTACGCGCCCGTTACTATCCTGGAACCCCACGCGGAGTCACTCGTACTTGGCACAATATGTATGGGTCCACCTTTGGAAGTGTCAAGGGCGCGGAGACGCGGCCGGATGGATTGGCGAAAAATCCGGAAACCAACTATCAATCGATGTATCGCTACGGGTCTCATCAAAGCGGCACTCGCGCTTGGTTAAGGCCCACACAAATGACCGAAACCCTGGTGCATAAAACCATGTATGGGGAAGGCATCGAAAAAGGTTTCGCAGCGGACATCCATTGCCCAACCGGCGCGCCTCGCGAGTCCTTTGTGAAAATCACCAAGGCTGAAGATGGAGGCATGGGTGGTAAGGGCATCTGGAGGCCAGCGGCATTGGGTTTCCGGCCTACCTATGAAAATCAAGCGATGAAGCAGTATTTAAGTGGACGATTTATGAAGCAGCAGAAGAAGGGATAAGTCATGGCAAAGGTTAAAAATTGGCACTTGCAGCGTGAGATGGAGTATCCCTACGAGGAACACCGTCCGAAACGTCAATGGTCCATTGTTTTCGATTTGAACAAATGTATTGCGTGCCAAACCTGTTCCCTGGCATGTAAAACCACCTGGACCAGCGGTAAGGGACAGGAATACATGTTCTGGAACAATGTGGAAACCAAACCGTATGGTTCATATCCGTTGGCTTGGGACGTGAAGGTTTTGGAGCAGCTCGGTCAACAAGCTTGGAAGGCCAAGGAACCGTATTATGGCAAAACCATTTTCGAAGCCGCCAATCCCAATGAAGTCGTGGCGCATTTTGCCCCTCAAGATGAAGATTGGATGTATCCCAATAACGGCGAAGACGATTGTTTTGGCAATGTAGGGTCGGGTCAGAAAATCAGTTTGCCACATGACAAATGGTTTTTTTACTTGCCGAGAACTTGCGCGCATTGTACCTACCCAGCGTGTTTGGCCTCCTGCCCACGCAAGGCTATTTACAAACGGGAAGAAGACGGCATTGTTTTAATTGATCAGAGTCGTTGCAAAGGTTACGGAGAATGTGTTCGGGCTTGTCCTTATAAAAAATCCATGTACAATACGCATACGCGCACCAGTGAAAAATGCATCGGTTGCTATCCGGCTGTTGAACAAGGGTATCAGCCAATGTGCGTTCAGAATTGTATCGGAAAAATCCGTGTCATGGGATTCGTGAATCCTCCCTGGAATATCCGTGAAGATAATCCGGTTGATTATCTTATCCACAAAAAAGAATTGGCACTTCCGTATTATCCCCAATTGGGACTAGAGCCCAATATCTATTATATCCCCCCTATTCATGCGGACAGGGAATATCTCCTGCAAATGTTTGGTCCTAAAGTGGACAAGGCCATTGAAAATTACAAGAACCTGCATAAGGATCCGGTTGCACAAGGTTTGATGGTGTTGATTGGAAGCTCAGACCGAATCCTTCATACCTTCAAGGTAAAGGATGGGATGGCTTATGGGTATGATGAGAAAGGCGATGAGATTGTTCGAGTGCCGGTAACGGAACCAATTATTGAACGCGCCGTCTATGATGAAAAATTGAAATCTGTACGGAATAATACACCTTAAGGAGTGGGAATGAATCCGGTTAAAATGATTTATACAGTTTCGATAGGAGCCCTTTGCTTTTCCATGGCTGGAGCAGAAGGCTATACTGGCTATTCTGTAAGAAAAATAACCACAGATCTTTCTAAGACACCAGCCGTTATGGCTGAGTACTGGAAAGGAGTCCCTGAAATAGATGTTGGATTGATGGCGCAGATGATGGTGAAGCCCAAGCCTGCTAAAGCGGAAACCGAAAAAATAAAAGTGCAAATCGTCCATGACGGCAAGTACGTTGCTTTCCGATTACACTGGAGCGATAAAGAAAAGTCTGAAGCAGGAAAACTTGGAGAGTTTTCTGATGCGGTGGCCTTGGAGTTTCCTGTTTTGGACAATGCGAATCCTCCGCCTATTTTCATGGGCGCGCTAAAAAATCCCGTGAATATCTTTCATTGGAGAGCACAATATCAATTCGATGAAGAGCATGGAAAAAAAACCGTCAAGGACAATTATCCCAATGCCAGTGTCGATATTTATCCGAATGAATTTCCCGACCGAGGCAAGTTGAAACCCGCAACCCAAGATGAAATGGAAACCTTTTCTCCAGCAGTGATGGCGGGAAATCCGCAATCGAGTCGTAAGAAGGCCGTTGACGAAATGATGGCGGAAGGCTTTTCGACCTCCGTTGTCACCGCGGGTGGAAATTCCGTTGGACACGGAGAGTGGGCCGATGGGGAATGGGTCGTTGTAATTTCCCGCGCACTGAATTGCCCCAATGGGTCGGTATTGGAAATTGGAAAAGGATCGTCATTTGGTGTGGCCGTGTGGCAGGGGGGCGTAGGGGAAGTCGGTTCACGCAAAGCGATGACCATGGCCTGGACGCCTTTTAAGATTGAGAAAAAATAAAATGGAGGGAAAATAAAATGGAGACTCAAGTTCATATCCAAAGCCATGAGACTATGGATATCAATCCGGCCCCATTCGTGCTTGCTTCTGTATTAACTTCCTATCCCATGGATTTCGTCGCTGAGAATATTCCATTGTTATTACAGGATGAATCCCTGCATCTTTCCGAAGAATTGCGGGTCTTGATTTTAGAGAAAACGTCGGCGGAACATATTCAAGATTTGCAATCGGAATACATTACGATTTTCGATAATGGCCGTGATGCGAATCCCATTTACGAAACGGAGTATGACCGTCGTCGGGCGATGGGGAAGGGTAATGAACTCAGCGACATCGCCGGCTTCTACAAAGCCTTTGGCTTTGAACTCGACAATACTTTGGATGGAATGGAAATGCTGGACCATGTGGGGATTGAACTTGAGTTTTATTCCCTGATGCTGATGAAGGAAATCCATCTGACTGAAGCCAATAATGCCGAAGGCGTAGAAATTGTTGGGGATGCGCGGCGTAAATTTTTAAAGGCTCATTTAGGTCGTTTCGTCAGCGCGATTTCACGCCGCCCGGGTGTCACGAGCAGTGAATTCTATAACAAGGTTTTCACTTGGAGCGCGGATTTGGTCAGTGAAGAATGCAAACGCTTGAACGTCGAAGTGGTTCCAGCAGATTGGGTGGACAGCGAAGCGTTAAAGGATGAGGATATGAATTGCAGTTTGGGTGGAACGGGTTGTCCACCTGAAACAAATACGGTCTAGAAAAATTTCCAAAGAATTCGACCGCCGGCAAATACCACCAGCCCTGCGGTCCAATATCGTAAAGCCTGATTGGATAAAAGTCTCGTCGCCCATCGACTTCCAATTTGTCCGCCTAAAAGCACAGCCACCATTAGCGCCAATCCAAGGCGGTCAATTCCGGGTGAACCAGATTTTATAATCTGCCCAACCAGGCCCGAGGCAGAATTCATAAGAATAAAAGTGGATGCCAGTGCCGCAATTTCTCGACCTTTTCCATAACCATAAAAATGTAAAAGCGGAGATAAAAAAATGCCACCGCCGATTCCGACGAGGCCAGCCAAGAATCCAAGAATCCCACCAACTCCAATCCCGAAAGGCCACAGGAATTTCCTTGAGATTAAATCCAAGGATTCACCTTCATTGGGTTTGGGAATTAACAACGCCGCACCGGAAAGAATAAGCACAATACCTAAAATCAGAGTCCAAATTTCAAGGGAGATTTTAAGCATCCCACCCACTAGAGCAAAGGGAATAGATCCAACAAGAAATGGGAGCGCGTTTTTCCATTTAAGATATCCTCTCATGCCGTATAGCAGCACACCTTGACCCGAAACCACGAGGTTACAGCTTAGTGCCACGACGGTTAGAGAGCTTGCTTTCCATCCCAGTAAACTGAGTAAGGCTAAATAGGAGGACCCACCTGCAAATCCGGCTCCGGAATAAAGTAGAGCGATGAGGAAAAATCCGATGATGGGAACAAAAGGCATTCAATGCAACTTATTGAACATGGTAAACTAAAGCTAAAAATATGTTCATTTAAAATCTAAAAAATCACAGTAGCCGCGTTCTCATTCCGGTTTAGTTCTTGTTGTCTATGGCTACATTGAACCCAAGCATCGGTGCCATCGACATAAAATTCGTGTTTCCAAATAGGAAGCCTATGTTTGATTTGGGACATCGCCTTCGCAACGGCCTCGAAACATTCGCCTCGATGTGGTGCAATGGCCGCAACCCATACAGCAATGTCTCCGATTTGCAATGGACCATATCGATGGACGCATTGAATAGCCCCTAAGCCAAATTCTTCTTTGATTTGTTTCAAGATTCGGTTGCCTTCGGTCAAGGCAAGCTTAGGATACACTTCGTATTCCATACGAAGGACCTCGACTCCGTTATGACGATTGCGAACCCGACCTTCAAAGGAAACGAATCCACCGCAAGCGGGATTCTCTACTTGGGCCCTGAGTTTTTGGATGTCAATGGGTTGAGACGTTAAACTGAACATAATCAACCTCCAGAAACAGGCGGGATGAAAATGACTCGATCCCCATGTTGTAAAGGCTTCTCCCAAGGTGAATATTCGTCATTGACAACAAGATGGATCCGTTCCTTGGAAATCGGAAAACGATATTGCTGACGCAACATCTCGTATAGCTCTCCCGCATCGTCGCTGAGTAAATGCAATGGCTCCTCGCCTTTTTTGGCACAGGCGCGAAAGATTGCGAAGTATTCCATCTTGATATCGATTGTGATAATGGTATCATTCATTATATTTAAGTCCTTTCGATGGCACCAAAATTCAGGGCAACGCTTATCCACCTAATGTATGCATGGGTATCGAATTGGACTCCGCATGCACAAGGGGTTTCATATCCATTACTTTTTCAAAAATTTTTGGAAGATCCTTGGGATTAGAATGTCGAATCGAGATTCCAGTGGAATTCATCACGCAAGCCCTCAAAATGCCCGTTGCCGACAATCGCAATCTCGAACATGTGGCACAGAAGGCTTTAGATTCGGATGCTATTAAGCCAAGTTTTGCTCCGCAATCCGTTGTGTATAAAAGGGAGGTGGAATCTGCGTCGGCGCGAATGGGTTTTAAAATAAATTCTTGACCCAGTCGAATTAGAATTTCATCAGCCTTCATAAATCTTTGCTCTTGAACTTTCAAGCCTGGGCCAATTTTCATGTATTCTAAAAACCGAACTTCAATTCCAGTTTGCGCACTCCATGCCATAAAGTCCATTAACTCATCGTCGTTGATTCCCCGCATGACTACGGTATTGGTTTTCACATGAAAGCCCATTTCCTTGGCTTTTTCGATCACAGCGAATACAGTTCTAAAATCGCCACCTCCAGTAATACAATGAAATCGACCTGGGTCCAGACTATCTAAGCTGATGTTCAAATGGGTCCAGCCCGTTTCTTTGAGGAACATCAAGTGCTTCGACAAAAGATGTCCATTAGTGGTAATGGCTTTACGTCGAACGGGAAGTTTGTTGAGGGCCGACAGGATTTCCTGAAACTTGGGTCTTACCGTGGGTTCGCCCCCGGTCACGCGAATTTCTTCAATGCCCGCTGCCACCAAACTACCGCAGATGTCGAGATATTCTTCGGACTTGAGCAAGAAACTCTTCGGAGTAAAGGTGGGGGTATTGGGCATGCAGTAAAAGCAATTGTAATTGCAGGCATCGGTCAACGAGACCCGCAATTTGCGCATCCGGCGTCCATGCTTATCGATAAGGCTTGGGCTTTGAACGGGTAGAGTATCGGATTTGGAATAGACTCTTTGCACCCTGAAATAAAAAGCAAAGCATATGCCAAGTTTTCGCGGTATTTAACGTGTAAATTTTGGATGTGATTTCGGTTTGTATTTTCAACCAGGAGACATTGTGACTATTTCAAAAATTGTTCTATTTGGTTTTGAAAAAGAGTACCGAGAAGAATTGCAATTTGTGCCGATGGGAATTCGCTATATGCTCGATTTAACTGGGTTAAAAGTGGGGTTAGAGTCTTGGCAGAAACTCACAAAAGACGAACGCTTTTCCCTTTTGGAAATGCCGAATGAATCCACTCAGGATTTGATGAATTTCGCTGAACGGCTAAAGAAATGGGTGCGATTACGATCCGAAGTAGAACCTAAACTTATTGAGCCATTGGACGCAAGTCTTTGGACGAAAGAGCAAGCCACACCTGAATCCATTCTCATCGCTTGTGAGGGCGCAGGATTAAATTTGGAAAAATTGGATTGGAAGTCGCTAACCGAATTACAACGCTATGTGCTTTGGAAGCTTTCCCAATCAAGGCGACAGGGTGATGCTTTGAAATGGGCAATCAATGAGTTTTCTACCTAGAAGAACCTTCAGAACATTTTGGCAAATCAGGCATGACATCCATGCCAAATTTGCAATAACCGTTTACTTAGTTTTCTTTGCTTTTTGTGGTTTGCTGAAGCTCAAGACATATTGTAGAACCGATTCAATTTCATCGGGTTTCAAAATGCCGTTCCAGGCAATCATAGTGGGGGATAGTCCCATACTGGCACCACCATTAGAGATTACGGCGCGTAAGGAATCCAGGGGACGCTTTTTCATATAGACGGCATCGGTGAAATTGCGTGGTTTGGGAGTAAGAGCGGCTGCAGCGGCGCCATCGCCCTTGCCTTCAGAACCGTGACAAGCTACACAATTTATCTCGAAAATCTTTTTGCCGGCTTCGTGTTGTCCGGCCTTTTTTGCAGTTCCGCCTTTACCATCCGCAAAGGTAAAAGCAGACATAGCTAACATTCCAACGGTTATTTTTTGATACCTCATATTTTCGACCTTTCTAATCGGCCATCAGAGATTGCATTCGGCCGTGAGTTAATAATTAAGCAATTTCTGAGCCATTGAATCAAAAAGTTTACCTCTACCGAGGTTTACCTGGAAACCAAATTAACATGGGAAGGTATATTCTTCCCCAAATTCCAATCGCAGACAAAACAAAGCCAGCGGCGCAAGCTAAATGCAACCAATGACCTCGTGTCCATATATCCGTGGATACTCGGCTCGCCAGGCCCATAAAAATCAAGATTCCATAACCAATGGACTTCTTTCGATGTTGGTTCAGCAATTCCAGTCTTCCGCCATGGGCTGACAGTACTCTTGCGGCGACTGAAAGCGTCAGCCATAAAAATCCTGAAATGAAAATGATGTGTTCCCAGGCAATCAGATAGGCCGGTAAAAATATGGGCATGGCCATTCCCAATCCCATGCTCATCAGTGAAATGCGAACGGCAGCGAGGTAGGCGGGGAGTTTCCCCGGAATCGAAAAAAGCCGTAATTGAACCAAAGTAAACCAAAGCCAAACAACCGTGCGCAATAAAAAACCAAGTTGTAATAATTGAGTGTTCTTTCCAATGCTTGAGTAGGCCTCTAGGGCAAAACTAAACAGAAAAAATCCGCCCATGGTCAAGGGAATGAAAATCGGACTACGGGGTTGATTTCTCAACGTCTGTGGGTCCACAACCGCATTTCCAAAAAGCTTGGGTAAAAGAAATCCGCCGATTCCAAGAATAAGTAACAAGGGAAAAGCCTGAAATTGTAATAAGGCGGCGGCCTTTATCATCCAGGATTCGGTTGTATGAGTGAGAAGCCAAAGCTTGAAAGCGGTCCCTAAAATATCTGCAAATATGGCCATGGGAATAAAGACAAAACTCGACGGAGGCGAACTTTTTCGTTGCGGCCAACGACGCAAAATAAAAGCCAGGAAATTTCCGATGAGAACCAGGTGAATTCCTTGCACAGCAATTTGAGCGGGTTGAAATCGAAACCAGGCACAAACAGACAGTAGAATTAAACCAATGGGAAAAATCAAAAATTGTAAAAGTCTAAGTGGCCGCACGCCTAACACTTTGGGTAACATGGTTGTTAAGAATCCGAGAATAAAACAAAGCAGAAATCCTTGTATTTGGATTACGGAGTGTCCTTGGCCTGGATAGGGAAATGAGGTTGGCCAAAAATAAAATGGGATCCAAACTCCTATCCCCAACAACGCGAGCATAATTCCCATAGGGAACAACAGGCGATACGGTTCGCTTTGCAAACTTTCCATCCACTGGATTCGATTGGATAGTGTCATGTTGATATCCTACGAGTTAAATCCGTTTTAAGGAAACCTAATGGAGTTTCCTGATTTACTTTTTCAAGCGGTTGTTCCCAAAGTAACAAAGGAAAGTAAAGTCCGGCCCAAAGGACTAAACCAGAGACGGCGGCGGCGGCGGCCATTGCCATTAGCATCCAATAGTGTTTCATCCATAGGTCAGAGCCTACACGACTAAATAGTGCGAAGAACCGAAGCATTCGCATGGCCTTTGCTTTTCGTGGATGATGAAACAGCAAGTCCAAACGATTTTGCTGTACCATCGTGAGATGCGCACAGCCACCTAGTATCAGCCACAAAAATCCCGTAATAAAAACAACATGCTCCCAGGCTAGTAAATGAATCGGTGCCACAATTGGCATGGTCAATCCGACACCCAGAGCAAACAGGGAGCCTCGAATGGCTTTAATATGGGTCGGAAGTTTCATTTTAATTGTGTGAATTCGAATTTCCCCAAATAAAAACCAAGCCCAAACACTTGCTCGGATAATATAGGCTAACCGAATGAGACCGTGATTGCTTGGTTCAATGGCAAAACTCGCCAAAAAAAGAGTCGCTAGTCCTATCGACCGAGCGAGTCTTAAGGAGCGCGCAGGCGCTTTTTGTTCTATCCCTCTTTCAAATTTATTTCCAAAAAGAGGAGGCAAAAAAAGACTTCCCAATCCCATGATCATTAAAACGGGAAATGCCTGAATTTGAAGAAGCGAGCCGCCGCGCGACCACGCCGTACTGAGTATTCCCACATTGGATCCCAGCGAAATTAAAGTGCCGGCTAAGTCTGCTCCCAGGGAAAGTCCAATGCAGGTGATGGCAAATTCCGCTGAAGAGGTTTCATTCAACAGCACCTGACGTCGTTTAGAATCATCAGGTCGAAATCCAAAAAGAAGTAAGTTGGTAATCAAGAGCAGGTGCACCGTTTGACTTGCCATAGCAAAGTGCCAGAAGGCCAATAGGAGTAGGGCGCAAATCCCCATGGGAAAAATTGAAAAGGCCCAAGGTCCAATGGGTTTCATCCCTAACTTCAGAGGAAGCAAGGTGAGTAAGAACCCAAGAATAAAGGACAAAAGGAAACCTTGGATTTGAAGGATGGCATGTCCTTGTCCCGGATTTGAAAAAGCATGCGGCCACAATACATACGGGATCCAAATCCCAATTCCAATGATGGCAAAGCCAATTCCAAGTGGAAATAAAACGCGAGACGGATGCAAAGGGAGGGTCATTCTAAAAGCCATCCCTGTTTAAGAACACCCACTTGTCGTTCCGCAGTCATCGCAAACGACGCATGTGCCATTTCTCCTTACCCGGATTGAACCACAAGAGGAACAGCTCTCGCCAGTATAGCCTGCACGTTTTGCATGGTCAATAGCTTGAACCGCTTCTCCTGCAATGCTGGATATGATTTCCGAGGCGATGGCCGTTACTAAAACGCTTTCAGGAATTATGCTTTCCCTGATTTGCGAGGGTTTTTTTTGAGCGGCGACGGTGTTCCGTTTGTCGAGGCTGTTTGGCATTTCCGCTGGCTTAATATGGACAAAGTCAGTTTTTCCTAAGTAGTTCAAGCCCAGGATTCTGAATATCAAATCCAGAATCGAAGTACAATTCTTGATGTTCGCATGTCCTTCCACTGGACCCGCTGGTTCAAAGCGGGTAAAGGTAAAGGTATCCACAAGCTCTTCCAAGGGAACGCCATATTGCAGGGCCTTGGAAGTCAAGACCGCAAAACAATTCAGGATTCCTCGATAGGCCGCCCCTTCTTTGTACATGTCGATGAAAATTTCTCCCAGGCTGCCATCAGGATATTCTCCCGTTCGCAGAAAGACTTTATGTCCCCCGACCGTGGCTTCTTGCACAAACCCTTCGCGTCTAGTAGGCAGACGTGCGCGAATCGCTTTGCGAATTGGTGCGGGTTTGATTTCTTTTTTTGTCGTCTTTGAGCTCAATGGTTGTGAAAGCTTGCTACCATCACGATAAATGGCCACCGCCTTGATCATACTTTTCCAAGCGAAGAGATAAACCTTAGCCACATCAGCAACAGTTGCATCAGCAGGGAGATTGACCGTTTTGGAAATGGCCCCACTTATATAGGGTTGCGCCGCGGCCATAATTCTTAAATGTCCTTCGGGAGTAACACAGCGGATACCTCTTCCGCATGGATTGGCGCAATCGAATACTGGATAATGATCGAGTTCTAAAAATGGTGCGCCTTCCACGGTTTGAGTGCCACAAACGACCAAGTCCGCTTCATCTATTTGCGATTGAGAAAACCCCAGGTCTTGCAGAATAGCCGCGCCTCCGGCCGCGATCACAACTTCGGAAATACCCAAGCTTTTTAAAAAGTTTTTACCGAGTACAAAGGGAGAGAAAGCATCTGAGAGCGTCAGACTTCGTGCTAAAGCTTTTTCCACTGCTGCGATTTTATCTTCTGGAAAACCCCGGAGGAAAAGCGCAGGAGCATCAATATGAGGGCTACCGTCCAAGGTACCTGTGCCTAGACAATATCGGATAATGGCATCGGCTTCTGTCGCCGCGTACCCCAGATTACGCAGGGCGGTCGGTAACGATTGATTCACGATCTTCATCATGCCGCCACCGGAAAGCTTTTTGAATTTGACAAGGGAGAAATCGGGTTCGATTCCGGTTGTGTCGCAATCCATAAGCAATCCAATCGTGCCCGTAGGCGCAAGCACGGTCACTTGGGCATTTCGAAATCCAACATTTTCTCCTTTCGACAAGGCTTCTTCCCAAGCTTCAATGGCAGCATGGATAAGGTCTTCGGGGCAATTTTCCAAATCAAGAGGCATGGGTAAAGAAACCAGTCCTTCATATCCTTTTACTGAACCTGTGGCAGCGCGTGTGTGATTTCGTATCACGCGCAACATGTCTTCGCGATTATGGGCGTAACGTGGAAAGGCACCTAACTCCTTTGCGAGCTCGGCAGAGGCACTATAAGTTTCGCCTCCCATTAATGCGGTGATGCCGCCCGTCCAGGCCGCAGCCTCTTGACTGTTATAAGGAATGCCGGCACGCATTAAAAAAGCACCGAGATTCGCGTAGCCCAGGCCCAAGGTACGGAAGTCATGGGTATTGCGTGCAATATCCTTGGAAGGAAATTGCGCCATGCCGACAGAGATATCCAAAATCACCGTCCAAATTCGAGTAGCATGCCGAAAATCATCGATCCGCAAATTGCCATCGGTGTCTTGGAACCGAACAAGATTGAGGCTGGCGAGATTGCAAGCGGTGTCATCTAGAAACATATATTCGGAACATGGGTTGGATGCGCGAATGGGGCCATCCTTAGGACAGGTATGCCATTGATTGATGGTGTCATCGAATTGCACGCCAGGATCAGCCGATTCCCACGCAGACATGGCAATCAAGTCCCACAACTCCTTGGCGTTCACTGTTTTCATGGTGCGGCCATCGGTACGTGCTTTCAGATCCCAATCTTGACCAGATAGGACGGCCTCTAAAAAGCGATTGGGTACACGAACGGAGTTGTTGGAATTCTGTCCACTCACGGTTGCATAGGCTTCGCCTTCGAATCCTGTGTCAAATTCCGTGACCTTGGAATGGGCAACGCCTTGTTCGACAAGGCTTTCGCTGCGGGATAAAAAACCAGAAGGGATAAATTCTTTCAAGGCTTCGGCATTCTCGCCTTTGGCAGAAAGGATCAAACGCGATCCGGCCACTAAGGCCGCAACCTTCGCTTCTTCCCGACTTTTCCAAGTAATAAATTCCTCAATTTCAGGATGGTCTAAATCCAAACACACCATCTTCGCGGCCCTACGTGTTGTGCCGCCTGATTTAATCGCCCCAGCGGCCCGGTCAAACACTTTTAAAAAGGACATAAGTCCGGAAGATAAACCTCCGCCTTTTAAAGATTCTCCTGCTGCTCGGATGGCGCTGAAATTGGTTCCTGATCCGGAACCGTATTTAAAAATCCGACCTTCCTTCGCTAATAAATTGTAGAGTCCGCCTTCTCCCAATAAATCGTCACTCACGGATTGAATGAAGCAGGCGTGCGGTTGCGGACGCGAATAGGCATCAGCCGATTCTTTCAGTTTATTGTCGGTTGGATCCACAAAAAAATGACCCTGCGGATCACCCGTGATTCCGTATTTCCAATGGAGACCCGTATTAAACCATTGGGGAGAATTGGGCGCCGCCATTTGGGTCAAAAGCATGAAAACGGTTTCATCATAAAAAACTTGGGCATCGTGTGTAGTATCGAAGTAACCGAGCGTTTCTCCCCAATGACGCCAGCATCCGGCGAGCCTATCGACCACCTGTTTCACGGACGTTTCCGGTCCTACTACTGGGCGACCCTGCTCATCTAATAAGGGAATTCCGGACTCATCGATTTGCGGGACATTGCGTCGGCAGAGGTATTTTTGGGCTAGGATATCGGTTGCAGTTTGCGTCCAGCCGACTGGCACTTCCACCTTCAACTCGACCGTAGCACTGCTACCATCTACATGACGTATGGCCGAAGTTCGGGATTCATACTGAAGGGTCTCAAATGGACTTTTTTCCCCGGATGTAAATCGACGTGAAAATTTCATGTTAGACAACCTTTTAATGATTCAATCCATTTGGTTATTCCAACACCTATCGCAAAGGACAGGCCATTCCAGCGCGGGGAAATCAGTAAAATTTAGGGCGAGGGATGCGCCACTCAGGACGCTTAAGCCAAATTGGCAGGGCAATTTGGCAAAATTATTTTTTATTGTCGGCCCTTGGTATTGGAAACCCGAAAGCCTTTGGTATCAAATACCTGAACACCCTTGGAATCATTGAGCGTAAACGTAAGTATGCCAGTGTTCAGATCCACCTTTTTGGAGACTAAGCGGGGATGAATCGTATTTCGAATCCGCGGTTGAATATAGGTGGAGGCATACAGGGGATCGCCAGGTAATAATTTGATTTCGATTCCCCGATACCAAATCATGGGTCCCTCAGCCTGCCAACCTAGGAGTCCCGATTCGATTAATTTAGGCGCATTATCCGGCGTGCGTCCTAATGAAAGCCGCAGAAATCGAAAATGGACTACCACGGAATCGTTGACATAATTGGTGACACTGTCCTTACCTCGCACTTCCGATTCCATTCTCACCCATCCGGTCTTTTCTGCCATCTTCGCATATTCCGGCTTCGCCCAACCGTCGATGCCCGCGACCACACGATGATCCCAATCTATTCCCCCGTATGGGATTTCAGGACTGGATGGATCATAAGTCATTCTTCCATCTTTGATCTTGGCCCTAATGTTGAACCATATGTCACCGATAGACCATACCT
>JAYVCH010000160.1:0-12292 GCA_043750055.1 Fibrobacteria bacterium
TCTGATTTTGGTCAGGATCGAATTCGATTGCAACAAACTATCGCCGGACAGGAAGAAAAGCTAAAAGCCACCCTCGCCAAAATGGAAGGCCATCAAATGCGGGATCGCGAATTGCAATCGCGGTTCAAACAACTCTCCCAAGTCTTGGTCGCCAAAGCGCGCGAACTTCGGACTTCCATGGCGACTGGAATTCCATATCGATTGGATAAGCGTTTGGAAGCGTTGGATCTTTTGATCCGTGATATCAATGGCGATATGATCTCTGCAGAAGAGGCCATGAACCGTCTGTGGACATTGGAACAAAATGAACGGCGACTGGCACAGGACGCGGAAGTGTATTCCGGGGATTTCAATGAAGATGGCGGTGACGCAGTACAAGTCAAATACCTTCGCGTTGGAAAACAAATTCTGGCCTTCAGTTCCTTGGACGGCATCAAACTCGGCATTCTGAAACCTACAGACAAGGGATACATATGGTTTCGTGAAAAAGACATGGACCATCCGACCAGGCAAGCCTTGAAACAAGCCATTGCCACTGCGGAGGGAAAAGCCGTTCCTGGTTTTGTTCCCGTTCCCATTTGGAAGGCATCATTCGCCTCAATCACACCCGACTCAACGAATTCGAAGGGAGCGGTTAAATGAAACTCGTGAAACTTTTTATCCTAACCTGTCTCCTATCTCTATTCGTCAGTTCGCCTTCCGACGCCACGAGCCGCCGCCGGGAAGATCAAAAAGTCCAAGAGGACTTGGACAAGTCCCATCAGGAATTGCAATTATATCAACGTCAACTGGAAGAGGTCCGGGTAAAGCGTTGGCAGGATAAGCGTAATGCCGTCGCGGCCCAGGAAGCGTTCAGCGATGCTTGGAATGAGATTAAAGCCGATATCGATCGTCTCGGGCAAATGAAAGACCAGAAGGAAGAAACGCTGCTGCGTCTATTAAACCAGGAGTCTGAAAAACACAAGGCGGTGGAAGAACAAGAGGCGCGTCTCAAACAATTTGGTTTGCAAGTCCGAGAAAAATTGGCTGAATTAGGACTGGAGTGGGAAAGAGGCTTCCCCCATCGGACCTTGGAAAAAGTAAGTGCGCTTTCCGAAGCCAAAAAGGCTTTGGAAAAAGCAGACCCTTCTGGATCCGCCGCGCTGAACAGGCTATTGACTCTTTCATACAGCGACTTTCTTGACGGGGAGTCGAGAAGCATTATTAGAGGCAAGCTGGCGGTAAAAGGAATCGCCGCCGCAAAAGCGTCCACAGAAAAATCCAAAGCGCCACTAGATGTTGCATCCCAAGCTAAGATCGTCGCGGGATACTTTGTGAGACTGGGCCAAGCCTACCAAACGTTTGTCAGTACTGAAAGCGAAGATGTGGCCATCTTAGGCAAGACGGGTCGTATGGATGGGCAGTCTTGGGAATGGATCGAAGATGTTCCCGACAATGTGCGGACCGGATTGCGCACTTCGATTATGGCTTTGGTCTCAGATCAGCCAGTAGAAACGGTGGCTTTGCCCATCGACGTCCTATTAACGAAAGCGACGGGGGAAGGGTTTACGACCAAGGCCAGAGGCACATTCTGGAAAACCATCGAACATGAATTCGATGGCGGCGGTTGGGTGATGATTCCGATTTTGCTTTTGGCCTGTTCCGGTTTAATCATCATTCTCGAAAAAATATTTGTATTCATGCGTCGGGATCAGGCAGCTGAAAAACTTGCGGATAAAGTCCAGAGTCTCGCTCAGGCGGGCCGAATTTCCGAAGCCATCAAATTGTGCAAGCAGAATCCCGGAGCTGTGGGCCGCGTGCTTCTCGCCATTTTGGAATGCGCCGATGGGCCACGGGAAGAGGCTGAAAGCAAAGCGCATGAAGTCATGCTGCACGAATCATCCGCTTTGGAAAAGCGCATTACCACCATGAATATCCTTGCCGCCGCCTCCCCACTTGTCGGCCTGTTGGGAACAGTAACAGGCATGGTACGTCTTTTTGATGTTATCACCGTGCATGGAACCGGAAATCCCAAACTCATGGCCGGCGGAATTTCGGAAGCCTTGATCGCCACGAAGTGGGGATTAGGCGTGGCCATCCCTTTATTGTTGTCCTATAATTTATTGGACAATTGGTCGACGCGCATTATCGGCAATATGGAAAAATACGCGGCCCGCTTGGTGAATACGCTGTATAAGACTCAAAAGCGGGTTCCTGAACATGTTTGAAGTTGTTTTCACGGGGATAGTGAAAGCAGGCTGGGTTGTCATTCCTCTCATCATCGCTTCGGTCTGCGGTTGGTTTATCGTTTTTCGTCAGCTGATAGCGCTTCGTCGAATGGAGTTCGGCGGGGTTTCCCGCTGGCGAGAGCACGTGGCCAAATTCGGCTGGGACACATGGCTTCAAGGGTTATCCGCACGCGATAGAAAAACGGTAGCGGGCCAAGCGCTACTCGCCGCTTATGAGGCCCGAGAAGAGGGTCGTGGCGCCATGGAATCAAAACTGGATGAGGTGATGAAGTTTCGTATTCCGGATTTGGAAAGGTCTCTTTCCACCTTAGCCATTTTGGCTTCAGCAGCGCCTCTCATGGGTCTATTGGGAACCGTTTCCGGCATCGTTCGCACCTTTCAAGTTATCAGTGCTTTTGGAACGGGGAATCAAGCACTCATGTCCGATAGTATCGCCGAATCCTTGATGGCAACTCAAAACGGGTTGCTCGTCGCCTTTCCACTGCTTTTAATGCACGTATTTCTCTCCTCAAAGGCTTCGGGGATTGAACAACGGGCTATGGCTGCAACGCATGCCTGCATCAATTCCGTACAACCTTCGTCCTCATTGAGGTATTCAACATGATTCCTTCCCTTCGCAAACGCCAAAAGAAGGACGTCGAAATAGCCATCGTGAATCTTGTGGATGTCATTTTCATCCTGTTGATCTTTTTTATCATGACCACCACTTTTTCAAAAGAGACCGGACTGGATATCACCAAGCCCGCGGCCGGGTCAGCAACTCAGCTTGAAAAAGAAAATATCATGGTGGGCATTAGCAAGGAAGGAACCATCCATCTAGATGAACGCCAAGTCGATTTGCCCATGCTGCAAGCTATTCTCCGCCGACAGTTGGCCGAAGACGCCGAAAAGGCTGTGGTGATTGTCTCCGATCGCGATGCCGATATGGGCGTTATCATCGATGTTATGGATGAATGCAATTTGGCGGGCGTGCATAAAGTTTCCGTGGCCGCGAATCAGGTTGTTAAATGAAATCATCAGGCTCTCCCATTCTCGTCGCCTTTTTGTTTGTGATTGCGCTTACAGGGAGCTTGGTCCTCAATGCGGGGCTATTCAGCTTCTTGCCGCTGATGGGTTATTGGAATTCGCATCATCGCGCTGGGTTAAAAGCAGGGACGAGTCAACCCCATTTGCTGGCCATGACAATGACGCAAAAGAAAAAGGAAAAACCAAAGCCGGAGGAATCCAAACATAACGCGGAAAAGAAAACGGTGGAACCGGGAAAATCTATTTCCCGTCAACGTTTTGTCATGGATTTAGGTGCGGGCGGCGGATCGAACAATGGATCCGGAGCTGCGGTTCAACAAAGCGATCTACAACAGGTGAGTTATGCGGAGGGGGAAACGGATGAAGATGCGAAAGCTATTTCCCAAACTGCCCCCAAAAAGCCTAAGAAGGCGGAGGCGGCAGGAGTAGGAGGGTTAGTGCGTTGCCTACTCACTATTGCTGAAGATGGCCATGTTTCCGACATCCGTTTCTTGGAGGTTCCTGGGAATTATGGTTTTGAGGATGCCGTTCGCGATGCCCTATGCGAGTGGAAATATAAGCCAGCCATGATTGGCGGGGTTCCGGTGAAGCAAAGGATTGAACAACCCTTCAAATTCTAATCCTCTACCATAATTGTTAAAAAATTATCTGGGTGAAATGGAATTGAAATAGGTCTGTAATTTCATGTGATTAAATCAGTCCTTGTTATAGGAGGATTCGCGATGAAACTTTTTCTTTCAAATTCCAAAGGTCTTGCACTTTGGGTCGTTGTCATGAGCTTGTCTCAAGTTCAAGCCATGGAAGACAGCCATTTAGATCAAGGAAACATCGACTTCAATAGCCAACGATATCCTCAAGCCTTGGCCCACTATCGTACCGCCTTAAATGAAGGTGAAAACAAGCCCATGGCCCTTTTTGACATGGGCAATTGTCTTTACATCATGAAACAAACCGGCCGCGCCCTATCCCTCTACGAACAAGCCATCCAAGAAGCGCCGGGATTTGTACGACCTTATATAAATGCCGGTGGAATTTATTTCAGCCTCGATCAAATCGGCCTTGCTTTATCGCGCTATCATAAAGCGTTGCTGCTTGATCCGAACAATGTCGGTGCGATAAAAATGTTGGGCGAATGTTATTTAAAAATTGGAAACAGGGCTCAGGCCTTGTTCTATTTCGATAAAGGGCGTCGTGCTGAACCCGGCAATTTGGACTGGAATTATGCCATCGCCGAAGCCTATGTTAAAATCCAAGATTACATTTCCGCGCAATCGACATTGAAGCAGGCCTTGGAAGCAAATCCGGAATCGTCACAGTTATATTTTTATCTAGCTGAATTGTTCCAAGCTTCCGGAGACAAATCCCAGGCAGCTACGAATTATGCCAAAGGTTTGGAAATCGAACCCGGTAATGCTCGCATCCCCTTTCAGCTTGCAGGACTTTACGAAGCAATGGGCAACCCTTACCTTGCGCTTTCGGTTTTGAAAGAAGCGGTGACTCATCCAAACTTACGTAATGAAGGCCTAATGGAAATGGCTCGTCTTTACTCTGCCCTTGGTCAGGATATTCCTGCGCTGGAATGTTTTCAAAAAGCAGCTGGGCTTGGCGAAACCAGAGCCATGGCCGGAATGCTCAATTTGGGTAAGCGACTTTTTAATCAAGGCGAATTAACTAGGGCAAAAGATATTTTTTCCAAAATCAAAACCTCATTTCCCGATGATGCGGAAGTGACTCAAACCCTCGCCGATTTGGGATCCTGATATAAAGGGACCGCGCCCCTTCAATATTATTGTAAAGCCTTTTAAACCATAGCTTTAGACAAATACCGCCTTCCGATTTCTGGTATACAATCGAAACCCTTCTGAAACAGGATTGAAACATCAGAAGGTGACTTTTATGGACGTGCTTTTTCGAACTTTATTACAGGAGACCTGATGAAAACGTTTTTGATGATGCCCCTAGTATTTCTCGCCCTCGGCGCTCCGAAGGCCCAAGATGCGGACACTTCCTCGCAAAAAACTGTTCCTGAACAGAATGAGGAATTCACCAAGCTCAAGGGTACGGTTGATGGTTTGAACGAAGCTTTCACCGAAACCAAGAATACAGTGGATAAGCTCGCAAAGTTGAAAATCGGTGGTTATGCGCAGGTTCAATGGCAACATGCTGATAGCAATAATATTGGCAGTGTTGCGGGAGGCAATTTCCCAACCACATCGAATCAACGCCTCCAAATTCGCCGTGGTCGTTTAAAAGCTACCTACGATGCCGGAACCAGCCAGTACATCGCCGAATTCGAAATGGTTCCAAGCGGCGTCAGCTTGAAGGATGCGGAGATTATTTTGGTCGAACCTTGGCTCAAATCCTTCACCCTGGGTGCCGGCTTGATGGACCGCCCTTTCGGTTTCGAAGTGGGTTATTCCTCTTCCGCACATGAAACTCCGGAACGTTCCCGCATGGCTCAAACTTTGTTCCCAGGTGAAAAGGACCTCGGCATTAAATTGGAAGTGAATCCAGCGGAAAACATGGGATTCCTGAAATTCTTCAACCTCAAAGCAGGCCTGTATACTGGCACCGCTGGTGGAGTGACTGCAAAAAATACGGTGGCCTTTATCCCTACCAAAGTGGCAGTTCGTGATAGCACGTTGAAGCTAAAATCGAACAAGGACTCGGTGATCGTAAATCTTCCTACTGGTAAAACCGCTCCGGCCGCCAATGGCGATGAAGTGGATAGCACCCTGGACTTTATTAGCCGCTTTGGATTTAAAGCCCCCTTTGCCGATCTCGGCCTTGGCATTGATGGAGGCGTTTCAATCTATTATGGAAACAGCTTAAGCGGAAATGACACGGTCTACACCGGCACCGGTGCAGTGAGCCGAGGAAATAAAAACAAAATGTTTGTTCGTGAAGCCTATGGCGCGGATGCCCAAATTTTCTATGACATCCCATATCTCGGCGGCATTTGTTTACGCGGCGAATATATTCAAGGTACCATGCCCGGTACTGTTGGTAACAACAAGCCCTACGGAACTTCCGGCGCAGCCGTCGCAGGAGACTTTCCCGATTCGTATATGGCTAACCGCAGCTTCAATGGTTTTTATGTGACCCTGGTGCAAAATCTGGGAAGCCAATTCCAAGTCGTGGGTCGATACGACACCTTTGATCCGAATACGGATGTAGAAGGTTCCGATGTCGGAGTTGGCACTGCCACTCTTGGATCCCAGGATTTGGCCTATAACACTTTAGGCTTTGGACTGGTTTACTGGTGGGACGGTAACTTCAAACTGACTGCCTATTATGACATGGTTACCAATGAAGAGGCCAACTTCGTCAATCCCAAATTGGCCGCTTGGAATCATGACCTGAATGACAATGTGATCACTATTCGTGGACAAATGAAATTCTAATATAAGTTTAAAGGAGTTAGAAATGAAAAAAGCGATTATGTTGGGAACCCTGGCCGTGCTTTCTGTAGCCGCGGTCGCGAAAACCACTCTTACTATAAAAGGTTCGGATACCATGGTCATCATGGCTCAACGTTGGGCTGAAGTGTATATGACCACACATCCGGACATGGTCCTACAAGTGACGGGAGGGGGATCGGGAACCGGTATTTCCGCCCTCATCAACGGCACCACCGACATTTGCAATTCGTCCCGGCCCATGAAAGCCAGCGAACGGGAAAATCTCAAAGCCCGTTACAGTTCACTCGGCGTCGAAATCAAATCGGCCAAGGATGGCTTATCCTTATACGTGAGCGAACAAAATGCGGTTGAAGCGCTTACCTTGGATCAAATCCAATCTATCTATACCGGTAATATCACCAATTGGAAGGATGTGGGCGGACCGGATGCAAAAATCATTGTCTATGGCCGCGAAAACAATTCGGGAACGTATGTCTTTTTCCGTGACAATGTACTCAAGGGCAAAGACTATACTTCCACTATGCAATCCCTGCCCGGAACCGCCGCGGTAGTGAATGCCGTTTCCAAAGACAAATTTGGTATTGGCTTCGGCGGCGCAGCCTATGCGAAAGGCATCAAGGTTTTAAAAATCAAGAAAACTGCAAACGATGCGGGTATTGCTCCGACAGCGGAAACCATTAAAGATGGTTCCTATCCCCTAACCCGTTATCTGTATATGTATTTGCGTAGCCGACCCACCGGTGAAATGAAGAAATATATCGATTGGATCTTGAGCCCAGAAGGCCAAGCCGTGGTTACTCAAGTAGGATATTTCCCTGCCAAATGAATAATTTGATTCCTGAACCCATCACTTCCAGTCGAAAGGTGCTGAATTTTAAAAAGCCCCGACGATTGGGAGAAATGGCTATAGAGAAATCGATACAGGGAGTCGCCTTCGTCTCCCTTCTTTTCATTTCCTTGATTTTTGTTTTTGTATTTCGTGAAGCCTATCCTCTCTTTACTCAAAAAACTAGCCTTGCTCCTGCCCAAGCCGATGTCGGCTCCTCAGAAACCTACGGCGAAGAACCCGGTGCCCCGATGGCGGTGGAAAATCCAGAGATGGAGCAGCGACAGGTTGAATTCAAGGCCAAGCACCTGGTAGTTAAAGATTGGCAACCGGTATCGTTAGATCCTAAATACGGCCTGATTCCCCTGCTCCTTGGAAGTTTAAAAGTCACCCTCATCGCATTATTGATTTCGGGTCCCATTGGTATTTTCGCCGCATTGTATACCTCCAATTTCGCGCCTAGATGGTCGCGAGAAATTATGAAACCGGTGATTGAAATCCTGGCGGGTTTCCCCTCCGTGGTCATTGGATTTTTTGCCCTGGTGGTTATGGCTACGGTATTGCAAAATCTTTTTGGCTTCCATTATCGTCTCAATGCTTTTGTTGGCGGTTGCGCCATGGCCTTAGCAGTCATCCCCATTATTTTTACCGTTTCCGAGGATGCGTTAAACGCTGTTCCTCGGGTGATGACCGAAGCCAGTCTTGCGCTAGGCGCAACCAAATGGGAAACGGCTCTGTTTGTAGTCTTGCCCTCCGCGACTCCCGGTATCTTTGCAGCGGTAATCCTTGGCTTTGGTCGCGCTTTTGGTGAGACCATGATTGTCCTCATGGCCACCGGCAATGCCGCTTTGATTTCGCCCTCCTTAGTCGAACCTGTGCGGACTCTATCTGCGACCATCGGCGCTGAAATGGCGGAAGTGGTTTTCGGCGACACCCATTATCGAATCCTTTTCTTTATCGGAGCCCTCCTTTTTGTCATTTCATTCGGGCTAAATGCCATCGCCGAGTTTTTTGTCCGGAACAAACTCATGAAACAATTCAAGGGTTCCTGAGTTATGACTCGCACAAAGAATTTTGTTGGTAAAGTGGTGGTGTCTTTCACGGCCGGTTGCGCTTTTCTTTCCATCGCTGCCGTAGTTTGGATTATGGGAAATATCATTATTGGCGGTTACAGTCATTTGACATGGGCCTTTTTGGTCCAAGCTCCGTCCAATGGGATGACCGAAGGTGGGATTTTCCCTGCCATTATCGGTACCTTTCTCCTTGTCACCATCATGTCCTTGGTCGGTGTGCCCGTCGGGACCGTGACCGCCATTTATTTGAGCGAATATGTGGATCGTCAAAGTAAGATCGCTCAAGTGATTCGATTCGCCGTGAACACTCTCGCTGGAATTCCCGCCATTGTGTTTGGTCTTTTTGGTTTGGGATTTTTCGTGCAATTTACCGGCAAGGGGCTGGACCGAATGTTTTCTGAACCAGGGACATTGCATTGGGCGCAGCCCAATATTCTTTGGGCCAGCTTGACCATGGCCCTATTGACTTTACCAGTCGTGATTGTATCCGTTGAAGAGGCCATTAAAACCGTGCCCCGTGAATTGCGGGAAGCCTCCTTGGCCTTGGGTGTGACGAAGTGGCAAACCATTTGGCGCATTGTCCTGCCCAATTCCGTTGGCGGAATTTTAACTGGAGCGATTCTGGCCGTCAGTCGAGGTGCTGGCGAAGTGGCACCGATTCTCTTTACCGGCGCGGCCTATTTCTTGCCGAATTTACCTAAAACCTTTACCGACCAATTCATGGAATTGGGATACCACCTCTATATCATGACCACGCAATCTACCGACGTTGAGAAAACGCTCGGTATTCAATACGCAACAACTTTGGTCTTGCTAATTTTGACTTTCGTCCTTAACTTTTCCGCCATCTTTATGCGATACCGCTTAAGAAAACGCCGCGCCTTCGCCTGAAATTGGAGTTTCATGGAAATCGCTCCCGAATACGTAAAACTTTATACCAAAGACTTGCATCTTCATTATGGCTCCAAGCATGCTTTAAAGGGCATCAGCTTGGATATGAAGGCTTACAAAGTCACAGCCTTGATCGGACCTTCCGGTTGCGGAAAATCCACTTTTCTTCGCAGCTTGAATCGAATGAACGACCTGATCGAAAACGTAAAGATCAAAGGCTCCGTTTTCGTGGACAATGTCGATATCTACCATAAAAAAGTGGACGAAGTTCAATTGCGCCGTAAAGTGGGCATGATTTTCCAAAGATCAAACCCATTTCCAAAAAGCATTTACGACAATGTCGCCTATGGCCCCCGAATCCACGGACTCCGTGACAAGTCCAAAATGGATGAGCTGGTTGAAACCAGCTTAAGACGTTCCGCTTTATGGGACGAAGTAAAAGACGAACTCAAAAAGAGCGCCCTTGCTCTTTCTGGAGGACAGCAACAACGCCTCTGCATCGCCCGCGCTTTAGCAGTTGATCCTGAAGTATTACTCATGGATGAACCCGCCAGTGCATTAGATCCCATTGCTACCGCTAAAATTGAAGAGCTAATTTATGAGCTCAAAGACACCTATACCATTGTCATCGTCACGCATAATATGCAACAGGCAGCAAGGGTGAGTGATTATACCGCGTTTTTTTATCTGGGAAATGTGGTTGAGTTTGATACAACGGACAAGATTTTCACTTCTCCAAAGGAGAAGCAGACGGAAGATTACGTAACCGGTCGCTTCGGATAATGGCATAAGTCCTACCGAGTGCCGAAAGCACTCGACGGACTTATGCTTTTATTTAACTATGGCATAGGAGCAACGATGGAACGGCATTTTGAAAAAGAGCTGAATAATCTAAAGGCAACTTTGGAAAAAATGGCACGCTTGACCCAGGAATCCTTGGACTACTCCACTCGCGCGCTTTTAGAGCAGGATCGATCCTTGGCGGAAAAGACGTTCACCAATGAACGGATGATTAATAATCTTGAGATTGAAATTGATCATGGGGTTGCCGATTTCTTTGCTTTGTTTCAACCGGTCGCCATTGATCTTCGGTTTATGCTTGCGATCCAAAAAATCAATAATGATTTGGAGCGGATTGGGGATCATTGCGTCAACATTGCCCAGTCTGCGATCAGCTATGCTAATTTCCAAGAAAAAACCGGTATGCTGGATTTGCCCAAGATGATCAGCATCGGCCAAAACATGTTGAATGATGCTTGCGAAAGTTTTTTCAACAAAAATTTGCAATTGGCCCGAACGGTTTTGGAAACCGACGATATCATCGACGAAATGAATCGCGCGAATACGCGTGAAGCGATTCAGTTGGTTAAAAATGATAAAACTTCCATTGAAATGGCTTTAGAACTTCTTCGCATTAGCCGTAACCTTGAGCGTATTGGCGACCTTTCTACCAATATCGCGGAGGAAGTAATTTTTCACGTTCAAGCCCGCGTCGTCAAGCATCATGCTGATGAAAATAAAGGACGGGCCGAAAGTGGGACATCCGATGGACACCGTCACGAAGCTCAATAGTAGGACTTGAATTAATTCCCTATTTCTATTCCCCCCACAATCGTATTGCGTAGGCTGAAACACTTAAGCAATAAGATTGAAACTATGCTTGGGTAAGTTTTTCCCCGTCAGTGTTGCATTCCAATTTGAATGCAATAAAAAGACGGAAAGACCCAGGCTTTGGTCGTTCTCGCGTTTATTACGCGAACCTCGATGAAATCCTACTGAAATGTTTTTGAAATCAAATCTCTCTAGGTTTTTTGTGCTGGTTTTGCTTTATCTGCTCAACCTTAACTTGAAATTTGTATTCGCAGTCGAGTTGCCCCCCGGTCATCTATCCGACTCTGATTCAAAAGGAAAGTACAGCACAATGGAATCCGTTCCTGTTAAAACTTTAGAGGAATTGACGGACACATCTCTTGCCAATCCTGGTGTTTCCAATAAAACATACCAACCCAAGGGTTCTCTTGATTCGACTCCAAAAGATATCCTTCCCAAAAAGGTGGAAATAATCTCTAACAGCGAATCGGGGATGGCTAGTGAAAAGGGACTGATACTTGCTGCAGATGGAGGAAAGCCCATTCCTCTTGCTAGTATCATTCTCATTGGAATTTCCGATCGATTTAGTTGCCAAAGTGATAAAGATGGCCTTTACGATCTATCGGGCGTGAAGGCCGGATATTATCGGATAAAGGTTGGGAAAAAAGGCTTCAGTGTATTTGAACGCGAAGGACTGGCCTATCATGGAGGTATGAATCCTTTTCGAGAAATTCGTTTGGAGCGCAGCGTACTTAAAGGGCTGATGATAGAAGCGAAAGGGGGCTCGGGTGCTGGGACTTCAGCGACCCTTTTATCGACGCGCAGAACCAGCTCAGGAGTCATGGAGGGCGTTAGTGCGGAACAAATCGCCAAGTCAACGGATGCCGATGCCGGAGCGGTAGCCAAAAGGGTAACGGGAACGTCACTGGTGGGAGGACGGTATGTTTATGTCCGCGGTTTGGGCGAGCGTTACACCAATATGACCTTGAATGGGCTACCGGTTCCTTCTCCAGAAAAAGACAAACGTGTGGTTCCTCAGGATCTTTTTCCTTCTTGGGCCTTGGAAAGCTTCGCCATCCGGAAAACCTTTTCGCCGGAGATGTATTCCGATTTTGCGGGAGGATCCGTTGGGTTGGAAACGAAGGGGATTCCTGATAAACCCTTTTTAAAAATTGCATTTGGAGCCAGCGCAACGGACTTTTCCAACGATGGCCAGTTTTTGAATCTTGGGGAAAG
>JAYVCH010000161.1:0-17386 GCA_043750055.1 Fibrobacteria bacterium
CGGTAAACCTGAATGCAACAAACTCGGCAGGGCAGGATAACAAGGTCTTGACGCTAACCGTCGAGGCCGCGCCGATAAAACCAGCTATCACCAGCCTCATGTCTGTAAATGGAACAGCATCCCAAGGCTTTTCATATACTCTGACCGCAACCGGGTCCCCAACTCCAAGCTTAAATGCATCCGGTCTCCCCTCTTGGCTCCTCTGGAACTCGACTACTGGCGTCCTTTCCGGAACACCGTCCGCAGTAGGAGTTGTCACGGTAAACCTGAATGCAACAAACTCGGCAGGCGAGGATAACAAGGTCTTGTCGATAAGCATCGGGGCCGCGCCGATAAAGCCAACTATCACCAGCCCCATATCTGCATCTGCAACAGCCTTACTCCACTTTTTATATACGCTGACTGCAACTGGATCCCCAACTCCAACTTTAAAACCCACCGGTGTAGTTCCTTCGTGGCTCAACTGGGACCCTTCCACAAGTTTTCTTACCGGAACGCCGCAGGGGCCGGGAGTGTATACCGTAAACCTAAATGCAACAAACTCGGCTGGACAGGATGACAAAGTCTTAACCATAACTGTCGGGGCTGCTCCGATAAAGGCAACTATCACCAGCCCCTTGTCTGTAAACGGAAAAGTTGGCAGTCTTTTTACTTATACTGCAACAGCTTCCGGCTCCCCTTCGATCAGTTTTGCCATCACAGGATTGCCACCCGGATTGACATTTTCCGGTTCAAGCATAACCGGATCCCCGACTCTCACAGGGACTTTCAACTCCACGCTTACAGCAACCAATTCAAATGGAACAGATACCAAGACCCTTGTGATTACCATAAACGCTGACCCCAAGATCACAATGAACTTGCCGGATTCTCAGGTGATTCTTAATAAATCCAAACTCGTTTTCTCTGTGTCTGCAACGGGTTACCCTGCTGTGACCTATCAGTGGCAATATGCCGGAGGGTCCGACCTATTTGGAAATATCGGTATCAATGCATCTAGCTATACGATTGATTCTGCTTCCTCATCCTCCGGTGGAATGTACCGCGTTATTGTCAAAAATGGGGCGGGTCCGAACGACACGAGTAAAACTTGCCGTCTAGTGATAAAGCCCCTGCCTTTGCCCATAACCATCGTCACTCAACCAGTTCCCCAAACCATTCTGGTTGGATCATCAACCACGTTCCGCGTCCGTGCGACGGGTGACCCCACGCTCCTGTATCAATGGTTTAATGGCACAACCGCGCTATCGCCAACACCTACATCGAAGGATTCTGATTTAGTTGCGACAGCGTCTGGCGTTTACCATGCTTCGGTTACAACCCTTTACACAGATCTAAACAAACCAAGTACCTACGCTGTCAGCGATACGGCTAGGCTGATTGTACAATTACCGAAACTTCCCAAACCCACTGCAAATCCTACCACAAACTCATTCTCAACACCCTCCATAACTGTGGTGCTCTCTAATGCTATAGACTTAACGGATATACGATACACCTTGGACGGAAGTACACCCAATCAAACAGGTGCACAGCCCAGCCTTCAATTTAAACCGGGGGACAACCTGACTCTCACTGGCACCACAACGGTAAGGGCCATTGCTTACAAGAACGGATATAGAGCCAGTGATATGATGACGGAAGTCTATACTTATGTCGCACCAGGAAAAGTGGTAAAGCCAACCATTCGTCCCGTGGACCCAACCTTCAAAGCCAGCATCCTCTGCACACTATCCACTTCCGATGGATCTGGTATTTATTTCACCACCAACGGGTCGAATCCTGCGCTTACCCCAGTCAACCTTTATACTCAACCCTTTTTAGTCACTAGTACGACTACGGTGACTGCCATTGCGGCAAAACCAAACTTTGTAAACAGTGATACACTCATGAAGACCTATACCTTGGAAAAAGTCCAAAGTAAAGCCCAAGCGCCAGTAGCGACCCCACCGGGAGCAAGATTTTCAAGCCAGCAAAAGGTGACCCTTACTTCAGGGACGGACAGCACATCCATCTATTACACCGTTGACGGCACTACTCCAGATACATCGTCAACCCGTAAACTGTATAATCCCCTTACTGGCCTCACCGTGGCAAAAACATTGACGTTAAAGGCAATCTCCATTTTATCAAAAGATTTTTTAAACAGCGATATTAAGTCCTGGGATTTTAAATTGGTGCCATTATTATCATCATCTCTGCCCTCGGGATCCGAGTTTAATCTCGAAGCCACGATTAAGCTTACCGTTGCACCCGCAAATGCAGAAATCCGTTATACAGTTGATGAGACAAAACCAATACTGCTTTGGGATAAATTTCCAATTGACGGGCTACCGATATCATCCACGACAACCATTTCTGCCGTTGCTGTTTTGGATGGAGTCACAAGTCCGATTACAAGATTCAGCTATTCTCTCAAGGGTGGTCAATTAGCGCCTCCCTCACCGGTGACGCAAGGTAATACCGCCACATTCGCAGATTCACTTAAAATTTTCCTTTTCGCCACTGATGGAGCGGAAATTCATTACACTGTCAATGGCACTCTTCCAACCATCCTTTCTCCCATTTACCAATCCCCATTTTGGGTCGACTCCACCGTTACCATCGAGGCTATCGCGATTAAAAAAGATTTTGAACACAGCAAAGTCATGTTTGCCTCCTTTACATTAATTCCAAATATGCCCATTATTACCCCTATCGGTGGCTCTTATGCTTCGACTCAAAGAGTGACCATGTCCTGTTCTTCCAAACGTGCCAAACTTTATTACAGCTTGGAACCAACCGATCTTACTCCGGAAAACCGAATCGAATATCATCCGATGGATACGATTGTTATTCGGACAGACACAACTTTGAAGGCCGTTGCCGTGGCCGGAAATATGGCTAGTGAAGTGCGAACGGAAAGATACAGAATTTTCGGAATCAAGGATACTGTACTTCACCCCGGGGACTCGTACTATCTCCAAGGAGGCTATACAATCTCCAGTCCCGAGGATCAAAGTGCCAATGTCCATATTCGACTAGCCAGTGCCGATTCCCTGAAGCTAATTGGGTTTGACGGCATTCAATATGGTATTTCATTGACTCTTGCTGAGAACCAACCCTTCGATCCCCCTCCGAGTTTTCCAGGCTTAATTTTTACCCGATCGCTTTCTGAAAAACGCTCTCTTTACAAAGTGGATCCATCGGGGAAAATTTATTTCATATCGGGCGCGAACACGGTCACCCTAGCCCAACCGGGTATTTATTTCATGGGAATTGATGTGAGCCCACCAAAAATCACTTACCTGGATGAGAAAATACTCGGAAACGATTCTACCTCGGTTTCATTTTCCATAACGGATAATGTCACAAACCTGGTTTTAGATTTAAAACGCTCCGATGACCCCTTGAAAAATATTCGTCAGCTACCCCTTTTTAGTCCAGCCCAATTTCAGGTCTCCTTGAAAAACCCGCTAGGCGTCATAAAATCATTGGACATTCAAATCATCGCGAGTGATTATCAACTTTCCAGTTACTTACCTTCCGATTCCAAATACGTTCTTTCGCTTTCACAGAGCTTTGGCGCTTTCCGAGGCCCCCCCAAATGGAAAGTGGGACTAAATCCCAAACATCGGTACGACTTGATTAGTATTCCACTTGCTTTAAATCCTCCCATTTCCTTATCGGCACTGGCAAATACAGTACCAAACATGTCGATCCAAGGTGCCGTTTGGAGTAATGAATTAGGCAAATACATCCCCGTCGATCCGAAAGCAACCTTTCAACCCGGATCGGCCTTTTGGGTAAGTTCATATACAAGGCTTTCAAGCCTTGTTTTACCTTCAGCGAAAACATTTCCACTTGGAGAAGCCAAATTCTCAGTCAAGATTAAACACGGATGGAACCAAGTTGGAAATCCCCACCTACAAAAACTATTTTGGCCGGTGTCACGCGCCAATCAAGATGCCTATCGCTCCTCTCCCATTAAGGGGTTGTGGGGCTTCAATGCGGAAATCGGCGAGTATGTTGAAAGTGATTCGCTAGAACCTTGGCTTGGATATTTTGTTTACAGCTATGTGACACAGGACACCACGATAACTCTTTCCAATGAATCCATGGCAAATGGTGGCTTGCTAAAAAAATTCGGAGAGTTGGCTTCGGAGGTGAGTTTATCCATGGGATGGGGAAACCGGCGCACGCTAAAATTGGGTGCCCTTAGGAATGCCAGCAATGGCCTTGGGCGCGAAGATGAGTTTGAGTTGCCCCATGAAAATTCCATGAACTACTTAAAGGCCCTAAGAGACGGGCATAACCTATCCACTGATTGGATCCGATTTGAACAAGATGAGCTACTCACCTGGACCGTGGCGATGGGTGGAATCGGCGACGCTCTACCGCCCCTTAAAATCTTGGAGCAAATTCTCCCTGAAGGCTATGAAACCTGGGCCGTCTCTAAGGCACGGTCTATGAAATTCAAGTTGGAAGCCGGTCAATCGATTTCTGCTTCTGGATTAGCCCAGGACACGCTCATTATTTACTCCGGTCCCAGGGAACAAATTCAGAAATTGAAAGGTCTCCAAAAAATGGCGGACCTTGCCCCGGATCTAAATCTGACTGTGTTTTCAAAACCTGGTGGCTTTCAACTGCAAATTGGCCTGCCCACCAGAGCTAGACTCAATGCCTCGCTTTGGGAAATTGATGGCAAAAAAGTCGGGACATTTTCGATGGGGCCTATCGCAGAAGGCCTTTATCATTTCGATTTTCGCTCCGATTTCCAAGGAGCTGGCAATGGGTTAAAACCCGGCATTTACCTGCTATCTTTGGATGTTCATGGAGTTGGTCTCAATTCAAGAATGACCAGAAAAATTGTTTCAAATTGATAATTGAGGGCGTATTCATTCATGCGGCTTTCCATCACACTAGCATTTAGATTTTGCCTCTTATGGCTTGTAACCTCTGCATTCGCTGGCGGGGATGGGGATGCGGTGCAAGCAAATATTTACTTGAAGGAATACCTGAAACAGGTAAACCAAAAATATCCCTTTTCGAATTGGGAAAAGCAACTCACAAAGACTCGCGCGGATTTGGATCGTTCCCGTTCGCATTTTGCCTTGTCCAACCCTCCTTTTGAACAAGCCATGTATCTCTCACTTGAAAGCCTGAGTCGGGACGTTCAAGATATTACCCGGCATCGCGTGGAAGCCAACGGTCTTATACGGGAGCTTTATGCTTTTAACCTTGTCTCCCGTGTTGAGGGCATGTTTTCAAACGATGGGAAGCAATGGGATCCAGGTTCCAAGTTGACTTTTCAAAAAAACTTAATGGGCTATGAAGCTGGTAGTTTGAAACCAAAATCCATCTTCCTTGCAAACGTGGCATCTCTGGATCGAGATTTTAAAGTCTTACAGACGAACTTGCTTTTCTCTTTTGCGAAGGGTTTTCTGAGTCGCCGAGTCGAAGAGCATCTTCGAACTTTTAACTTTGCAAAAATCGAAGCCCTCTATGATGACTATTCCCTGCAACTGGATTATTGGTCCAAACAAATCCAGGCCAATGCAATTCAAACACAGGAACAGTTGGCTTCATTAAATAAAAAATATGAGGAGAATAAGCTCTGGCTTCGCCAAAACCTACAAAACTTGGTTGAGGTCCTAAATACCGATATGCTCTATAGTGATTTACTTGAATATGCCAGCAAACAAAAAGTGGAGCTCACATTAGAAGTCGAAGAAAAAATCGAAACATCCTTGAAGGAACAAAACCAAGTCACCATGGCACCCATTCAGGAGAGAATTCTGCTTTGGAAAAACTTTACGTCTATGCTCCGAGAAAAGCTAAACCTGGCCCAGATACAGGCCCAAAATCAAAAATCGCAATCCCTGGCCAAGGCAGAAAATGATAAGCAGGAACAGGAACGGTTGGATGCGCTCAAAACGGAACAGCAACAAATGGAAGAGACACAAAAAGCAAAATTCAAACAAACCCTAGCCGAATTACGCGCATTTACCTTTAAAGGCGAAAACTCCGTTGAACTTGATGCTGATTCTAAGAAAGCTCTTTCTACCAAGGCCGGCTTTCTTAAAACCAGTTATGTCCGTACTGGTGTAAACAAGCTTAAGGTTGAAAAAAGTAAATTTTCGGATACATTGGCCATCGTTGAAAAATTTCATGTGGAAGACCGCCAAGTCGATTTTTCCAAAATGTCCTTACAAGAGCGATCAAATCAAAGTGCCTATACCTATACCTCACCCGAAGGACGCACCAGCCAAGGGGATCTTGCCAATTTCGTTTCTGAAGTCGCGTTGGGATCGTTCAGTAGCTTTTATTCTTTTCTTTCCTATGTCACACCCAAACAGTGGGGCCTTGATAAACGGGTTCTCTGGTCTCCAGAACGTATTGGAGAAAAAGTGGTTCAGGATCGAGAATTCAGTTATGTAGATTTGGTCGTAGATGCACATCGAAAGCGGTCAAGTACTCCAACCCGGGGCGAATCCACCAATAACCTTCCAGCTAATCTGATCATAATTTTCAATCCCGCCGGGGCCATTCTTCGCTTTCAACCTTTCGGATCTATCGATCAAGTTACCATTCATCCAAATGACCTGATTGATGGAAAGCTGAATTATAAATTCTTGAATTACTCTACAGATCGTCAACACATCTATTTGAATGGCATTGACGGCGAAATGAAAATTGGAATTCCTAGCGGAAAGTCTTGAAGCGTTTAATTGCGTTCTTGCAGCGCATACGGTCGCCATTTGGCCCAGTGTTCAAAGGCGTCTTTTCGAGAAGAAATAGAGGCCGGCACCTAATGCAAATACCGTCCAGGCTGTGCAATTTACCAATGCAAACAAAGAATCACCCCTAATAAACCAGTCTCCAACCAAGCCGAGTGAATAGGCATGGATTCCCCCAAATTGCGGGAAGAATCCCATGAGAGAAGAATGGGATTCGCCATCCCTTAAAATTCCTCCATAATGACGCCATAGGTTTACAAAATAGATGACCGGTAAGAACAACAACCACAGGAAAAAGATCATGAAGTTTCCCATAAAATTCCTGATCAAAAAATAGAGCCCCACCAAACAACTCATGCTCAACGATAATGGGAAAATAAGCAAGAATACACGAAAAAGATTTATTCCCGCAATCCGATAAAGTTCCTCCCAAAACAAAAGAATTGCCAAAGACCCGTATACAATGGAAGGCAACAGTACTGAACCGATTTTAGCCAGATAAAAAATAGGACGGCTTAAAGAACGCGACAAAATTAGCAGGTCATTGTTTTTAAGATAATGGGCACCAGTTCGATCCAGACAAAGACAAAGTGTGAATAGGGTCGTGAGAAAAACGATGCTACTATACCCAACTGCCAATACATAGTTTAGTCGCAAACCCTGACCCAATGGCTGACCATTGACCGAAAATTCTCCCACAAAAATAAACCTTACGGGGATTACAAGTAACCCCAAACTTGCCAGTGCCACCCAAAACAAAGGTCCCTTCACGGCCGGTAGCATTTCGAATACCAACAAAGCACGCTTGCGGTTCCAATTGGGCTGAGTCATCGAACTCGCTCCAAAAAATATTTTTCAAAGGAATCAAAGTCGGCAAACTCAGACATAAGACTGGCACCGGCAACCTTTCCTTTATGCAAAACCAACACGGAGTCAGCCAGCTGCATCACCTCTGCCAAGCGATGAGTGGAAATCAGCAATGTTGCACCTTGTGCTTTCTGCATATCCAACTTCGCCCTCAACATTGCAATTCCAACTGGGTCCAGACCGCTATTGGGCTCATCGAGAATCAACAATCGTCCACAATCCAGCATGGCTATGGCTAAGGCGAGACGCTGTCTCATGCCTTTGGAATAGGCTCGGATAGGTTTTGAGGATAACTCTAAGCCGAAACCGTCCAGGTAGGACTCCAATTCGGTTCCTGACAAAGTACGATCGAGTCCAACCAACCGGGAATGCAAGGCGATAAGATCCTGGGCGCGAGCTCGTTCCGGAAAATCAACCGATTCTTGGAGATAGCCAACGCCGCGACGCGCTTCTGGGTTTTTAGCGGAAAGTCCAAAAAGCACGGCCTCGCCTTTATTCCATGGTCTTAACCCTAGAATCATACTAATCAGGGATGATTTTCCTGCGCCATTTTCTCCCACCAAAGCGACACAAGAGCCGGTGGGGATTTCCAAAGAGAGGGGACCAATTACGGAGCCGCGGCCATAATCCAATTCCAAATCTTTACAGACAATTGCTGGCTGGCTCATCAATTAAAGTCTTTCCAAAGTTCGGTGCAAATCAACATGACCCGGAACCGATGCATTAGCTTCTCGCCACCCAAATCCAGGCCAAGTCTGATCTGCTTTCAATAATCCTGAAGCGCCGTACCAGTATTGCCCTTTCGCTAAAACCAATCCTCTATCGGTTATCGACTCAAAAATTTTCCAAGTCGCCTCGGAATGGTCTTTGAATTTAAGGGTATCGGAGCCTGAAGAAAGTACCCTTTGCAGTTCAAGAATACCCAATTTTTGTTTTGGCTGCCAACCATCAATTAAAATGGCGGGGAGTGAAAAGGTGGAAAGCGTGTCCTGACTTGCTGAATTTTTTAGCGGATAAAACCGAGTCCCGCCTCCCTCGGGAGCGACAACAAGTAAAACTCCCTCTTTTGAGAAATGCAATAGGCGCGTCGATTTTTCCAGTAGGTAACCTGTAGGGTCTTCGGTCACTCGCATGGTAAAATTCTTAAGCGTATCACCAGAAACAATGGAATCTCCCATCAAGGTGAAAACCATTCGACGCTTTGATAAGGCTTCTTTTACTAATCCCGAATCTCTCAGCGTCTCCGTCATTCGAAATACAATACTATCTCCGGCTTTGGAAAAGCCTTGAAAGGATCGAATATCCGAGGGCTTGGGAAGTATATCCCGGGTCGAGAAGAAGTCGCAACCGACTAACAGGGTTAGGGCTACCGCCCAAATGGGGCCGGAATTCCTCATCATTTGCTCTGGGAATATACTTGGAAATAACCCCCTCGCCAACCATTCCCTCTCTCGCTTGAAAATAGGGTATTTGGGTTTTCTGGATCAAAAGGTAGGTTTTGGAATATGGTAAATCAGGGTGAAGGACAAGAGTCGCAAAAGGGGATGGGTCCTCCGGTTTTGGAGGTAGACCTTCAAACTCGCTTTGGTCGGTTACGAGGTAACATGCCTGTTCCTTCTTCAAGTATGCGACTTTCTGAGTTGGCATGGAATGCCATGTCCATCGATGAACGGCTCATCGGAATGTCCGTGGCCTCGGAAGCCAAACAAGGTCGTGAAGTATCCTGTCGCAAAGGCTGTGGTGCTTGCTGTCGCCAGGCCGTCCCAGTCTCACCGGCTGAAGCTTGGATGTTAGCCGATGTGGTAGCCGCCTTTCCTCCCGCACGAAAGGTCTTGGTTTTATCGCGGTTTGCGGCGGCAAGGGATAAGTTGGAAGCGGAGGGGTTTGGCTCCCGTTCCCTTTCCGGCACGGCCACGGATAACGACGTGCTCACCTTAGGATTGGATTATTTTAAGTTGGGCATTGCCTGCCCCTTTCTTGAGGATGAATCCTGTTCCATCCACCCCCATCGGCCCTCCTCGTGTAGAGAATATCTGGTCAGCTCGGCCGCTGAGAACTGCTCCAAACCCGGAGAACTCCCAACGGTGCCAATACCCTTGGCTCTCAGTCTCACCGAGGGGTTATCCAAATTATCGGCCTTGGTCCTTGGAAAAGAGCCTCAAGTCATTCCAATGACCCTAGCATTGGAATGGGCCGCAGCCCACAAGGAAGAGGGGCAAAGACGCTACGATGGTTCCTTTCTTTTAGGTTCATTAATAGAGCTTCTCAAGTCCCCGAGCGCAAAGAACGTCCCCTAGGCCCCAACTTGCTAATTTTAACGTCATGAGTTTCAAGACTGCCATGTCCACCGCGGTTTTTGTTTTGGCCGCCGGCATGGTGATAACCTTGTTGGTTTTTTGGAACGTTTACATCATTTCCGATTACCATACCATCAAAGAGCTCTATGCCCTCACGCATGGAGATCCGAATGTTCCTGCAACCAAAAGATGGACTGTTTTAGCCGTTGGTATCACCTTCCTATCCTTGGTCCTGGTTGCCCTTTCCTTTTTTTTCATTAACTTCCTCCGAGGCGCGCGCTTCAAGAAACAACAAAAAGATTTTGTGAACATGATGACCCATGAACTTAAATTGCCGATGTCCTCGATTCAAATGTTCGCTCAAACCCTGGTTGAAAAAGAAGTCGCGAGCGAAGAACGCACACGCTTCTTGGAATGCATTTTGAATGATTGCTCACGCATGAATCTACTTTTGACCCATTTGCTTAAATCTCAGCAAATTGAACGAGGCGCGCTTCCGGTGAATCGTACAAAATTGGAGCTTAACCATTTTTTACAAGAATTCACGGCAAAATGGACTCGCCCCATTGTTTTTAAGACAGGAAAAGAACCACAAATCATGGCACAAATTGATCCTATCCTGTTAGATTTGGCACTGACGAACCTTGTCAACAATGCCGAGAAATATGGAAAAGGAACCACGCCCGAAATCGGCTTGGAAATGAATGAAACGCATGTCAAAATCAGCGTTCGCGATTCTGGCTCACCGATCCCCAAAAAATTCGCGAAAAAAATTTTCAAACGCTTCTTTCGGATGCCCAACCGGGACACACGACGTGAAAACGGAGTTGGGCTTGGACTTTATATTGTCCGAACTATCGTCAAAGAACATAAGGGATGGGTGGAACTCCATTCAGGATCACCGGAAGGCGAAGGTTGGAAGGGGAATTGTTTCACCATGAATTTTCCAAGGATAAAATGAGTCGCATCCTTCTAATCGAAGACGACAGGAATATGGCAATAGGCCTTGAGTTCAACTTGAAAAAGGAAGGCTTCGAGGTCATCATTTGCCCCGATGGGGAGGCCGGTTTGGCGGCCATTGCCCAGAAGGAATTTGACCTGATTGTTTTGGATTGGATGTTGCCTGGGGTTGATGGCTTGGAGGTTTTAAGAACCCTTCGAAAGTCCAACGTATCCGTTCCCGTGCTTCTACTCACAGCAAGGGATTCCAAAGAGGATGTCGTTGAAGGTCTCGACAGTGGTGCGGACGATTATCTCACAAAGCCCTTCGATTTAAATATTTTTATGGCTAGAATCCGGTCTCTGATCCGTAGCCGTGCTTGGCTCACACAAAAAGAAATTTCTAACCAAGCTCGCTTCTCAAATATTTATATCAATTTTGAAACCTTCGAGGCAGAAGTAAGTTCGAAAAAAATAAAGTTGAGTTATAAAGAGGCGATGATTATGAAGTTATTTTGGGAACGGCGAAACCAAGTCGTCACTCGCGAAGAATTGCTTCAAAAAGTTTGGGGAATCGAAGGCTATTTTCAAAGCCGCACGGTTGACAATCATATTGTTCAACTTCGGAAAATTTTTGAGATCAACCCAAAGGATCCAAAATTAATTTTATCGATTCATGGATCAGGGTATAAATTTGTCGGGGGATAAGACGCTTAAGCAATCTTGGTGGTGGTTATTCACTTTTTGCACCCTGTTCTTCGCATCCCAACTTCAGGCCGGCCAATGCGGGACACCACTCCTTTTTGAACCCGGTAAAAAGCCAATACGTGGTGGACTCAAATCGGGAAATGGCTATCGAACCACCATCGCTGTGGATAATCGAGCAAGAACACTGGAAACGGAACACTTTCTCATCCATTATTCCTTAAGAGGCCTACATAAAGTTCGCACGGGTGCGGAAGACGCGCGCTTGATGAAATCCACCGACTCTTTGTTTACCGTCTTTTCATTTTTATCCGGCGCAAAGCGCGATTCAGCTGTCTATTTTCAATTGGATTTGATGAACGCGCCCCATCCAATCTATATCCGCCAGGTGGAAAAATACTTCGAAGATGCTCGCAAATATTATGTGACTATTTTGGGTATGAAAGCGCCGGTGGCCAATATTTATTCGGTGCAATACAAAATCACAGCATCTCTGCCCCGTAAATTTCCTATCGATATCGTGGATGTTGGAACAGCGGATCGTGATTTTTTTGGCGAAACCTATGCTGTAACCTATCCTCCAGATCGCCTTTCCATCACTTTTGAAAATGACTTTTTATGGGACACCCAACTGGATAGCCAAGGAAAAATCCTCGGCAAAAGCATTAAGAGCCAAGTCTCGGGAAAAGTTCTTCACGATTATGGGGAGGAATGGGAATTGGGAGTCAAGGTTACGGCCTATCATGAATTCTATCATGCCGTCCAATTCACGTATAATCCAAGAGTCCTTTCCTACCATGCCTGGTATGAAATTTCAGCCGTAGGCATGGAAGAGCGGAATGCACCGGAGGTGAATGATTATTTTCAATACCTACCCTGCGTCTTGAAAAATCATGACCGTGTAGCCTTGACCACCATGTCGCAAGGCCCCTGTAGTCATTACCCCATGTACGGGCATGGAATCTTTCATATTTTTTTAAGCCATGCCTTGGACTCAACCTTCGATGTAAAAGTCTGGACTGAACTTTCCCGAAATGGGGATGTTTTACATTCTGCGCTGGAAAGTTGTTTCTCCAAATACGGAAAAACCATGGGGGCTTTATATTCGGAGTACACATCCCAACTTCTATTCAGTGGTTTGCGCTTCCAACAGCCCCCAAATGCTTTTTCAGTCGACATTCCCCGTTGGGGCGATATTGCCGAGGATTCGGTGGATATGAGTGATGCAACACCCTACCGTTCAATCACCTTGCCTGCCCTAACTTTTGCCGTTTTAAAAATCAGTCGAATGGATCGTTCTATAATCAAGGTCTTACAGACACGAGGCGCAAAGGGTTTGACTCGAATCCATGCATCCAAGGATTCCGCCATCATTGAACATCTCCAGGTTTCCCAACTCACCTTGGGCGATCCAAGACCCGATTTTCAATCCTATTATATCGTGATCCCAAATCCGTCTTTTACTCAGGACTTGATCGTCGAGGTCAAAGAACCAGAAGCCTCATTTTATGCGTTTCCCAATCCCGTCCACTCCACTCCTCCTTCCGCAATTTATTTTTCCCAAGCAAAGGCCATGACATTTCCAGCAACGATTCAAATTTTTGGAGAGAATGGTGCTATGCTTCGATCCTTGGATTTCGCGTCATCCGATTCCTCTCTCATTTGGGACCTGAGGGATAACGGAGCTCATCTTCTTAAGCCGGGAATATATTACTACCGCTTAAACAGCGAAAACTTGAAGCCCCTGGTCCTATTGCGATAAAACAAAAAACCCTCCAGATTGAAGGGTTCATTGTGAAAATGAAGGGTTGTTTGGTTTTCCAGATTTAATTTTGGCTAGGGTGACTTTTTAGGCCTGGCTTATAGGTAGTTGTAGGAACCGAGGATGCCGAAACGGGGGACTTGGTACTCGGGTCCACTCTTGCTGTCCCTGAAGCACCCAAACCTTCTGGATCTCGTTCCAAAATCAAGCTGTGTAATTCACGGGCAAGAGCGGCGCGTTCTTCCGGTTTAGCAGCTTGCAGAGCGCGGCGTTTCTCCGTGATCACGGTGACCATTTGCTGCATTTTTTCCTTGCGCTCACGAAAAGCCTTTTTTTGTTCGGAGCTGAGACCACGCACTCGATTGCGCTCCAGTTTTACATTTTTGGCGCTATGACTTGAAATAGCCTTTTCGGAAGGCTCCTCAACCTTCATGGGCGCCTTGGACGCCTTTATTTTTGACGTGACCTTAACATGGCCACCTCTCTTGACAGTATCCCCGAAAGTAAACCCGATAGCCATAACTCCCATCATCGCCATCATTCTTATTTTTGTCTGCATAGTCTTTCTGGAATCCTTACTCTATAAAATAATATCACGCAACAATTACGCCTGTTATTATTCCCTTCAAATGAGTCAAATTCGCCTATTAAAAACTTTCATAAAATCACCAAAACGTGACCATTCGTTCCAACTTGACTTTAAAGCCAGCTCTAAGGTGCTGTAAGTGCCTAGTTGTAGCTGACTTAAACTGATTTTTTCGACAGGAACCATTCCCCCCGAGGTTCTCAATCTCGTGAGGTTTTGAATTCCTCTTTTTTGATATTCAAGCGTTCCATGATATCACGGAGTACCTTTCGGTCAATTCCCAAGAAGGAGGCTGCTAATGTCAAATTACCTCGCGCCTTACCAAGTGCGAGGTTGATAGCCTTGGCTTCGGCCATTTCACGGGCCGCTTTTAGGGACAATAATTCCTTACCGGGATCTTCAGGAAGGTCTAGGCTATCCACATCAATGACTCTGGAGCTTGAATTCAAAAGTGCCTTCTGAATTTTGTTTTCCAATTCACGTACATTTCCTGGCCATGTAAATTTCAACAATGCCTTCTCAGCCGCACGCGTTAATACTGCGGCATTCATGTTAAAAGCCGCGCAGGCCTTTTTCAGAATATGGTTGGCGAGAGCCAACACATCTCCCTCACGATCACGTAGAGGCGGAAGTTTCACTTGGACAAGGTTGAGACGATAATAAAGATCTTCCCGGAATCGCCCTTCCTGTATTTCTTCTGCAAGATCACGATTGGTAGCCGCAATGACTCGAATATCCACCGCTACTTCTTCATTACCTCCGACACGACGAATACGACCGGATTGAAGCGCACGCAGAAACTTTACTTGCATGAGTATAGGCAGTTCACCCACTTCATCTAGGAAAAGCGTGCCCCCTGAAGCCTGTTCAAAAAGACCTTTTTGGAGAACCGCGGCCCCAGTGAATGCACCCTTCTCATGACCAAAAAGTTCACTTTCGATCAAATGTTCGGGAATGGCGCCACAGTTTACTGCGATGAAAGGTTTTCCCACTCGGAGTGAATGGGCATGGATATAGGTTGCAAGTACATCCTTACCTGTACCGGTTTCACCAGTGATTAACACGGGTACATTGCTCACCGCCGCACGCTGCGCCGCCTCCACCACTTTTTGCATTTCGGGCGAGGCATAAACAAGATCGCCACTTCCCTTGATTTCCCTGAGAGTCTCAATGCGTTCCGCTTGTTCAATTTGGGTTTGGTTGCTCCCCAAGACTCCGCCCAACAATCGACTGATCTGTGAAAACAAATGTCGCTGCGTTTCAGTAAAAGGAACGTCCGGACGTTGTCGATGAAGGTAAAGAAGTCCTGTGACTTGCCCACTCACATGGTTCACCAAAGGAGAGACAAGGATGGAATGAATATTCCTTTGGACAATGGATTGGGTACTTACCTCTTCCGAACCTGACGGACCGGAATCTACAGTGGACCAAATTAAAGCTTCCCGATTACGTAAGGCGGCATTAACCGCGGAATGGGAGTAGTTATCGTTGTCTTCAGGAACCGAACAGACCAGGTTCAAACCACCGCCATCGACGGTAAACAAGTAACCGCCATCGCCCTCCATAAGCTTCATGGCAAGAGTGAGGATTTCTTCTGATGATTGTCGCTTGTCTGGATTCTCAAGTAGCCGTATGACACCGTCCAACAGCCGTTCATAGGGATTCCCAATCTTTGGATCCGAAGTGAACATTGTTTTTTGAGATGGACTGACTTCGGTCTTTGGTGAGGTCGAGGCTGAATCATTTGATGACCCGGAAACAACCAATTTTGGGACCTCAGCAAGATAGGTTTCACCACCCACATTAATTTCGTCACCACTAACAAGCACGTGTTCAGCTAACAGTGCCCCGTTGATGTCAACTGTGCCATTCATCGCGATTAGGCGAAACTGACCGCCCTGTTTCAAAATTTGAAAATGAATTTTTCGAATAGATTCACCCGTAAGGTGAAGGTTATTGACAGCCCCACTCCCTGCAGTAAATACATTGTGGGCCATAACAAAAATGTCACCAGTAGTCTTATTTTTTAGTATCACTTTTTTCCTACCCTCCGCTGGAAATCGAAAATAGCAGGTTCACCGCCGCCTACGTTGATGGAATCACTCATCACCGGATGATCATTGGCATCTCGGATTTCAACAAAATGTCGCGCGACCAGAAGGTGGATTTCTCCTCCGCCGGAATTCCGAACCCCGTCAACCCAAACCCTATAATCTTTGGGAAGGCCGTAAATACGAAGGATTCCATAGGGTTGTAAGGAAGGTTTATGCGCGTTACCCAAGGCGGATGAAGCCATCATTTGACTGCTGGATTCATTATCTTTGGAGAGCTGCGACATTTCGCGTTCCAATAAATCCCGGCCTAACTCTCGGGTTCGAGATTGATCGCGGATATAAAAAAACGTTGACACCGATGCCCCTATCACCACCATCACAGCTGTAACCAAAGCAAGTTTTTGAAAAAAAGTTTTTCCGTTGACTGTATGCTCGGCAATAAATCCCGAGTGGGGAACCAAAAGGGAATCGGAAGATTTGTGGGGTTTTGGAAAATCGTTGGGAAAAGTGGTTGGCTGAATTTGTGCTTCTGTTTCCTCATTAATCTTCAAGCTCAATCCTTGGAGTTTGGCCTGCGCCTCAGCATTCTCCGGATCGATTTCCAAAAGCTCCAGTAACCTAGAATAAGCCTCATCTATTCGGCCACCTGCTTCGGAAGCATTAACCATAGTCCATAGCCATACCCATTGTTCTCGTCCGATGACAGACTGTAATGCCTCACGCCCACCCGAAATGGCTAAGGTATTGGCTTGTATAGCTTTTAATCCTCGTAGCATAGCTTCTAGGGTTTTAGGACGTTTTCTGGGTTCCGGATTCAAATAGGGAGACAAAATTTTCCGAATTTCCAAAGGAACATTTTTCATCTCCTCTATCGGAATTCCTACTTGAATCTGCGTAACGACTTCGTCCGAGGTTTTGCCTTTGTAATAGCGCGACCCTTGAAAAAGTTCAAGTAAGACTAAGGCGAGTGAATACTGTTCGGATACTTTATCCATCGCACCTTGACCCCGAAGAACCTCCGGTGGAAGGTATGCTAAGGTTCCCTTCAAGGTTTTTCCTAAAGTGTCGGTTTGGGACTGAAACTGCACAATCGCCATGCCGAGATCAAGAAGTTTGATGCGTGCAGCCGAATCCGCCATAAAATTTTCTGGCTTCAGGTCTCGATGTAGGACACCCTTCTGTTGAATAAAATCAACAACCTCAACCATTTGCCTGGCGAGATGGACTTTGAGAGTCTCCGGTAGGATTGCGGAAGAACACCTGGGTTGTCCCGTTGTGCAATTTTCGTCTGCCGTCGGTATAGTCAACGGAGGCATGTCTGCCATTTTACCCAGGTCTACTCCGTTTACGAATTCCATCACCAAGTAATAAAATTTACCTTCGCTTCCGTATTCGAAGATGGGCACCAGGTTCGGATGGTTGAGTGACGCGCAGAGTTTGGCTTCCCTTTCGAACCG
>JAYVCH010000162.1:0-4116 GCA_043750055.1 Fibrobacteria bacterium
GAACATTTAACTCAGGCTAAACAGATCACACAAGCGCTCCTGAAAAAGCTTCCTGCTATTCGTCAGATTCTGGGTTTGGATTTACTGGCAGCCTATGAAGGCGATCCTGCGGCTGTGAATGTGGTTGAGGTCATGATGAGTTACCCTTTCGTACAGGCGATTGCGACCCATCGCATTGCCCATGAACTGTACCGTGCTGATGTGCCTCTCATTCCCCGCATGATGAGTGAGATTGCCCATTCGCGAACGGGTGTGGATATTCATCCTGGAGCCACCATTGACAGTGGCTTTTTCATTGACCATGGCACTGGAGTCGTGATTGGAGAAACCACCATCATCGGCAAGGGCGTGAAACTATATCAAGGGGTCACCCTTGGGGCTTTAAGCTTTCCCAAAGACAAGGATGGAAAACCCATCAAGGGGATCAAACGACATCCCAACCTTGAGGATAATGTGACTATTTATGCAGGCGCAACCGTGCTCGGCGGAGAAACAACCATTGGTCGTGGAAGTGTCATCGGCGGTAACTGCTGGATTACCTCCTCCGTGCCTTCCGAGACCATGGTTGTCTCTGAACGTACGCAAAGCAAGCATAAGTGAAAGTAAGGCGATTGGGGACTTAATAACGTATAATCGAACCAATGCGGAATCCAATTCGCCTGGGGCTCATCGGACCTGACCAAACTCAACCCTGTGGAATCGCCGATTATACGGCACGCCTAGCGGAAGCTTTGGCGAGTCGCTGTGAACTGCTTTTTGTTCCTTTCCAAAACGCGCTTATGACCGACGCCTTACGAAATTGTGATGCCATCTTGGTCCAATACGAACGGTCTCTAGTACCGGATAAAGAATTTTTAGCGCAACTTTCCCATCGTTACTCCCCGCGAGTATTTGTGGTTCCCCATGAAGTTTATCATGAGGATCCTTTCGCTTTTCCATTTTCAGAGATTCGTTCTTCGTTCGCGCCTTTCTTATGGTTGAAACAATGGAAATATTGGTTGACCCATCGGGAATATGCGCAGGAAAAAACACTTCAGAAAAAGGCCTATCTGTCGAACGGGGTTTTTCCACTTTCCGATCCTAGCGCCGATATCTTAAGGCCCTTAGCGGGAAGCCTTATTTTGAAAACTATTCCACTCGCTTTTTTTCATCCGCCTGAATTGGATCCATCCAAATCAATTCCATCCATTTCGCATCCATCCAAATTAGGCCCTCCACGCTTGGATGCTTTTTTTCCGACAAGGCCCCAATGGGTGATAGGGATATTCGGTTTTCTAAATCCAGGATTAGATTACGATCAGATTTTGGATTTGTTGCAGAGCCAACCTCGCGATGTTTGCCTTTTGATATTGGGAGGGAAGAGGCACCATGGGGACACGGGTCTTGACATTGAATCCCAAGCCGCTATTAAAGGCCTGCAGGGACGGGTCCGAGTTACCGGCTATCTTCCAGAGTCAGAGTTATCAGCATATTTGAAATTATGCGATTTCTTCGTGAGCCCGATGCGATTTAAAAGCACGAGTAGCTCCCTTTTGACTCTTCTCGATTTGGGAAAGCCTATCCTTGCGAGTTCAATTCCACTGACACAGTACCTTCAAAAGTTGGGTGCCCCTTTGGACCTATATGAAGATGCAAAAGGGTTGGAGAAGACTGTGGACGCAATTCGGAATGGGACATTGATGCCAAGGGAGAACGGATACCGATGGACTTTTTCTGAAGTGGCGGAAGCCTACCTTCACGCTCTCGATCAGCGATTAAAAATTGAAGGACAGCCTCAGGGATAGGTTATGTGTGGACGGGAAGCGGTTTTTAACCTTTACCTTGCTTTCCTCCACGTGATAGATATAGCCTACTTCCAAATTTCTACTTAAGAAAAATCGGAAGTCCGCGGTGAGATCGTCCAAATGCAGTCGGTAAAGATTCGCATTGGGCGCAAACAATTCTGTTCGCAAATCTAGTGTTGCTTGCGAACCTAACCGAAAGGTCGCATTAATTGTGTTTTCCATTCCGATTTCAAATTTGGATTTACCAGCTACGTAGAGGCTGTCATTAGTGGCTGTGTAACTGTCAAAGACCAGATTTTGCCTGGCTGCCAATCCGATTTGGGTTGAGGCTTCCAAATAATACTTGGAAAGGAATTCAATATTGACTCCGACCCCTTCTCCCAGTGACATGGGATCCAATGAAGGGGCAGTTTCGAAGTCTTTTGAATTGCTCATAAATAGCGTATCCAACCCACGTCCTGGAATAGTTGAATTTTTTATGATGTGGATGGAATCGCGATCCGCCTGCTTGGGAAAAAGGTGACTGTATGCAATGCCACGAATGTAGGGCCCAAGCCAGGGATTAAGGCGCCGAATCCAATTGGCTCGGGCTTGAGCGATGTCGGAAGTAACGCTAAAGGGCCGGCCTCTTTCCTTACTGAAATTATCCTGAAGAAAAATTTCATTTGTCCCTAAGTATTTCGCATTGTCAAAAACGGACCTCAGGCGGAAATCGCTCGAGACCTGGGCGGCTTCTTTTCGAATTCCGGACTCGCTTGTCTCACGAGTCAAGTTCACATTACCCCCTGCGCGTAAACCAAAGCTCCAATGACTTCCGATTTTGACGCGTGCATTCATTGTCTTGGTTCCCCCTGCCACAATGTCGCCTCCCAATTTGTCAAACGTCAATTCTATTTGAGTCAACTCCCCAAGATTAACTTGCACGGTTATATAATTCCGAAGCGAGCTGAAGCCCTCACCTGGCTTACAGATGCGATAGAGTCCAGGTGGCAATAGCCAGGTTTTTAAATCCTGAAGTCGCTCTTCCTTAAGGCCATGCCCCTTGCCGAAATTAACCCATCCGTCCATGCGAATCACTTCGTATTGACCATCGATATATTCTCCGCTAGGCAATAGGGTTTCGACGAGTAAACCGCCCCACTCAGGTTGAATCACCAGAGTATGGCCCTCTTCAATGGCAATTTTTTTGGCAAACTGTTGACGGGTTGTTCCTGAACCGAATCGAACCGTATAGGTTCCCGAATCCAATAAAATCCGCTCTCCAGTTTGTCCATTTTCAACCAATCGACCTCGGCTATTGAAAATCGTTACCTCTGGTTCACGACGAGGTTCAGAATACGTAGGGACGAAAACGGCCCCTTTACCTAAAACTATTAGAGTGGGGTCTCTCGAAAGTTGTTCTTCCACCGTTGGAGCCAACCAATTATTGTGTCGTCTCTCCAGGACCAGGTTTTTAGGTCTTTCCTCTTTGCGTGTCTCCGTATCTTTTAGAGTCGAAACGTCTTCGCCAGGAAGGTCGCCAATTTGAACTGCCCAGGCCGAACGCACCGCGATAAGAACGGTGAATAGGAAAAGAAATTTATAGCTATGCAAATTCAATGCTTGGCCTTGGATTTGGATTTTTTACCGGAATCAAGAGATTCCTGGTTTGAAGTGGGCGCAGATTTTCCGGTGGAATCCTTCGGTGTCTCATCCACTTTTTGCGCAGGTTGATTTCCGTTGGAGGTGGCAACCTTGGATATATTCACGATTTTTGCCAGGGAGTCCTTCTTAGCGATGGCATTGAATTTTATTTCATCCAAGACGACTTCCATTTCCTGTGTCATCCGATTATTGATGACCTCAAGCAAAGAGGTCAATTCCCGCACCACATAAACGGGCTCATGTTGGGAAACATTTTTACGCAAGTCATAGATTTTTTTCCAAACCACCTGGTTGGATTTGGCATCTTCCAATTGGTATTCCATGGCGAGATGCGCGTACCAATTGTCCTTGCCATCGAATTCTTCAATGGCCTGAATGTCACAGCCCAAGTAATAATCGGGAATATAATTTTCTACGGTTCGGGTTACATTTTCAAATAAATTGGCAGCCTTGAGATGCTTAATCAGTAAATCTCCAATCATTCGCTCTGGGTCAACGGCCCAAAGATGATAGCCGTAAAATTCCATTTGATTCGCAGACTGTCGATAAACAATTTGCGAACGACGATACGACTCCGCGATATTGCAGTCACGCGTTCGCAGGACATATGAATACGCTCCTTTTTCAAGCCTTTCCTTGGAGGGAGTGGGAATATAGTCGAGGACATAATATTTGGTTTCCATCGGCT
>JAYVCH010000163.1:0-5934 GCA_043750055.1 Fibrobacteria bacterium
CGAGTGATTGCGAGTAACGGCAAGGGGAAAGTTTTCGTATGTAATACTGAAAGCACAAAGGATAGCCAGATTTTTATCACGGCCATAGAGTCCTATCTGGAAGATCTTAAGCCACCCAGAGTCCATCTGATTCTAAGCCTTTTGAAAGGAAGTACCTTAGAGGATCCGGTTGAGGGTTTGTGCCAAATGAATATTAAGGCCATCCACCTCATTATCACTGATCATACCATTCAATTTAATGGCCAAAATCACGAAAAGTTGTTGGAAAGATTGAGGACCAAGTCCTTAGTTGCGATGAAGCAGGCAAAAAAACCTTGGCTTACAAAAGTTGAAGCTCCGCTCCTTTTCAAAAGTTGGCGTGACACTTATTCGGATATGAAATTGATAATTCTTGCACCGGGATCGGATCACTTGCCTGAACGGTTTGAGCAAGATTTTGGAATAGTTGTAGGGCCTGAGGGTGGATTTTCAAAATCTGAAATGGATTGGCTTGACACCCGCGGTGTATTTAAACTGGGTCTGGGTAGAACTAGGCTTCGGGGAAGCCTGGCTCCTTTGATTGGTTGTGGAAAGTTAATGGGATTAAATTTATGGAGTTAAGGGGGGGGGCTGTTAGTTGCATCATAATCAATGTCACCATAATTAATAATTGTCGATTTGCCGCCCGTAACCGTACATCCCCGGAAGGTTTCAAGACCAAGGTCTGTATTAATTTGTGCGCTTACCACATCTAGAAAATTTGTGTCCTTGAAAAGCACTTTTCCGTCACCTGTTCCAAATACAGGCATACTATTAGTGAAGTAATTCATTTCGATCGTACATCCAGAAATTAAAATTGAATACAGTGACGAAAGCGGCTGGCTGGAAAAGGGTGAAAGATAAATGACCGAATTCTCGGGCTGATTGTGATGAAAGTTACATTTAATAATTGACCCCAATCCTCGAAAAAACAAGGCATTCCCTGTAAACCCTTTAAAATAGCAGTTCGAAACTTGCAAGTCCTCAACATTACTTGCGTAAAGACCAATCTGGCCAGGAGATTCAAATTGAAATGCATTTACTGTAACATTCCTGACAGGGGGTTCAAGCGTTGCGTGAACAATCGACATTACCTTATCGGTTGCTGATGCGGCAGTCAATACCGAAAGTGCGGCTGTGGTTGAATCCCTCTGAGTAAGGCTATTTGGAGTTCCTAATGTTGCAAAGCCACCGTAGAGGCCAATACCATCTTTAACGATAAACCCTCCTGTTGGAGCCGTATAGACGCCTGAACTAACCCATATTTGGGTACCTGGCGTAGATGCCTTTGAATCCAATAGTGCATTGGCAAGTTCACCATACGGTTTTTGCCAAGAGGAGCCGTCCCCACCAAGAAATCCTTTCTTAACAAACAAGACATTACTTTGCCGATAAGTTGTTCTTGGTGTTGCGTTCCCAAGGTTACCAGCAACATCAGTTGAACTGCAACTAATTTTATTTGATCCTTCCAATAAAGTTTTTGCAAAGGGAGCTTGTTCAACTCCATCTACGGAGCAAATAACCGTCACCGTACTGGAATTTGTAATGAAGCCATCAACTGGCGCAACTATAGTTACGACCGGGGCTGTTTTATCGACGGTAATAGAAGCGCAGGCTTCTGTGCCCCAATCAATTAGGTCGGCCTCTTGCACGCAAAGGCTATGTGACCCATCACTCAAATCAGAGGGAGCGATGGTGGTCGTCACCGAACCAGAAGCTGGGTATGCAGCAGCATCCAATTTATATCGAAAAATTCCGTTACCACCTCCGCTTCCAGCCCAACTCCATTTTGGCACATTCGTTAATGTCGCGTTAACGGAAAGAGTGGGTAAACGTGGTGCATCACCCTTAATGATGATTGTCGATGTAGCGCCTGCTGACCAATTTGTCGCCGAATCTGATTCCATAACAGTCATCGTGTAGGATCCATCGGCTAGAACTGAACCCACAAAAGAGGTAGCTGATCCTATTACCGCTGTGTTTACGCCTAATTGAAAGCTAAAGGTACCATTTCCTCCCCCTCCACCACTCTGCCACTTCCAAGTCGGATTTCTATTTCGAGTTGGAGAGGCAGTAGTTGGCAATACGAATATTGGCGCGAGGGGCGGTGTATTATCACGAACGGCAGTAATGACAGCATCGACGGTGTTCCCGATTGCATCCGTTGCCGTTACAGTAATGCTCGTGGGCTTTCCTTCTGTAAGAGGAACACTATTAATGGTCCAAGAACCATCAGCAGCTAAAATGGCACTTCCAGCACCATTTGTACCGCCGGCCACGGTATAGGCAAAAGTAACCTTTGTGATATTTTTTGGTCCGGCATTTCCAGATACTGCAATTGTTGCGAGCTTGGTTGTGTAGGTTCCGGAGTTAATGGGAACACTAATAGAAACGGTTGGTTTTGAAAGATCAAAAGTGATGGGCAAACTTCCCGAAGGTGACCAATTTCCTGCCTGGTCGCGTTCCTGAATATAGAGGGTATAAGCGGATCCGGAAGTCGAGGTAGTTAAAGCGTATTCCAATAATTTTGTCTCCGGATCTGTCACGGTTGGATCTGATCCGAGATGGAAACGATAATCACCCGATCCACCACCACCCGGCGTCCAGATCCATTTTGGACTGAGGCTGGTTGGGGTCGTGCCAGTAACTTTTGGTGCGAGAGGAGGGGTCAAGTCAATTGTTATTTGGCTACTCGTAACTGGAGACCAGTTACCGGTAGAATCCATTTCTCGAACATAGAAGGTATGAATGCCCGGAGCCATTCCCGTTACCGATACATAGGAAAGCTCTTTGGTATCAATCGCTCCCGATGGAAATGTTCCATTATCCACTTTATATTGAAATACTCCCGCCCCATCCACAGCGCCCGTCCAACTCCAAACTGGCGTTACAATATTTGTGAACGGGGGCGTATTTACTTTGAGAATAGGAGCCACTGGAGGGGTAACATCAACACGGAAAGCCAACTTGCCGGAAGCGGACCAATTTCCTGCCGCATCACGCTCTTGAACAAAAATTGTATGGATGTTTTCAGTCAAAGCTGTTGCCATCGTCCAGGTGGTATCGGTGATTGGTGGGGATGAAACAAAATATTCAGAATCCACAGCTACACGATATATTCCATTTCCACCCGATCCTCCGGAAGCCCAACTTCGAGTTGGAGTAGTAGTGGCCGAGAATGTAGATCCATGTACAATTGGTTTATTTGGCGCGAGTATGTCTAAATAAACAACTACCGAAGTCTCAACCGGTTTTCCGGTAACATCTTTTGTGGAACGAATAATTGTGTTTGCACCCTCTTTTAGAACTTCAGAATTCAGTGAATCTTGTTTCACATCATTGATGCTCCAACTTACTGAAATAGTGGATTTAGTCGAAAAGCTATTGTTGAGTGGAAAAAGAATCAAAACAACCGGGCCCTTAACCGCCTTAACTTTTTTGATGACATTTGTCTCGTTCCCTTCGCTGTCCCGAACATAAAACCGTACTGAATATTCTTTTTCAACGTCGTATTTGAAAGAGACGGATTTTACCGTAATAGCAGAGTCGTCCCAGGTCGAGTTGCCATCCAAATCCCATTTGAATTGAGTGATTATCCCATATTCCTGCGGGGCTACCACCGGAAGAAAGATCACGGTTTTGCCAAGGGAGATAGTCGTGTCACCACCGGCATTCAGTAGGGGCGCATCCCTTTTTACTGTAACTACAGCACTATCCTTTTGAACACTGTCCGCGAGGCTCCGTGCAAGTATATAAACCGTACCAGGAGAGACTGGACTTACTTTACCGGAGTTATCCACAGTAGCGGTTGCCGGATTAGAGGAAACCCATTGGATTTCTTGTGAAAGATTCAGAGGGTAAACTTTTGCGAATAGGGTACCAGTTTCGCCTCCGGTAAATAGCTTCAAAGTTTTTGGCAAAAGGGTTAGGCTATCGACATGCTGGTTCGGAAGAACTTTGACTTTGAGGGAAGCGGACTTAGCGGGATTTTCTTTTGATTTCACCAGCACGGTAGTCACACCTTCGATAAGTCCAAGGATTCTATTGTCCTTGAGCGACAGGATGGATGGATCCGTGACTGTAAATAAGACCGCGGAATTCGCCCTTAGTGGCAAGACCTCAACCATTAAGGATTCGAAGGCTCCACCCAAGAACAAGTTGGTGGAGTCTTTTAGGAAGCGAATTTGCTCAACTGGTACCGGGTCCGAAACATCCACCCAGGCAGAGTCGAATACGTTTGATTTTTCTTTGGACTCGGCCCAAATCTGCACCTTGCCCTTTTTCAAACCCAGAATTGACCCATCGTCGGCAATACCAGCAACTAATGGATCAAGACTGTGCCAGATAACCTTATTACTAGCCGAAGTAGGGTTGACCGAAACGGTAAAATGACTAGAGGCGCCACCTGTTGCAAGTAAGAGGGTATCGGGTGAAAGCAAAAGACTTTCGGGAATTTTGGTATTTACTAAAACCGTTACCTGAATATTCAATGTTTTGCTTGGATCCAATTCTAATGCGGCGATTAGCTTTGCGGAACCCGGTTTTAGTGCCTTTAATGAATCCGTCCCCACAGAAATTATTTCCGGATTTGGGGTGCTCCATTTGATGGCCTTATTGGAATGAGTCGACGGTTGAACCGTAATCGCAGGATACTTGAGACTAAGTCCTTCCACCAATTGTATTTCCCGGTCAAGAGAGGATAGCGTTGCCTCGGGGTCAATCACCATGACCGACCCTTCTGTACTATCGGTTTTTCCATTAAAATTCTTTTCAGTCTTGTAAACTTGAAGGCCACCCTTAAATCCAGAAATTTCAATAATGGCCTGACCACCGTCCCATTTTTTCACCGATAGATTTTCAATATCGGAATGCTTTTTGATCGGTCCTTGAAACACGGTATCGAGGAGGGCCCCGTCGCGATCTTTGAATACGATGACAACCGAGTCGAATTTCGAAAGGGAATCATAAAGTTTGGTAAAGGAAACCTTATCTTCCGGCGTTCCGTTTTGAGTAAGGTGACAAGCCCAGAAAACCATAGTGGATGCAGCTAGGATTATAAAAAGCCGTTTAAACACAGAAGTAGATGGTGATTTCATTTTTAAATTTCCTTCGTCAGCCACAAAAGTAGCTGGAGATTCATTTCAAGATCGTGATAATAATCACAGTATTAATTTCATTTATTGGATGTTGTGCGTTTTGCCGGCAGGCGGCGGGGAGTCGGATAATGCAAAATAGGCAGCAACACCTACTGCAGCGACGACAATACCGGTTCCGCCTAGCCATAGCAGAGTGCTATTACTACTACCGGAGCCCGATTCTTTTGGAGGAGTCTTCGTGGTACCAAGAGGCTCCGGTCCTGAAGGTGTTTGACCATTTCCTACAACATGGGATTCAGCTCTATCGTAACGGACCCGACTCGTCTCAAATTCTTCCTGAATATTTTTGAAAATCATATAAATCATGTCACTGGCGTACATGTCCATGATGCGTGCGGTGGGCTCGACCATCAAGAGTTGGTGCATATAATATTTACCCTTTTCACGAGTATCATTGTTCGCCGCATACATAACACCCAAGTGTTTGAATATGAAAACGCTGTCCTGGTGACTAAGGATTTTTTTGGTCTTAAGGCCCGTTTCCAGAATTTCGATGGCCTGATCAAAATCACCATCTACATAAAGCCTGTGGGCCTTGAGTGTGTCCACGGAACCGGATGGGGTGGATGAAGCAAGTTTATTGGTGCTAATAATTTTATCGGAGGGGCTTTTCGATCCCGCTTCAATTTGGTAAACGCCGATCAAAATTATGGCAAAGCCGATTCCCAATATCCTGTTTACGAATTTAAACTGATTCACAACTACTCCCGTATTTCGAAATTATCGATTTATTTATTCCTGCAATAGTGGCCTGAAAATC
>JAYVCH010000164.1:0-7049 GCA_043750055.1 Fibrobacteria bacterium
ACAGTTCCATCAATCCCAATCAATTCAACCTTAGCGTCTGCATTGGTCAACAAACGGAATGAAATGCCAGCACTGTTTTGACCATTGAGCAAAGCGAGAATTCCTGAGTTTTCACGCGAGGAACTTTGGTCCGAAATGGAAGTAGTGCTAGTGAATGCTTCACTTGTGGAAATGGAATTGAGGGTGTACCAGGTTTCGTTAAACCATTGTGCACCACCATCTTGTGACATAATAGCAGGTTTAGTGATGATATGCGTGACATAACCCTTTTTAAGGTTTGGAATTTGTAGATAAACACTTTTCTTGTCAGGCGAAACCTTGACAGAAGAAACAGTGAGGTTTACCACATCCGTCTTTGGACCGCCGTATACTTTGGTGGGTATGTAAGTCCAGCGATCAATGGTCCAATTTGAAGCTTGAGCAGCCGCATCATTTACCGGCATGGTAAACTCCACTTCCATGCCCTCAGCGCGAGAGCGCACGGCCAGAATTTCAAAGGTTACCTTGCCATTTGGGTCAAGACGCTGCAAACCTGTTTCACCCACTTTGCCATCTGGGCGTACCCAACCAATATCGACGCGGCCGACCATGCCCACATAAAGCTCACCCTTGGGTCCCATTACTATACGGTTAGGGCAGCCTTCTAAAGCTCCTGTGAATGGCATGATTACGCCTTGCCATTCGCCAGCAACTTTTTCCATAAACACGCGCTTGATACCTCCTTCTGCCATATCTCCAATTAGCCATTGGCCGGCATAGAGACCCTTTTTGACATAAATTGGTTGGGTAGGAGAACGCCCGATATCATTATGCGGCATCCACACTACAGGTGGGCTCGTGGGCTGGTCTTGAAAATTGGCCTTGTCGGCAGGTTCAACCATATAACCATAATGTCGACCCTTTTGTACGTGAATGAGTTTGGAACTGGGTAACCAGCCGCCTTGATTGTCAGTCACGAAAATGCTGTTATCAGGGCCTATGCCTATTCCATTGGGCGCACGCAATCCACCTGCTACTACAGTATAGGTGCCGGTCGCAATATCAATTTCTAGCATCGCGCCCCGGTCTTTCATCTTTTGGGGAGCGGGCCAACCTGAGTTTTCTACGCCAACGGCGGTGGTGATATAGAGCTTGCCATTCAAGTATTCCATTCCAAAGGTGTACTCGAAATTCTGATCGCCCCAAGGGAAGTCACAAATGGTTTGCAAGGTTTCATATACGCCATCGCCATTAGCGTCGACCAGCTTCACGACGCGTGCAGCGTCAACCGCGTAGATATCTCCATTTACAACTTTGATACCATGGCACATCCCATGCATAAAACCAGAGGCAATTTTTTTTACGGTTACCGCATTAGCATCATTGCCTGTAACGTTGCCGAGCTGGTAAATACCATCTTCACTATCGCCAGGCCCGACGCAGCAAGAGGAAACAATCATGTCGCCGTTTTTAACAAAGTCAATGCCGGTGATATGGGCACTGAAGCTAGCAGGGTGAATAATGGTGCCGGACCATCCAGGATGCATTTGATTTGTGACATCCATAATGGCATACACTGATTGACCGGTCAATAAGGCAGCCCCCAAGGCAGCGGAAGCTACCCATTTGCGACCCTTAAGGCCACGGAAATTGGATTTAAAGTTAAGAGACATGCGTCACCCCTCCCTAGAAATTTAAACGTGATGTGTTGAGTTTGATTTTTTTTGACTTGGCTTTGATTCGGCCCGTTAAGTCATGCACCGGCGTAGCTGCGGACTTGTGCGTAGCGCCGTTTAAATTGGTTTCTGATTTTACACTTGTGGTCCCTTTATAAACCTCCGCGTAAATCGGATCTTGCGGCATCAGTTTGACTTCAATATCTTTATACCAAACCTCCGCCCCCTCGCTTTGAAAGCCGATGACGCCGCTATTCAATGGTTTCGTATAGTCATCGGGGCTAGGAGACACACGTACTTTTTTGTACGCGATAACCGTGACGCCGTTCACTACATGTCGCATGCTATCCGCTCCATACACAAAAGCTTCGAGCACATCCCATTCTCCAATAGCTTTCATAGGATTGCTACTACCTCGGCACTGGCGATCATCGCTGTTGCCATGTTGCATAATAGTTCCACCTTCTTTATAAACCGGCGGGCGAGCGGAGGGGTTTACAACAGGCACATCTACCCATACATCACCGATAGTCCAGAGTTCACCCGTTCCATCGGTGTTGCCTTGGAGCTCAACCGAGCGAGGATAAACCCCGAGGCCATTTTCGTCTTCGCGAATATGAAGCAATGCGCCTGAATTGCCATCCTTTACATGCCTCTGCTTGAAGCGAAGGTGGTAGTAGGAAAGAGGTTGTTTGAATGCAAAATGACCGGTAGGGGTGCCGGAGACTGCCACAACGCTGTCTCTGTTTTGGAAAGTGGCATTGGGAAAAAGACCGCGTTTGGTTTGGGCATCATGGGAGTAAAAGTCGTCGTTGTTATTGCCTCGAAAAAGCTTAATCCATCCCGAATCATTGGGAGGGGGAAAGGAGACAATCGGGGCAACGGCCTGAGCATTTATGGAAAAGCCGAAGAGAACGGCAAGCACCAACCCAAGAAATTTACTCACTCTATCCACCCATCTAGAAAATTGGAATGTAAACCCTGCCCAGAACGACGTGAATCGGCCGGGGAGGGTGGAGAATTAACTTTATACTGAAATAAAGGATGAGGTTCGTTAATTGTGCGGAAAAGTGTGGACAAAATGTCTGCATGCCTCCCGTTTTTCATATATTCTATACCTTTATCCGACATTTGAACCGAATTGGCCCTATGAAACCACCGAACGTTTTCACCTATCTTGATTATCGAGCGTACCTGAAAGACGTGTTTCGAATGCGGAAGGAATCGGAACCTGGATTTTCAGTCCGCAGCTTCGCCCGGAAGGCTGGAATGCCCCCGACTTCCGCCACCTTAGTCTCCAAGGTGATACTGGGTAAAAGAGGATTAAACCCGGGACTGCTGTTTAAATTCGCCAAAGCCCTCGATCTCAAGGGAGACGTGCTCCGTTACTTCGAAATCATGGTCCAATTCAACCAGGCCAAGGAAACGGATGTGAAGAACCATTTCTTCGCGGAGCTGTCCAAGTTCCGGACACACCAGGCCAAGCACCTGGCAACGGACCAGTTTTCCATCTACGATAAATGGTATTACCAGGTCCTTCGCGCCTATTTTGGAATCCACCGGGATCAGAACAACCCCGTGACCATCGGCCGCGAGATATTTCCGCCCTTGAGTCCCTCGGATGTGGAACAGGCCATCAGGACCCTACTGGATGCCAAATTGATCCGGAGGAAGGCCAACGGCTATACGGTAACCGAGCCCCATATCGTTCTGCCTTTGGGCACAGGGACTAAGCCGAGCAAGGCCCATATCCGTCAGATGACCCAGCTCTCGCTAGAGCTGCTCGACGAGGTGCCGGCTGACTCCAGAGAGTATAACTCCCTCACCATGTACCTCTCAAAGGGTTGCTTCGAAAATATCCGGGACCGGATTCGCTCCTTCCGGGAAGAATTAAAAGTGCTCTTGGATAATGACAACGGGGAAGATCGGATATATACCCTTTCCATGCAGCTATTCCCCAACAGCCGTTTGCCGGAGGTGAGCCAGCCTAAGGCCAAGTCGATAAGTCTCACAAGGAAGGATTAAAGATGATGCCCAGGTACTGTAGAACCACTCAAGGTATGACCGGGGGCAGCGGCGATACCGGCAATCCTGAAATGGAATTATGTAGACATCTTGTCCACGCGTTTAAGCACAATTACGAATACGCATTCGGTGCCTCAGTATAAATTTCTCTCATCGTCGACCCCGGCTGATTCGTTTCGTTCTGGGCAGGGGTTGACAGTCGAGGTCGCTCTAGTCCCGATTACATACAAGCCCGCGGCCTCATAAGGCGCGGAAGGAAGGAGCGATGATGTCGCCCAATATTTTAGATTGTACAAGGAAACGGGGAGTGGTGGCAGTCATGCTGGCCATGGTCCTGGGATTATTAGTACGCCAGGCCCAAGCAGAGGATCTCGCGATCGAGCCCGAGCAAGCCGGTCCCGAATTCCGCATCCAGGGTGAATATAAGGGGACAGTCGGAGGCAGTATCATGGCCATTCAGGTTCGAGCTCCTGGGCCTGGTAAGTTCACAGCCCTAGTGCTAAAAGGCGGATTCCCCGGAGAAGCCTGGGACGGAATTCAAGGGCTGGAAGTAACCGGAACCTTGGCGAGCGGGAACGGCGTCTTTTCTGGAGGTGGTTACAGCTTTACCATTCCGGCCCTTGGCACCGACCTAACGGGAACGGGACCCACTGGCGCCATCAGCCTTTCCAAAGTCATGCGGGGCAGCCGAAGCATGGGGATGGTTCCACCACCGGGCGCGGATATCCTTTTCAACGGTACGGGTGTGGACAATTTTAGACTCGGTGCCCGGTTCGATCCCACTCGCAAACTTCTGTACACAGGTGCCCGAACCAAGCCCGATTACAAGTCTGTTCGTATGCATGTCGAGTTCCGGACCTGCTGGAAGATCAACGGGCTAGGCCAACTGCGCAGCAACAGCGGAGTCCTATTCAAGGATAGATGGGAAATCCAAATTCTAGACTCTTATGGCACCCCCGTCCCAAAGACCGACGACTGTGGAGCCATGTACGGGCAATTTCCGGAAAAATACAATATGTGCCTGCCGCCCCTATCCTGGCAGACATTTGACATCGATTTCAAGGATGTGGAAATGAACACGGATGGTACGGTAAAGAATCAAGCCGCGGCGACGGTTTACCACAATGGCGTGCTCGTCCATTACAAAAAGTCCTTTACCGGCATAACCCTTTCTGGCAGCAACCTAATTCCCGGTCCAGACGGAACCAACCTGCAGGCATACGGCAGCGCCACGGAGAATCCGGTTTTCTATAGAAACCTTTGGGCCGTGCCGAATCCTCCGGACCTTCTCGACACAGCCTGGTTTGCCCTTAATACCACATCGCTGGGCCGGGGCGCGTTTTCTATACGCCCAATGCGCACTACCCATACAGCTGACGGGGCCTGGGTAGGGATCGATGGCCGACTCTTGGATTCGAGAGAGGTAACGAGGGTGGGGCGTTTCGGAGCTTGGTTTCCGTTGGGAAAGCAACATGCGAATCAGACTCTTCTCCCCTCTTTCCAGGAAACTCCCGAGCACTCGATTTGGGCTATCAGTAAGGAACCGAAATGATTTTGAATTTAGAGCGTAAACTTTCTGCCGCCGTTCTGGCTTTCGCCGCGACGACCTTGGCCATGCCGGAATTTCAAGCCAAGCCGATTTCGCCCCATGCAGCCATGGAGACCGGTCAGCTCATGCATTGGAAATTCGATGAGGCGGAAAAAGATTATCAATGGGTGCAGCGTTTCGGTGTGTGGGCAAATTATCAGCTCGCGACTCCTGATGACCAGATGAAAATAGACATGGGCCTCGGAGGGCTACTCTGGTTTTCCCTCCCGGAAGAGCCGAGTAACCCCGCGACCTTGACGCCCCGGTTCCTCCCCGATATCTCCCAGCTTAGTTTCAATTGGAATGTTTTGGGCGACGCCAAGGAACCGACGCTTAATCTCACAGCGGGATACTTTCCCTACAAGTACAACCGAGATGCTCGCAACCTAGGTGAATATCTTTTCCGCAGCCGCTCCTATCCCAGCTTCGTGTATACAGGTGGTTGGATGACGGTGGATAAGGATCCCGGTGCCCGCCTCATGGGCCTGAAGCTAACTAACAATGCTTTTTCTGGATTGCTCCGGAGCGATTTCATTATCAACAGTGAGCTCAATTATCCGCCGCTTTACGACTTCTCTTTTACCTATATCGGCGACCTCAATTTGGGGAATGTGCTGGGACTGGGAATCGGCGTGAACATGTATCACTATCTGGAGGTTGACAAGGATAAGTCCCAGCGCAAGGTCGGCATCAATTCGGCCGGCGCTTCTAATGCCTACCTCGTCGGGCCCGGTGATACGGCCTATTATTCTTTCAAGGCCATAAAGCTTATGGGCCGAGCTTCTTTCGATCCGAAACCGCTGATTGGGAATCCGGCCATCCTAGGCTCTGAAGATCTCCGCGTGTTCGCCGAAGTCTCGGTACTGGGGCTTAAAAATTACGGATCGACTTTCGATACCACTAATCTGTACAACAACCTCTATTCCAAGATCCGTCAGCGCATCCCCATCATGGCCGGTGTCAACTTGCCAGCCTTCCACATACTTGACCTCCTTTCCTTCCAGATGGAATACTATCCCTTCCCCTATCGCGAACATGAGTTTGACCTGGTCCGCAATACCCTTCCCATTCCCACCCTTATCCCGGGCGTGACCTTGGGGACCGAGAAGCAGCCTTTTACCCGTGATGATTGGAAATGGTCCGCTTTCATGCACAAGAAAATCTTCAATGCGCTCTCGATTTCAGGCCAAGTTGCGAACGACCATTATCGGACCTTGTCCTTCGAGAATCGAATAGAGTACTTCACCGCCATGACCGAGCCAAAGCATTGGTACTACATGGTGCGCCTTGACATGGGTCTTTGACGACGGGGCCACGGAAGATTCCTAAATTCCGTGTCCATGTCCAATCTTCAACGTAAGCCACAAGTACCCCAAAGGTCCGCCTTCGTTCCCGAAGTTCGCTTCTCCGAACTTCTGATGCGATTGGCGCGAAAGACTGCGCCAGAATTGGTGCAAGGCGACCGACATCCCGAGCCCCTGGTTCGTTTTGACTATGCTGTGGAATTGGATTTGAAAAATCGTGCTTTCCAGGAATTTTGGAAAGCACGAGGACTCGGCAATAACCTATCTCCGATTATACCTTCACCTCGACCAAGACATTATCGAACTACCACCAAACGCCGTGTGGTGATGGAAAAAAATCGCGTTGAACTTTCTTTCCTTACCGAAAGTAGCGCCGTGGCTAGAGCGCGCACGGCTAAGGAGACGCTCGTTGAACCCGAGCCGCATGCCGTCATCTATAAATTTATTCTGAGCAAGTTAAATACTCCTGCTTACACG
>JAYVCH010000165.1:0-15230 GCA_043750055.1 Fibrobacteria bacterium
TGACATGGGCATTCGGGCCTGTCCACGCAATTGGATTGAAAGTCGGTAAGTATGCCACCTATGAGGGCATTGAAGTGGTGGAAGGGGGATCCAATCCTACTATTACCCGTGGACTTCTTTTTGGCTTTGCCGAACCCGTAACCCATACAGGGTTGGAAGGCTCTTATGTAACGGGTCCTGTTGACATGCACCTAGGAGTAATTAATGGATGGGATCAAGCCGTGGATATTAACGGGGTGCCTTCCTTCGTAGGTAAAATGGGATATAGCATGGGAGACAAACTTGGATTGACAGTGTCTGGAATCATCGGCGCGGAAACCAAAAATTCAACCGACAATAGCCGTATAAGCCTCGATGTTACTGGGATCACGAAGGCAATTCCAAACGTTGACCTTTGGTTTCAAGGCAACTATGGTTCAGAAGCCAAAGCCGGTGTGGGTGGAAAAGATGCATCTTGGCTAGGATTCGGTTTACAACCTCTCATTCACTTGAACACTTGGTTCGGTCTTGGCTTGAGATATGAATATTTCATGGACAGCAAACTTTCAAGGACAGGATCAACCTTCGCTCCTGTTGGAACAGTTACCGATTTGACTCTACAGAATTTTTCGATTGCGCCCACGATTTGGTTGACAAAGACCGCCATGGTTCGCGGTGAATTCCGTATGGATATGGCAAGCGAAAAAGTCTTCATAGATAGAGATAAAAATCCTAACGGAAGCCAAATGGAAATCGCATCGGACTTTATACTTGGATTCTAAGGAGCTCAGCTCCATTTTATTTTTGTAATTGGTGAATGATAATCGGAGGCAAAGGAGAACTTACATGAAGATGATTGTTGCATACATCAAACCCTTCAAACTGGACGAGGTCAAAGCCGCGGTTCAGGAAATCGGCATCACCGGCATGTCGGTCACGGAAGTTAAAGGTTTCGGCCGACAAAAGGGGCATACCGAGCTCTATCGAGGAAGCGAATACCACACCGATTTCATTCCCAAAGTGAAATTGGAAATGGTTTTGCCTGATGAACTTGTTGAACGCGCTGTCTTGGCTATCACCGAAAAAGGCCGCACCGGTAAAATTGGCGATGGAAAGATCTTCGTCCTTCCTGTGGATAGCGCACTACGTATCCGTACGGGCGAAACGGGTAACGAGGTCCTGTAATTTAAACTTAGGGAAGACCGAGTCCTAGACTCGGCCTTCCGGTTTCGTTTTTTTCTCTTGCATAGGGGTTCTAGCTTGCCGCATCTGCTGAGCGAGTTTTGTTCTAGCAGACATTAAGTAGCCCTGATATTCTTCACTCCGATAATCGGGGTAGGTCCAATCAAATGGCATAAATCGACCATCCTGAAAGTAAAGTGTTGGTTCAACAAAAATTCCATCACGAATATAAACACGCTGGCGTTGATCCTTTGTTGTAGCCAGGAAAAATTGACCGAGAGTCATATAACCCGGATCTAAATTTACAGGCCGGAATCCGTCCACTCCTAGAAATAGTTCCAACTCATTGGTTCCCCGTTTAATCTCGACAATTTCCTCCCGATCGATTCTTTTTTCGTAGGAAACGAAACTTCGGACTGGAGAAGAGCCCACTTCCTTCTCATAATAATTTGTCCACACAAAAGGAATGGGTACAAGAACCTCCTCTTCCGCCCCAAATTTTTCTGCCAAATGCGCACGGGCTGTTTCAATTATATGCGGGTCGCGGCCTAAAAGTCCGATGATTAATTTGACCTGGGCGGGGGCTTTATATTGGCCCAAATGGAACTCCTTGGCTCGATGGTCGTTGAAATACGATCTGGGAGCCATTGATAAAAAAATGTAAATTTGGAAATCTTTGGCAACAGGTGCGGTAAACCTGTGAGCAAAAGTATAAAAACAGAGGCCAAGTAGGCCGTTTAGGTGGCTTGAGTAATGGCAAGAAATGTATTTTCCTGCAGAAATTATGTGAAAAAAGGCCATGCCGTGGTGGAAATCACTGGCGATTTGACTTTTGAAACTGTCGATATCATGCGACAGGAATTCGTCCACCTTCGGCTACTGAAACCGGAAAAAGTTATCCTTGATTGTACCGGGGTTACCATGCTTTCGAGCGTGGGCTTGGGTGAGTTCTCCAAGTTGATCAAATGGGGCATTGACAGTCAGTGCCAATTTAAAGTCGTTTGCCAATCCGGACACGTCGTTGAAGTGCTCGAAATTGCAGGCATAACGGATATGATACCTCTTTATCCGACCATCGATATCGCTTTGAATCGATAAGGTCTCTGGTTAACAAAATCATCAAAACTCCATGACGGATTTGGTTCAGGTATAAGCGTCTTAATCTAGGCTGGAAGGGAACTGTGAGTCAAACAAAGGATATTTTAGGAGCAGCCGATGCCATTTCGGCACGGAAAAGTGTTTTGCGAACAAAAAAATTTCTGGTCGGTTTTGACGGATTCGTGGATGAAATCATTCATGTGGTCGCCAGCCGAAAAAACCAAAATGAATTCGAGCGCATTCAAACCTTAACCGAACTTGGCACTCGAATTGCGTCCGCGGCGGGAAAATCGGCCAATATTGAATTAGTTCCACAGCAAGAGAAATTGGGTGGCAACGGTCCGCTAATGGCAATGGCTGCATCGGGAATGGGATGTCAAGTCACTTGCATTGGCATGTTGGGATATCCTGAAATCCATCCTGTCTTCAAGCCACTGAAAAACATCTGCAAAATTGTGACGGTCGGTATTCCAGGACATACCGATGCACTGGAGTTCAATGATGGAAAGTTGATGCTCGGAAAGCTCAACACGATTAAGGATATGTGCTGGTCCCGCCTTCTTGAGGTGGTGGGCGAGTCGGTTTTGAGAGAATTATTTTTCTTGTCTGATATGGTAGCAGTGACCAACTGGACCATGTTAACGGAAATGGGCGAAATTTTGGAGAATATTATTCGCATGGTGCCCGAAGGTTGCCGCGTCAAATTTTTCTTCGACTTAGCCGATCCAGAAAAGCGCTCTCATGCCGATTTGGAACAGGTCTTAGGTCAGATTCAAGCACTCAGCAAAAAGACGGAAGTCATTTTTGGGCTGAACCTCCGCGAATCCGAACAGGTTAGCGAAGTGTTGGGGCTTAAGGATAAGCCTGTCGAATCCGTAAAAGGTGTAGAAGACACTTCTATCCTTGTGCGTGAACGTATGGGAATTCATGGCGTCGTTGTGCATGCCATCAAATACGCCGGTGCCTCCATCGGAAATGAAAGTGCTGGCATTGAAGGTCCCTATTGTCCCAAGCCAGTTTTATCCACAGGCGCGGGCGATCATTTTAATGGGGGCTTTTGTGGCGGCTTGCTCGGGGATTTATCTGTCCTTGACTCGCTCTATTCTGGCGTGGGCAATTCGGGATGGTATGTTCGCAATGGACGAAGTCCAACCATGGATGATGTGGTGGGGTTATTAAGAACGTGGGGAAGCGGAAACCTCAAGGATTAAAAAAATTGGGTGGCTAATTAGGTCCGAGGGGTAAAAGAGCCAAGCCTTTTAACAAACGTTCCTGGACATCCCGTCGCAAGGACTCGGGTTTGATGGGGATCAAATCAGGGGTAAGCGACAATATCCAATTTATGAAATCAGGTTTAATCACGAGCTTCAGTTCAAACTGAACTTCTTTACCCACCCGTTTGATTTTTCCTGGCGGATCAAAATGACTTTCGGATAGAAATTTTTCCAGCCATGGGGCCTTTAGGGCTAAAAGTATGGTTTCTGGTATTTCTTCTGCTTGCCGAGCCCATTGGCCAAAACAGTATTTGTAATACTCGGCGGGACTAAACGCTTTTCGTTCAAAGGACTCTTTAGTAGAGATACACCGATGAATTCTTTTCACCGAGAGGCTTTTAAAAGGGCCATCATTTTTCCCTTGATGTCCAATGAGATAGAGCGTGCCGACCCTTAAACTTAGCGCATAGGGATAAAAACGATATTCTTCTGACCCATGGTTGAGCCCGGAATAAACGATGCGAACGATGGAACGGTTTGTGATGGCCTGTTCCAAACGCTTTAAAGTTCCCGGGATCGGGTCCGCTTCGGCGAATGGGCCGTGATGGATATAATAGGTATCGGGACCGACGGGTAAATTTTCCAAATCCATGGACGGTTCTTGGTCGTTTTCTTTCTCCTCTAAAAACTTTATGAGCTGCGCTATCAAGGCGGTATATTTCGGATTACCTCCGGCATGCAACTCTGTGCTAATTTTTTTCAAAGCCGGTAAAAAATGGCGTGGTGTGGCCGCGCCCCGCATGATGCGGTAGAGGAGCTTTCGCCTAGTACCTTGTTCGGAAACCAAATCGAATCTCAGCCTGCGAATATCGGAGAGGTATCGTTTGATTGTTCGCTCAACCACTCCCAGAGTGTCGGATAAATGCGTTATGCCTAGTCCCAGTTTGGACTCTTGCAGTAACTGAACCATCTTATGCATTTTTGCGGTTTTATTATTTAAGGGAGGAAGGCGAGAATCCGGCGCCTCCAAACCTTGGGCCATGCGGATTTGCTTGAGGATATGCAGCGGCTCACCTTTGGAGCTCGTAACCGTCGATGTGGGGTTTATCCCAGTGGAGGTTTCCCGAACCATCTGTTCCTCCAAAAAGACTTAGGGCGTCGGTGCCGTACGAACTTGGCCGCTCAGGATGGCTTCGATAGCCTTGCGCATTCGACGCAGCACGGTCTCACGACCGAGTGCGGCCATCAATTCAAAGAGGCCCGGACCGAATGGAATTCCTGAAATGGCCAAGCGGGTAGGGTGGATCAAGTCTCCGCCTTTGACGCCAAGCTTTTCAGCACTGGAACGGTAAATCCCTTCCAAGGTTGGCGTTTGGAAATCCGGTGCCGTTTCTAAACCCTCTAACAAACCTTCGAGCAGTTTTTCTGACCCAGGTCCGAAATATTTCTTCGCGGTTTTTTCATCATAGGTTTCCGGGTCATTGAAAAAGAACATTCCGTACGTAACGAAATCCGGCATGCGTTTGGAACGATCCTTAAGCAAGGTCACGGCAGTATGAATATAGCTGTCCGAGAAGGCACTTAGGTTTACGCCTGCCGCCGCCCACAGGGGCTTGACTAAGGGAATAAAAAATTCCGGTGAACGTCGCATGAAATACTGGCCGTTCATCCACTCCAGTTTCTTTTCATCGAAGGCCGCGCTTTTGGGATTGATTTTCTCCAGCGTGAACATCTCGATCAATTTTTCCGTTTCCATGATTTCCAAATTGTCCCCAGGACTCCAGCCAAGTAAGGACAAAAAATTAACCATGGTATGAGGCAGGTAGCCCAAATCGCGGTAGTCGCCGACTGAGGCTGCGCCTTTACGCTTGCTCAATTTTCCACCATCCGCTGACAGAATAACGGGAAGGTGAACGAAGGTGGGTGGTTCCCAACCGAAGGCCTGATAGAGAAGAATATGCCGGGGGGTACTGGGAATCCATTCATCTCCGCGAAGCACATGCGTGATTTGCATAAAATGATCGTCAACGACATTGGCTAAATGGTAGGTGGGAAAGCCATCCGTTTTCATCAAAACCATATCGTCCAGAATTCGGTTTTGATAATCGATGGTACCGCGCAGGAAATCTTTGAACACGGTGTTACCGTGAAAGGGAACCTTGAGGCGAACAGTATGTTTCTCGCCCGCATCCACGCGGCCTTTGGCAACATCGGCGGGAATACTGCGACAGAGCCGGTCATAGCCGGTTGGCAACTTGTTTAATTTCTGTTGCTCGCGAAGCATATCCATCCGTTCGGAGGTGCAAAAGCAGGGGTAGGCATGTCCGCCCTGAATCAAGATTTGAGCATGTTCATGATATAGAGAAAGACGTTGGGATTGGAAATAGGGAGCATGTGGACCACCCACTTCTGGACCCTCGTCCCAATCCAGACCTAACCATTTCAGGTCCGCGATGAGATCGTGAAAGGCCTTTTCATCATACCGAGCCTGGTCGGTGTCTTCGATCCGCAGTAAAAAATCGCCGCCGATATGTTTTGCGAAAAGCCAGTTGAAGATAGCGGTTCGGGCGCCGCCTACATGGAGGTAGCCGGTAGGACTGGGTGCGAAACGTACGCGGGCTTTGGCGGGGACAGGCATGGGGCGTTTCCGTGGTTGCGAAAGGTTAGGGTCTAGTCGGTCCGGTGTAGATTTAAGCTTTGCGAAGCCGGCGCAGAATCAAGTATTCCGCGGCGGAGGAGGGGGGATTCGAACCCCCGGAACCTGTAACAGTTCAACGATTTAGCAAACCGTCGCCTTAAGCCACTCGGCCACCCCTCCTTCCGTCGGAAACCCCTACACAATGGAAGGGAAAACCTCGTCTGGCACTAGCGGCTTCGCAAAGCACTGAAGCTGGAAAGTATAGTTATTGGACGAGAAGCCTACAAATACCCTCATTAGCTGAAAAACTCATAGTTGCATAACGGTATTTGAGTTTTTCTGTGAAAGTTAAAGCCATTTGTCAGCCTTAGAAATAGGTTGCAAAAATCGTTCGGCAACTTATATAATGGGCTAATCGTGCGACTTCAACTCAGGCCTGAATACATTATCCATCGCGCCATTTACCAGGCATTTGTAAGCCTGGCGGTTTGGAAAAACAATCGTGCTGTTGCGGACGCATTCCGCGACTACCGGGTTTCTGACGGCTCTTCCCGGCTTTTGAATGGACCCAACCGGAAATACCGGTCTTTTCCTTTAGGATTGGTCTCGGTATTGGCGGCCTTATCCTTCATGATCTTCCACTATCGAATTCCTTCACCAAACATGCCTGACGTCATTTTAGCCCCTAAGGTCGAGATGAAGCCGATTACTCCGCTCCCGATTCCGCCTGAGAAAGTTCTCCCATCGGTTATTCCGCCCCAGGTCGCACAACCCGAAACTCCTGAGATACCGAAACCTGTAAGTTACCCAAAGGAAGGCAATGTTCTTCTTGCGTGCAAGCGCGACCGGACACTTTATGTTTATAAGAACGAGGATTCCACATGGAAAAGGTTGGCAGCCTTCCCAATGGCTATCGGTCGAAATTCGGGAGACAAAGGTGATAATGGGGATCTTCGAACACCGGAAGGGCGCTTTTGGATCACCAGCCTGGGGGCAGGTCCTGAAAAGGGCCCAATGTACGGGCCGTTGATATTCAAGCTTAATTATCCCAGGCCTGGGGATTTGGCCGATGGGAAAACCGGAAATGGCATTTGGATCCACGGCGTGATAATGGGAAACCAACCCACTTATACCCACGGTTGCCTATCGCTGGCAAATGAAGATATCCTAGCATTGGCCGCCTATGCCGACATTGCCACACCCGTCATCATTCTATCCGACAGCTTGGCGCCCGATCCCGCGCACCAAATCGACTTGGTCGGTATGGAATCCGAATACCCCGCCATCGCCGAGGCTTACGCCCGAAAGTCTCAGTCGGAAAGTGACTCCAAGGATAAGATACTGGAGCAAGCCCGGAAATATGTGGCCAAGGAAGCGAAGGCGTTCCCTGAATTGGCAATGCGGCCGCTGACCGACGAAGATCGCAAGGACATTCTCACAAGGCTTGAGCAATGGCGCACCGATTGGACAAGCCGTTCTATCGATGCTTATGCCGCTAATTACGATGCTTCTTTCCGGGACAAGCAGGGTAGGGACAAAAAATCTTTCCTCGACAGAAAGCGCAAGATTTTCGGGGCTAAATCCAAAATCGAGATGGAGATCAAAGAACCACGTATCGAATCAGAAACGTATTCGCGCGTGAAAGTAACCTTCAGGCAGGATTATGTCGCCATAGCACCCCAAGGTGTACAACGAAGCTCGGAATTCAAGAGTCTGCGATTGGACCAAGGTCCAGGCGGATGGCTTATTATAACGGAGTGACGCATGAAAAATTCAGCCGATGATCACAATGATCACAATGATGAAAAGGACGGAATACCGGATTCACGCATCATAGGTTCTTGGTCAATGGGCGATCAGGTCGAATCCAATGCCCAGGAAACGGCGGGATTGATGGCGGAGATGATCCGCATGCGCGCCGAATTTGAGACCCTGACTCGTGAAAATGAGACGATGAAACGCGGTCATGACACGCTGCATCGAATGCTTTCCGAAAATGCACAGGCCAAATCCGTTCCGGATTTGAAGGCAACGGTGCGCACTATCCTATCTGAAATGAAGGACGAAAATGGCTTGCCTTTGGCTACCTTCGTCGGGACCTTACCCGCGATGGAAGATTTGCGTGCGCTCTCGGAAGGCTTCGCCCAAGCTAAGGAATCAGAAGCCAAGCTGGAGGCCAGGCTCGGGGAAATGTCCGTGCTCGCTCATTCACTCGGTAAGCAAATGGAATCCATGACGGAAAGGCAACACGAAGTCCTTGAGCTCAAGGGCAAGATGGAACTAGTAAGCAGCCAAAAATCCTGGATCGAATCCAAGCTACAATCCCTAGGTAAACAGCGAATGGTCGTAGAACGCGTTAATGTGGAGAATGGTCGTCTCACAACCCTTTTCTGGGAAATGGAAGAGAAGATTCGCGAGATTACCCAGCAAAATAAGATCATCGGCAAGACTCAAGTAAATATCGAGGCCTTGGAAAGTCGTCTTCTGGAATCGAAGCAGTCATTACAGCAGGTGGAGCGATTCGAAATCGTGATGAAAGAAAGTCGTCAAAGCGTCGAGGAGATGGCCAAGTTGGGCGAGGAATTCCAACTGAGGCTGTCCGAATTTCACAAGAGTCAGAAGAACATTGACGAAGCCTCCAATCGGGCGAAGGAGGCTGGCCTCATTGTAAAGAGCATGGACGCCACCATGAATACCATCCTCAAAAATAACTTTCAATTGGAAACGACCAAAAAACTGATCGACGGATTCCAGGATACTCTCGTTGGCGTGGACAAGAAGGTAGAGAAAATTCACAAGCAATGGAATTCGGTGGAAAAGTTGGAAAGCAAGATAGCCAAGGTGGAGGAATGGGTGAAGAGTTTTCACCAGGAGTTGGCAGTTGCCTCTCACCTGGGCGATGAACTGAAGAAGGTTGAAGGCAGAGTCGAGGAGATCCGCAAGGGGGAGAACGATGTTCTCCGCGTCATGGAAACCTTGGAAGCCCGCCGGGAGGAAATGTCTTCACTCCGCAACCTGGCTGATGAAGCGCGCAAGCAATCGGAATCCGTGATGCAAAACCTTGAATTCTTGAAGCACCGCGAAGAAGACATCGCTGAAGTGGATGGAAAGGTCAATGGCCTCAATAAGCTCTTGGGTCAGACGGAAAACCGCATCCAAGACGTGAAGACCAAGTTGGACGGCTTTGTGACTCTGGAAGGCAAGATGTCCAAGGTGGAGGCCCTCATCGTCGAATCCGACGACAAAATAATGGCGCAATTGTCTCGGCAAGCTTCATTGACTGCTCTGGGTGTAAAAATCGATGAGACCGAAAATCATGCCTGCGTTCTTGAGTTGAAAACTCATGAGCTCTTGCAGTATGGCGACAAGCTGCGCACCCTTGAGGGAAGGCTTTCAGAGCTTGATCGGATTGGTAAGGAAGTCGATGGAGGATTCGTCCGCATTGCGGAACAGAAAGCTGAAGTGGCCAAACAGGAAGCCCAATTCCGTGAATCACTCGAGTCGCATCGCCAACTTGCATATGCTTTTGAGGAGGAACAGAAAAAAATCGGTTTTCAAAGTGGCGAGTTGCTCGCCCAATTTGATTCCGACCGAGTCAAGCTGAAGCGACTTCAAGAGGAGATCGGTTACGGACTTGAGTCCGTCAATGCCCATAAGATGACGATCAAGCAAGCAGAGGAACGCCTTAAAAAGGTTGATGGCTTCTTGATGGCGATGGAAGAGAACATGGGAACTCTTGAAAAACGCCAATTCGCGATGTCGGCCTTGGACGTGAAAATCCAAGAGGTACTGGAGGTCGTTGCAGATATGGAAAATCGGATGACTCTGCTCCGTAATGAAAAGAGTGTCATTCATGACGCTCGTAAATCGGTGGAATCTCTGCATGTCATGATGAAATCGGTGCATGAAAAGGTGGAAGGCTTGCGTGCGGAAGAAACGTTGGTCATCAAGACCCAAGACGCAGTGAAAGGCATCGTATCGTCAATGAGTGAAGTCGAGGAAAAGTTCAAGTTGCTTGCCAAGGAGCGTACCCTCATTGAGGAGGCGCAAAGTCAAATTCAGAACCTACGGCTCATGATGGAGGACTTGAAAACCGAGATCAAGAACGCGACCGAAGAAGAGACGAAAATCTCCGAGGCCGTTTCCAAGGCGTCGGAACTGCAATTCCTTATCGGCGAGGCGGACGCGGTCATTTCCAATTTTCGCCGCTTGAAACAAAAGGAATGAGAAAACTCTGATTTTTCTCTCATGACTACCTGACCCAAAGGATGGGTTGAACTACTTTTGAACTCCTATCATGGGTTTATTAAGAAAATTAATTTGGCTATTGCTAGGCGGATTCGGACTAGGGGTGGTGGCCGCCGTTGCCGGTATCGGCACCCTCTTTGTCACTATCCGTCAAAATCCCGGGAATACTTTTACTCGTGAAGGGATCATGCAAATCCTTTCGAAGGAAAGCACCGTCTATTTCTCGGATGGGAAAACCAAGGTCGGTACTTTTTACGAAGGCCAGCATCGGGATTATGTTCCCTATGATTCCATTCCACCCATCTTGATCCAATCTTTGGTTGCGGCGGAAGACCATAATTTTTTTGAACATCATGGAATCGATCCCCGAGCTTTTGCGAATGCTATGCTCGACAATCTTAAGCATGGTAGCTTGCGTCGAGGGGGAAGTACCCTGACCCAGCAAACCGCAAAAAACCTATTCAACCGAAAAGGTCGGACCCTAGCGGGTAAGGTCAAGGAATTGGTCAATGCTTTTCGTTTGGAACATAACTTCACTAAGCAAGAAATTCTCGAATTCTATCTCAATCAGTTTTTCGTTTCCGGGAATGGCCACGGAGTGCGAATCGCGGCACGCTATTTTTTCAACAAGGAATTATCCAACCTGAATATCTTGGAATGCGCCTTTATCGCAGGTTCGGTGAAAGGCCCCAACCAGTACAACCCCTTTATTCAAGAGACAATGGAAAAAAAGGAACAAGCCCTTCGCAAAGGGGAATACCGTGTGGCCTATGTGCTTAAGCAGTTGTATCAACTCAAGAAAATCACTAAACAGCAATATGATGAGGCATCTCATCAGAAGCTTGAATTCCACCGCGGTGCCTTCCGGTTTACCTTATCGACTAATATGGTCAAGGCCAAGCGCATTCTTGAATCTCCCGCGATGCAGGCTATACTAGAAAAGAATGACGTCGACGATTTCATGATCGAGGGTTTACATATCTATACAACCCTGAATGCGGATATGCAACGGGCCGCCGAGTACTCGACTTATACCAACCTCGCCAGATTGGATCTTATTTTACGCGGCTATCATCCGCCTAAGGATACGCAAGTGACCTTGGTCAGTTCTTTTTCGCCTGGGGAGATTTATACGGGACGGATAACGTCTTCTCCTCCTCCCAAAAAGGATGGGAGTTTACAAAGGATGGAATTGTCTTTTGGGTCCGCCAATGGGGTGATTCCTCCCGCCGCGGTTGAGAAGTTTTTACGCAACTGGAATTATCATGAAACCGGTTCTTTAGATTTGCCCTCCGTGGCTGTTCGTACCGAAGTGCTTCGTAAGAACTTTTCGGAAGGCCGAGTGGTTCTTTGCGCCACTCCCTACGTTTTCCATCCCAATGGAACGCCGGTACCCGACGGGCCGGTGGAACTCGAAATTGTTCAGCATCCCGAGGTTCAAGGGGGGGCGCAGATTCTGCACGATGGCAAGGTGCTGGCCAATGTGGGCGGTTTCGGAAATACCGGTTATGATCGAGTGAACCAAGCACGCAGGCAGTTTGGCTCGGCCTTCAAGCCCCTTGTCTATGCGGCTGCGTTGGAATTAGGTTGGAAGCCATTGGATATTCTTCCTAATTATCGGCAACTGTTTCGAATGGGAAATGTCTTTTATTTCCCCAAACCCGACCATGCCCCCGAGGATACCGTTAGTATGGCATGGGCAGGACGTCGCTCGGAAAATATCGCAAGCATTTTTTTGCTTTACCATCTATTCGATAAAACTACTTTCGCCCACTTTTGGGAAATCGCTCGCGACATCGGTATGGCGCCGGAGAATTTCAATATGCACGGCGAGTTTGAAATTTTTGTGCGCGATTCCCTTGGTTTGGTTTTGAATCAGGATAGGATTCTGGAATTAGAGTATCAAAAAGAAGTATCCGATTTGGTCCTTGACCTGACTTTTGAAGGCAAGGTTGCGGAGGCGGAAGAACTGAAAAGTTTGCCTTACGGAATGGGCTTCATCAAAGAACAACAAAAATATCTTGGGTCTAGTGATAAGGAAGACATAATACGAGCCCGTCTGTTGGAACGAAATTATTTAGCGTATGTTGCGGAAGCGAAGGCCTTTGAAAATCGAGCGACGGGTGTTATTCACTATTCTGTCGCTAGAAGTAATGCAACCGGGGCAGTGGGGATTTTTGCTCAACGTCCCGATAGTGGTTGGACACCCATTGGCGAACCGGAAGCATGGATGGGTTCTGACTCTATTTTGGTAGAAGGTGAAATCGGAATATCAACCCTGAAAAGACTTCAAACCAAACAGAATTCCAGATCGACCGAAGAAACGCCCGGATACACGAAAGAAAATTTATTTGCATCTCAAGACTTTCGAGCCTTGGCGGCTTTACATTACATCGTTTATTTCAGTCGAAAACTGGGAATCACCTCGCCTCTAGATCCGGTTATTTCTTTCCCCTTGGGCGTGAATGTGATCACCTTGGGTGAAGCGGTAAATGCTTACCAGGCGCTTAAAGATGGCTATGTCTACAAGAGCAAGCTTGGTGAAAGCCAACTCTTTATCGATAAAATTTGTCTTCATGATGGCACCGTCATTTTTGAAGATTTTCTCGAACGTGAAAAGGTCATTTCCGAACGGACACGGTTTGGCATCGAGGCCATTTTAGGCGCGGTGGTCAAGGGGGGTACGGGACAACAAATCGGCCACCAGTTGAAAGTGCCGCTTGGTCCCAAAGGCGGACCGGATATGGTCATGCCTGCCTTCGGTAAGACCGGCACAACCAACGATTATCGTAATGGGGCGTTTTTAGGATTTGTCGCTGCTCCCAAGGGGGTGAATAAAGGTTTCGATTCTCAAAGCGGGTATGCCATCGGAGATTATGTCGGCTTTGACGACAATGAATCCATGCTCCGCAAAGGTTTCAAAGGCACGGGTAGTTCAGTAGCGATTCCTGCATGGATTGCCCAGGCGCGTTCTATCGCACAAATTGATAGTTTTTACACTCGTCTCGATATGTTGGATTTGGACTTGCAAACAACGGGCTTGGCGCCTTTGTTTCAACAGGAAAAATATGTACGCTATTTGGTGTCTAAACGATTCGGCTTACCCTTACAAGGGGCCGATGAGGCAGCTATCAAAGCAAAGGTGGGCAATTATTCCGAAGACTTCTCCGATGAAGTGTCGGGGGGCGAAGGGGCCGAAGACCCTGCTGCCTATACCACCATCCTAATTCGGGAGGAATAAAATGAATTCTTTATCATTGAATTTTCCGGGAGAGGCAATGAATCTGGAAAAAGGAACGGAACGCAAGGTGTGTCTATCCGCTTTGATTGCGGCCCTAGCAATGCTTGCTACGACCTTGGTTTTCCTGGGTTGCGCAGGATCGGGAGGGAATAAAACAGGTTCACAAAAAGAGGATAAGGCCAATGCATCCGCAGTGAAGGTGGATGAAGGTCATGACCTGGCCGATTTGGCAAAAGCGATCAAAACACCTGAAGATGCTCAGGTTCTCGATCTTCTGCTTGGCTATCGAATGCTTGTGTTGCATAATCCTGATCCAAAATCTCTCGATAAAGAAACCTTGAAAAAAAGCCGACAAGCTTATGATATGCTCGAAGCGGCCCTGCGTCATGGTGGGATTAAAGCTAAGGAAAATGGGGAGCGCGTTTATTCGGTGACCAATGAGGAAAGGCTTTCATTTCAAGAAGTGATCCATTCCGCCTCACAGTCGGCGGATAAAAACGTGAAGGATAGAGATTGGGAAAAGGCACGGGCTCGTTGGAAAGAAATTGTCCAGAGTAAAGCCGCCATTGCCTTCATTATGGAAGAAGCACAGTGGGGCCTAACCTTGTCGGATGCTTTGCAATCAACACTTGCTGACTCCTTAAAAAAACGGCTGAAAGATGTGAATGAAAGTTATGCTGCTGAAATCAATCATGACGAAATCAATAAGCAAGTGAAAGTGCTTTTGGAACAAGTCCCCGACGTTAAAATTCAACGGGAATTGAAAAAACTGGCGAACCGTTCTTGGGATAGGGATCGGCGCAATGCAAAAGGAGCATCATCTCAGCTTGGGCAGTCAAAAATCCCGGATGCTTCAGCCACGGTTGATAATTCCAAACTTCCGAATCCAGTGGAAAACCCCTTAGCATCGGGAGCTGTATCACCACAAGGAACCTCTCCTGTAGCGACGACACCGGCCATGTCTGCCACAAGTTCTGAATTAACCATGCTGGGTGTTCAGGCCGATACGCTTGCGGCTCAGGGAAGATATATCGCAGCTCTGAAAATGTTGGATAAAGCTGGCGATCAAGCCTGGGTTAAAGAAAAGAAAAACCAAATTGGGGATCGATATTGTGAAGAGAAACGAAAAGCCGCTGCCGGTGCCTTTAAGGATTTTAAAAAAGCAGTCAGCGATTCATTAAAGAAAGTCAATCTCAATAAAACGGCATCGGAGCTCGACAGTTGTCTTTTTTATTTTCCGGAACTGCCGGTGAGCCAAAAGGTCCGAAAAAACCGGGAGATGGTGGAAACGGAAATGAAGAAGCTTAAGCCCTAAGTTTCCGGTTGTTTATACCCGGATGGAATTTTATCACCTATGATTTATCGGCCACTGAAAAGAAAACATTTTTCCCGTTATGGAATGGGTGGGGTGTTTTTAGTTTGTGGACTGTTGCTAGCAACGGTCCATATTTTGGCTGGTGGAGTCTTTCTAATTTTTGCCGCCGTTGTCTTTTACTATGCCCCTCGTTGGAATCTTCGGATAGAAATCAAAGCATGTCAGATGTATTTTTCAGAAAATGTAGTTGAGATGGAGCCTGTCACTATTACGTTTACCGAAATAGCAGAAATTCGAAGACTGGAAGAAAAGGAG
>JAYVCH010000166.1:0-7291 GCA_043750055.1 Fibrobacteria bacterium
CCCTACTTGTCTCGAAAGCCCAAGGCTTTATCGGGGGGACAAAGACAGCGCGTGGCACTGGGTCGCGCCATTGTGCGCAAACCCAAAGTATTCCTGTTCGACGAACCGCTCTCTAACCTTGATGCCAAAATGCGTGTACAAATGCGGGTTGAAATTTCCCGCCTCTCCGCTCAATTGCAAACCACCATGATTTATGTCACCCATGACCAAACTGAAGCCATGACCATGGGCCATCGTATCGTATGCATGAAGGACGGTGTCATCCAACAATTTGGAACGCCAATGGAATTGTATCGTCATCCCGCAAACCGATTTGTAGCCGGTTTCATTGGCATGCCGCCCATGAATTTTCTGCCTTGTGAATGGACGGGAGATACTTTAACCATCACAGGTTCGGGTTCCCTGGGTATTAAGGCCGGTGATTCTCCTGGACGGAGCGCCTTTAAACCCATTCTGGGAATACGACCGGAGCATTTACGAGTGGAGAATGCCGGCGAAAACGGATTGGCAGCCGAGATCGAAGTGGTCGAACCCTTAGGAGCCGAGACCTTGGTATACTGCCGTGCAGGTGAACATAGAGCCGTTGCACGAGTCAGTCCTGAAATGGCAGTCAAGCGTGGCGATCGAGTGACTTTGATCCCAATTGCCGAACATTTGCATTTCTTTGATCCCTAAATTTTCAATCCAAAAAATAGTTAGAGGATGATATGACGAACCTTTATGGCAAGATGATGCATTATGCAAAACGTGGACTTGTATGTCTGCCGATAGCGGTGGTACTGGCCGGATGCCAATCCGGGGACAAAGCTAAAACCTCAACGGATATGGTCGTCAAGGAATCGGGCGAACTATTACTTTGGGTGATGCCCAATACTCCTAAACCTGAAAAAGATATGGACGCGTTGTTGGAACCGTTTAAGGTCGCCCATCCCGAGATCAAAGTCAAGGTTTCGGTTTTAGATTGGGGAAGCGCCTGGACAAAATTAACTACTGCGGCCATAGCCGGTGATGGCCCCGACGTTGTCCAACTTGGAACCACATGGACTCCATTCCTAACCGACCTGGGAGCATTACTTCCCATCGATGATTTGGACCGCGACCTGAAGATGAAAGAATCCTTCATGCCGGCAACCTATAAAGCGGCAAGACCCAGACTTTCAACACATACAACATCGCTACCTTGGTTCATCGATGTACGCCCCATGTTTTACCGAACCGACGTTTTTGAACAGGCGGGCGTGGACACAAAAAAAATGGGTACTTGGGAAGACTATATTGCTGGCTTAAAAAAAATTAAAGCTGCCCGAATCAAAAACAATAGGGAATTCATTTCCCCGGTGGGATTTCCAGGAAAGAATGATTGGAATGTGGTCCATAATTTTGCTCCCTGGATCTGGGGAGCGGGTGGCGATTTCCTGAATGAAAAGGGAGACAAGTGCACCTTGAACAGCCCCGAGTCGATGAAGGGCATCTTGTTTTATCTCGATATGGTTCGAAGCGGTCTTAATCCCAAAACGAACATGGAAAAAAATACAGCGCAAGTCTCCGCAGATTTTGATGCCGGGCGCGTTGCCTCCATTTTTGAATCCACTATAAAAAATGTTTACTTAAGTCGCCCTCCCGAACAAGGCGGTTCGGCAGGCTCACACGTTTCAGAAAATTATGACGTCATGTTACCCCCTGCGGGTCCCAAAGGCCGCGCCCTATTCATGGGTGGATCCCACCTGGCTATTTTCAAGTCGAGCAAATCACCGCAGGCGGCTAAACTATTGATTCGATTCCTTTGTGCAGATAGCGCGACTCAACTAGCGCATGCGGAAATTTCTGGGTTTTTACCATCGCTAAAATCCGTGTTTGAGAGTCCTTATTTCATGAAGGACAAAAAGAGAAAAGTTTTTCGCGACCAGGTTCAATATGGCAAAATCTATCCTAGTGTTCCCTACTGGGGAGAAATTGAAACCTCCGTACTCATGAAACGCCTTGGTAATCTTTTTGACCTGGCCGCAGAAGCCAATGGCCCCTATTCCGAAGACGCTGTACGCGCTGAAGTAGAAGCGGCTACCAAGGATATCGACGCTCAAATCCAAGCTCATTTTGCAAATCATCCTGAACAAAAAGCGCTTTTGGATAAGCCCATGGCGGCCGTGGAGTGAATAAACTGGTCTCAGGCCTAAAGCGCCATCGGGTTCCGTATTTGTTCTTGCTTCCAACGGTAGTTGGGATGCTGCTACTGCAGGTTCTTCCCATTGGACAAGGACTATACTTAGCCTTTTTGCGCAGTCGTAAAGAAAAACTATTGGATTATCTGGGCGCACCCTTTGCGGGACTGGAGAATTTCCAAAATATTCTTTTCAATCCCAATAGTCCGATTCGTTCCGGCTTGTGGGACGCGACTCGAAACACCATTATTTATACAATACTCGTGACGATTGGCACATTAACCGTGGGGATGCTTGCCGCTTTGCTCGTCAATCAAGAATTCCGTGGCCGGTCCGTGGCTAGAACCTTGATGCTCTTTCCTTGGATCGTACCCACCTATGTCGTAGGATTGCTTTGGGGATTTCTTTGGCAAAAGGAAGTAGGACTGGTCAACATCATTCTCGTGGATTGGCTTCATATCCTTCACGATAAACCATCTTGGCTCATTGGTAGCAATACCTTGTGGGCAATTGTCATACCGACTATATGGCGTCAGTGGCCCTTTTCGATGTTGATGCTTTTAGCCGGTTTGCAGGGGATTTCAAAAGATGTCTATGAGGCCGCCGAAATTGATGGGGCCAATGCTTGGCAAGCCTTTCGTCGCATCACATGGCCGTTATTAAAACCGGTTTGGGCCATCCTTATTTTGCATGGATTGATTTTCAATGTCTATTCCTTTAATATCGTGATCATGATGTTTGGTAACGGCGCAGGCTTTCCGGGCAAACATGGCGATTTACTCATGACTAATCTTTTCCGAAATTCGTTCCAAATGTGGGACTTCGGATCGGGCGCAGCCATGTCCTCCCTTCTGATGCTTGCCATGATGGTACTCGTCTTTATCTGGTACCGAATTTTTAAAGAAAATTTGTCGGGAAAATAGGTCAATAAAGTATGTCCTACGCAAGCAGAAAAAGATTACGCCATAATTCGCTGACCGTGATCACCTGGTTCCTCGTATTGGTTAACCTTGTTCCCATCGCGTGGATGGTTTATTGTGGAGTCAAAGACAATCAGGAAATTCTAGCGGGAAAAACCACACCGGGACGACGCCAAAACGAAGTGACTTTTCTGGCTGAAACCGCCTCTGGGTATTTAGCCGGTAGCGCAGATGGCGGAATAACTCTCTTTGATAAAACTAATCTGGTAAAGTCCAAACATCTAAATCTCGGCACATTTGCCACGAGTTATTTACTCGATATAAATACCCTTTGGGTGCTATCCAGCAATCGCGGCTTACAAGCTGTCGATATTAATTCCTTTAAAAAAACCAAGGACTTTTCCATCCCCACCTTGGCCACCGTTTATGGAAAGGATTGGAAAACCTTGTGGGTGAATGAAGTTTCAGCTTCCTCCCTTATTAAATCCAAAGATCTTATTTTCCTATCTTTTGAATTCAAAGGCTATCCGGGTGTCACCTCCTTCAATGTGATTTCTGAAAAATTCGCTACAGTTCCTGAAATTTCAAGCGATGAAACGGGTCTCATTCGCAAATTGGTTTCTACACCGAATATGGACAGTATTGCTTTAGTTGGGACCGATGGTATTTTTTTCATGCACAGCCCTTCCGGTACGAAGGGAAAATCAATTGTAGGAAACTCGAAATTACCCGCCGCTCCAAATCAAGTTTGCATTTTAGATTCGAATCGGATGTTGATCACAGCTGATTCTCGCGCCTACCTCTATTCTATTACGGCTGAAAGTGTATTGACTTGGATTGACCGTCCCGAAAATGGGGGTGTTATCACAACAGTAACAGGAAGTTCAGAAAACCTTTGGATCGGGGATTCAAGAGGAATTACCTCAATGAAGATTGCCTCCTTGGGTATTCAAGATACAGCCAAAACGGATACAGGGACAACGGCCAAAACCCTGTACCCCGGGGATGAAGATATTTCTGCCTCTCGAATCACGGCCATTTTGCCTTTGGCCGAAGGAAAGGTTTTAGTCGGTGGCCCCAAAGGCACCTTGAGAATGGTGGATTCTTCTGGGCATCGAATTGCCGCCGGAATCGCACCGGCTCCAGCATTCTATATCCATTGGCGTAACTATGTGGATTTATGGCGCAATATAGATTTCGGCCTATATTTAAAAAACAGTTTTATTGTCTGCTTGTCCGTTATGTGCATCGCCATGGTATTGGCATCAATGGGAGGATATGCTCTAGCCCGCTATAATTTTCCAGGAAAAAGTTCATTTGGATATTCGGTATTGGCTACCCAAATGGTTCCGGGAATCATGTTGCTTTTACCTCTTTACCTCATGTTCGTGAATATCTCCCATGCGACCGGGATCATTGTCAAAGGAACCTACACTGGGCTTATCCTCACCTACTCGGCTTATTTTATTCCCTTTTCGATCTGGATTTTGCGCGGATTTTTTGCGTCCCTTCCTAAAGAGTTAGAAGAAGCTGCGTTGGTTGATGGCTGTGGACCCTTCCAAGCTTTTTTCCGAATCATTATTCCATCTGCCATGCCCGGAATTATCGCGACCGGGGTTTATGTCTTCCTTTCTGCTTGGGATGAACTTATGTTCGCCTGGGTACTCACTAGCGAAAAAACTTATACCATTCCAGTGGGTATTCGACTATTCGTAGGAAATTTTCAAAATCGTTACGACCTGATGATGGCTGCGGCAACAGTATCCACATTGCCTGTGATGTTCCTTTTTTTCTTGATGCAAAAGCAGATTGTTTCTGGATTGACGGCGGGAGCGGTGAAGGAATAATTCCTTATCCAATTTTCTAAAATCGGAACCCTAGGGACCAAAAACAACCACTAATAGAATAGCACCCTAATATGGGCGACATCCTCGGAAGAATTAAGTGGGATGGATAAAGCATGGAAAACCGGAGAATGGGTTTGTTGAGAAAAAAATACGCCAGCGAACACCTACTTTTATTCACATTTTGTGCATTATCGCTGTTGGGTCAAATCGCCATCGCCGCTGACCCAGGCGGATTGAATGTAACCAAGATTGAAAATCCAGACGTCGACACTGCAGGCTTGTCTTTGGATGTGCTAGAGTCCCATACCAATTCAACTTTGCTTTTTGGGGGTTCCAGTCCCGTTTCCTTTTCAGGCGAAGGACGACTGAAAATTCAGGAACATGATTTCTCAAAATACCCCGCTTATATGAGCAAAGATCAAACTTGGACTCAGGCCAACTATGAAGGCAATGAATCCTTATTGCGCTTGGGAATGATCGTCCATGCGAACCGCAATGCCGTTTTGTGGAGTAAAATAGGTTTTCAACATACCTTGCCTGGAAATTTTTTAAACAAGAATGCAGGCCCTGACAAAACCGGATACACACGCGTACCAACCCGTCATGATAAATCTGAAGAAACGGCGAATATCCACGAAGACATGGCCGCGGGTTTGGCAATACGTACTGTCACCGCATCGTTTTGGTTACGCATGGGAAACGTACTTTGGACCGAAGCCTCCCCTTTGACAATTTGGAAATCACAGCCAAGGACCTTTGCTTGGGACTATTTGCCTTTCGAAGTCGAACAACCTGTGTCACGCTACTATGAATACAATATCGCCAAGGGAGAAAAATCGGGGCGCGCTGCTTGGAATAAGAAAGCGTTTAATGGGATTGATTTCAAAAGTATTGACCTACCCTTGGGATTACAGTTGGGAATTTTATACGGTACTTTTGAACGATATGATAACTTCGAACGTGAATACATTGATTACTCCAATGACATTGCGTATGCAGGGGAAACGACCGAGTCAAAGGGCCGCGGCATAGGAGATTCCTTCCGCAATGTGTATCATGTCCATTTAGCTCGTGAAAAAACCATTGGCGATCTTACCCTTGGATTTAACACCATCGGTATTCTTTATCGTTCCGATATTGCGGTTGCACAGGGGTACAGAAATGTGTTCGGCATTAAAGACGCCACCTATTCCGACTCCTTGTTGAACCGTGCGGTCACCCTGACCTCTGGTGAAGGCTTCTATAAAGAACCGCAGGTTTATTCGATGGACCTTCGCGGAGCTCTGTCCGAAAACTGGGAGATGCACGCTGATGTCGCCGTCAGCATTCTCGATACCTTGTGGACAAAATACTCGGTTCTCAAATTAGCCGTTAAAGACTCAACCGGAAATACGGTCAGCCACTTCTCCCCTATCACCTCAAACCGTAATACCTGGACCAAACCTATCCCAGCATTCTACGGTAAACTCAAGTACATGAAAGCCATTCCGGTGCAAGCCGATATCGCCTATATTCCTAAAGGCTTTTATTCGCCCTTTTCCTTTGCCACTCCGGTCGATGCCTTTTTTCCATTTGGCTCAAACCTAGTTGGCCCCGGAAAATTTATTGGCCGCGGAGAAGGATCGCCCTACACCCAGAACATGGCCGGCATGCTTGTCACCGTTTCACCTAAAATCGGTTATGGCCATTTCCGGTTAGCCTATGGTCAGCATTTTCAACCCAAAGTTGCTCAGGATGTTCTTTATTTTCCGTATCGATTGAATGGACAAGATTTAAGTACCTCGTTTCAATCTTCTTATAATCGTTGGGGAAATGACTTGGTGGACGGATCCATTTCCAGTGGGAAGTACCAACGCCGTTTAGGCGATGAAAGTTATAAGACCTCGGCATACGGTAACCCACCGGGCTCTGAAGGTGGCGGACTTCGCAACGATTATCTCTCCATGTCCGAAGGGTTTGTACCCTATGAAAGCAAAGCCCAAGCTGATTCGAATTTATTCCATCCCTCCACCATATTGAACCGGTCGAATTTTGTTCCTAAACATCAGAAATGGACTTTTAATCTCGAAGCCGATGGCGCTTGGGATATTGGTCCCACGATTGGTTATGGGCACGACTTGTTTCTAAGCGCCTACGGATCCATCAATGGTATCTCGGGAGAATTTCGACCGTTAGCCTTAGGCGCAAAAGACATGATGCTCTGGGGAACTTATTTACGTGTTGAACCTGCAATTGCGTTAACGGATAAATTTTATTTACTGGCCTTAGGTGGTTATGAAAACTGGCGATCTGATATGGCCTATATGGAAGACCCCGAAACAGGCGAAGCTAAAAAGGTTCCGATGGATTACAAGGATGTTGCCGC
>JAYVCH010000167.1:0-2941 GCA_043750055.1 Fibrobacteria bacterium
AGCGTCAATACCCATTGCCGTATTGGAACATCCTCTGGTAGTACGTGGTCCACCAAGTTCGCCGCACCCTCGTTCATGCGGCGTCCAATACAACTGGGACAGAAGCCCCGACCTTTGCAACTGAAGGCTACTAGTATTCTTTTTCTGCATGTGTCGCAATGCATTTGTGCGAATCCGCATGACAGAATGCCGCAGGTCAAAAACTTTTGCAGTTCCTCTGTGACGAACTTGGGAAGACAATTCCCCGAATCTGCGTCCGTCCACATTCTCTCGAAGCTTGGTAAATGCTGCTGCATCACCTGGTAGAGGGTTGTTTTTTCGGGTTGCCGACGGGAATAGGTCCAGGTGAACGGTGTGTCTGTCGGACATGATTGCGCCAAAGCTCGCATAAGGAGTCTTGGACGATGGAGACCCGATGGCAATATCGATATGAGTGACAGTAATCACGGAATAGATGTGCAATCTCTCGCACTGGGGCATTTATGGCGGTCAGGATCAAGTATGGTTTGCACCATTCCCATTTCCAAAAAATTCCCAGTTAATGCCTGAAAGTCAAAATTCGGATGACTGCCGCTGAAATCCCGAACTTTAAAAACCCAATTCGATTTTTCTGAGTTCACGATTGTTTGGGCTTGTCCGTTATTGGATTTGGAGAATAAAGGCGGCGCTAGTACTAAAAAGCAAAGCATTGCCGTATACCATTTATTTATAGAATAGGAGCTAGCCATGGGCCTTCGAATATATTTTGACACGCTAAAAATTTAGTGCCTAATTCTCCCTAACGGGTTCACGGTAAAAAGGTGTTTCCTGTGCGAGTACCTTTGGTTCCGACTGGAACATCAATGGCGGGAGGGTTATTGGCCTTGAAGGTGGAACCGGTAACGTTAAGGGTCCCGGTGGCATCGGTATAGCGAATATAATGGTTTGAGCTTGTCCCCGTAGCATCGGGGAGACGATCGAGGAATACCGAGTTGGTAAAGGTGGCGGTGGTATAGCCTGAAACATCAATCTGGACCATATAGGTTGTGGGCATATCGTTCCCGGAGAATTCACAAGTTTTCAATATCGAGCAAACCGAAGGCATCGAGGCCCCAACCATCGAGACACCGGCCCCAGTCATCACCTTTAGCCCAATCGAAGAATACGAACGGATACCGAGGAGCCCCGGAGGTTATCCACCACCAGCAAAGGGCCTGCTATTACCCTTCTCAAGACCTCATCAACATGCCCAAGAAGGATTCTTTCGACTCTGAAGCCGAATACTATGGAGCCCTATTCCACGAAATGACCCACAGCACCGGACACCAAACCCGCTTAGGTCGTGAAGGCATCACGGAAGGCAATACCTTCGGGGATGAATCGTACAGCAAGGAAGAAATGATCGCGGAAATGGGCGCCGCATTCCTTTGCGCGTATGCGAACATTGCCCCGGCCACTTTAACCAATAGCGCGGCATATATTGGCTGATGGCTTAAGCAGCTCCGAAACCACAAAAACTTGTAATCCAGGCCGCATCCGCTCCCCAGAAGACTGCTAACCACATCCTAGGCCCTTCCACCACCGAATCCACCGAGGAAGAGTAAAAATGCTTTGTTTCTTCAAATTGGCCAAAAAAAGGCGAGATTTAAGGGGGGAAATCCCACTTTCCCACAAACCTACTTGCCTACTTACCTACATTGGAGGTATATTTAAGTGAAGCGGTCGAAAGGTAACGAAATGGCACTTATACACTTAGACACTAAAAAGCGTGTTGCGCTCGGTAAGCTTCTGCAGGGGCGAGACGTGAATACCTTTGACGCCGAAGTCTTGCCTTCAGGTGAAATCCTGTTAAGGCCAATGGCCGTCGTTCCAGAGCATTGGATATTCAGGAACCCGACAGCATTGGCATCCTTGAAACTCGGAATCGACCAGGCAGCGGCAGGGAAGACTCGTCCCTATTCCGAAATCAAAAAGGAATGGGCCGCGAAAGACAAATCGAAAAAGCGGAAGTAAGCTTTGCAATTCGAAATTCTCCTATCGGCTGTTGCTGAACGACAGCTTGAAGCGCTCCGCAGCCCAGCTTACAAAACCATTTTCAAGGCTGTGGACAAGACCATAGCCCTGATGGCCTCGAACCTTCGCCATCCCTCCCTGAATACGCATGAATTTCATGGGATGAAGGGTCCAGATGGAGAAAAGATTCTTGAATCGTACGCCCAAAATAAAACGCCGGGAGCGTATAGGATTTTCTGGTACTATGGCCCTGGCAAGAATAAGTTGACTATTCTTACCATTACGCCCCATCCATAGAGCATAATTCAGAGGCCTTGTATGCAGCGGATTCTTCAGGGACCTAAAGCCGATTAAATGGTGATTAGAACGCATCTCAAATAGGCGGGCGATTCGCTCGCCCGATTTTTTTATCGGCCAAAAATGACATAGTCGATTAATCGAACATTCGGGGTGACCGGGTCGAAGCAAAACGCGACCACGATACTATGTCCCTCTTCGGCTGCCTTTATGGCCCCTGAGGCCAGCGCATCGGACCATGGGTAATCCATGGGCAATAGGAGATAATTCGTCGGGGACGTCGGCCACTGAATCATCAATACGCCATTCGGAAAATTGGTTTGTCCCAAAATTGTGCCTGTTCCCAATCCAAGATAGGGCAACGGGTTCTTGGAAAAAATTGCCGCGCTTGGGGCGATGAAATTTCCCGTGTTATACATGGTTTTACCATCACAGGGTGAGGCTGCATGCGTGGTTGAAAATCCTATCGCTAACGCAAGGGCGAATGCCAACTTTTTAAGGTTCATGTTTACTCCTATTAACATTGTTTTAAAAACGACTACTTGTTTTATCTGACCGCCGAATCCTTAGCCGAAATCACATCCGGAGTCGGTAAGGTTACCGACCTCGTTGGTGAAATCGCCGCGGCCAGTAGTTAACAGGCTCAGGGTAT
>JAYVCH010000168.1:0-2679 GCA_043750055.1 Fibrobacteria bacterium
TTGGCTAGGGCGATCGGATCCAAATTAGTGGCGTTCTTGTCTGCGGAATAATAGACGTAGCCTTTTGCGGAAGAAAGGATATCGGTCAATTGGACACGGCGTGGCAGAGTATCGGAATTGATCCAAAGTTCATAGAAAACGGGATTTTGATAATACGCTGCCCAGCCGGCCACATTGGGAGGATTCCCAATTTCCATTTGCATGCGCGAAGCTTCCGTGACCAGAACATTTAAAAACGCATAACTTTTAACGGGATCGACACCGTCTGGACGGGTCATTTCCAATTGTCGAAAAGTTCCGACTACATGATCGAGAGGGTTTTTGATCATGCACCCCAAATTCAAAACATCGTGAAAATGGGCGCTCTTTAACAGAGACGCGATTACGGGTTTGACTTCGTAACCATTGGCTTGCAGCATGGCTGCCATTGGCCCAATGACATTGGTTTCAACTTGGGCATCGATGGCATAATACACAAAGAAACGATAGAGCTTACGACACAAGTATCGTGCCGTTTCCGCCTGCGCAAAAATCATGTCGAGCAGGTCGTCCACCTCCAGCGCGCCGTCGACTCCGGCTCTCCCTTTTATGATTTTGCCTCCATAAGCATCGGAAAAAACCTTATCGGTTACATCATGATTCTTTTCCACGAATACCGATTCCATCGTAAGCCGAACATCGACCCAACCTGTCATTACACGGGCCGCAGCCTTCACATCGTCTTCGGTATAATTTGTATAATTGCCGGCCGATATTTCCGGGCCTTTTCCAATCGTAAACAGTTCTTGTAGTTCGCGACCAAAATTCTCATTGGGATTTTTATTGGTGTTGGTATTCCCATTTAGGTAACGAAGCATGGCTGAATCCAGAGTGATTTCTTTTACGAGATCACGGAAATTTCCTAATGCGAATTTTCTCTGTAGAACATTTTGGAGATAGCTTAAACGCGGATCACCAACGGCATCGATTTCGGTGGGTAACTGGTTATGCCAAAACAAAACCATTTTTTCCCGAATCGAAAACTTTTGATTAACCATGAGGTTCATCCACCAGGCTTGCAGTGACCTTCCACGCACGTTGGTTATTGTTCCGTCATAATCGGCAGTCACCCAGGTTTGTCCAATGGGAACCGTTTCCTTTAATGCATCCACCGACACAGGAGGAGCGATGACTTCATCCACGCTATCAAGCAGCGCGTCCACGCAAGTGGCGGCGGTCAGGCTCTTGGCTTTGGCCAAATCCGACGCCGTGTACCCAAATAAGGTTCGGCGTAAGAGGTGGGAGGCATGGCGTGCGTCCCACGTTCCCGCATAGGCTTCAAGGCCCGCGGTTAAAGCCGAACGCTTCGGTAAAGTTGCATTGGCATATTTAGTGAATACCGCATCGGATTGTGCAGTGGCCTCCCGATTGGATGTAGCCGATGACTTGGCTAAGGTTGGAGAATGCGTTGTTTGACTATCCATGCGGCCTCCTGGTTCGATTCCGAATCGAAGTTCTCAATTCTCACCTGCTTTTAGAACGGTGAGAGGGTTATTTGGTTGCAGTACAATCTAGAGGGAATTCGTTTATCTTTTCTTCCTATGCATCCTTCGTTCCCTTTACGAATATTTTATAAAACCCTGGTCCTTGGTTTTTTAGGGACCCTGGCTTACTCCCCGATTCGGTCCGAAACTCTCTCACAATACCCTGCGGCCATCCATATCAAAATGGGGGCGGACAGTAACCTCTGCGGTATCACCACTCCTAGCGTCAAGCCTGCACATAAAATTGGTCTTATTGTCTGGTTACACGGAGGCATGCGAAGCGCCAATCATGTGAAGGGCGCGGAGGCCCATCGGGCCATCCTTCCGTTCATCAATCCTAAAGCGTACTACCTTTGCAGCCCCTCGGCATTTGGGGGTGAAGATTGGCTCACACCACAAGGACAGGCACATATTGAGGCCCTAATTGGGTACATGCTTGCACATTACCCTATCGACTCTGCGAATATCAATATGGTGGGGGTATCGGATGGAACCCTGGGAGTCATCGCTTATTCGACGCAGGGAAAACGGGAGTTGCGACGTCGAATCCTCATTTCCACTTTTCCCCAAATCGTCCTTCCTGTAGAATCCCTCGGCGGACGTCTCAAATTCGCTACGGGAACCTGGGAGTTTCTCCAAGGTGGGCAAGATCGGCTTTTTCCGGTGAATCAGGTGTTACCCTATCTCAAAAGGTGGGAAACACTATATTCCAATGCCCACTTACATTTTTTTCCAGACGGAGAACATGACTTTTCCTTCTATTCAGCACATGCGCCACAACTGATTACGGGATTCTTCGAAGTTCTTACCAAGCCAACGACTAAAACCGTCAAATCCAAATAAATAAGCTATACTAGGTTATAGGTAAAAAACCTAGCCTATTCCCAAATAAAATGGAATAATGAATGGTAATGTTGGAACGATTCGTAGCCACAGTATTTGGGTCCCTTTTATGGGTGGGAAGCCTCGCTGGTTCTGCCATTGCTGCGGATGCGCCGTCTAACACTTTGCCTACAAAATCGACACCAGTCGTTGCCTCGAAAACGGCGAAGCCTAAATCCATTGCCCCGTTCATTTCCGAAGTTGCACCTGATCAAGGCGTTTCTGAACGTATCGATCCAATGCCCGACCTATCCAGTCCTACCACACCCGCTAA
>JAYVCH010000169.1:0-8707 GCA_043750055.1 Fibrobacteria bacterium
ACTCAACTATGTACTAACATATTAGATCCGATATATAACGCAGGTATGATTCATCCCCAAGAGCTTGACCATAAAGCTTTAGAAGCGTTTATGGCTTCACCCACTTCGATTTCGGGTGGCGAATCCATTTTCAAAGCCAACTGTATTGCCTGTCATGGAGCCGAGGGCCAAGGAGTAGTCGGTCCCAATTTGACCGATGCTTATTGGATCCATGGTGGCAAACCCGATAATGTGCTTGCCTCTGTTTCGGGAGGTTATCCAGCTAAAGGCATGCCTTCCTGGAAGCCAGTATTGGGCGAAGCCAAAGTTCGTTTGGCCACCGCCTATGTCCTCAGTCTTCGCGGTCACAGCGTTGCGAATCCCAAAGCTCCGCAAGGAGACAAGGAGTAGTGATCATGAATTCGCGTCTGGGTGAGGAGCAGGGCACCATTGGCGCGAATGGAAAACGTGTATGGCTTTATCCCAAAGAAGTCACGGGTTTTTTCACAAGGCATCGTACCCATTTGGCCTGGGTCCTGATGCTAATTTATTTAGGCGTTCCTTGGGTGCGGTGGCACGGCGATCCAATTTTTCTTATTGATTTTCCCGCCCAAAAATTGAGTTTGCTCGGGAACAATTTTTGGGCCAAGGATATCCCCTTATTTCTTCCTTTATTTTTTTCCTTCCTCTTGTTTGTATTTCTTGTAACCGCTCGCTATGGTCGTGTTTGGTGTGGGTGGGCTTGCCCACAAACGGTATTTCTGCAGTTCGCTTTCGACCCGGTGGAAAAATTTTTTGAAGGCAGAGCTTCAAAACGTAAAGAACGAGATCAGAATCCTTGGACTAAGGAATGGATTTGGAGAAAGACTCTGAAGCATGCGTGCTTTGCCGTCATCGCCTGGTGGATTGGAAATACAGCTCTGGGTTATTTTTGGGGAACGGACAAATTGACCTTTGCCATGTTGCATCCTTCCATGGAAAATTGGCCAGGGTTGGTGATGGTTTTGATTTTTTCAGGCTTTTTCTATGCGAACTTTGCTTTTTTCCGCGAACAAGCTTGCATCATGGTTTGTCCTTATGCGCGCCTTCAAAGCGTAATACCCGATGAAAATACATCACTGATTTCCTACGATGTAGGTCGAGGTGAAAAGCGGGGCAAAGGCGCGGGAGGCTCTCGAGTAGGCTTTGGCGATTGTACCGACTGCAAACAATGCGTATTGGTTTGCCCCACGGGAATCGACATTCGACAGGGACAGCAATTGGAATGCATTGGTTGTGCCCGATGTGTTGATGCTTGTGACATAACCATGGAAGCGTGGAAAAAACCGAAGGGATTGGTTCGGTATGCTTCACTACGGGAATTCCAAGGAAAAAAACCAAAAGGTGGTCCTTGGAGAATGCTGCTTTATGGAGCGCTTTCTATGATCATGGCCACGGTTTCAATTACACTGCTGATTCGTCGGCCCATCGTTTCCGTCGATGCCGTGCGCTCCGGTTCCGCGCCTTATACACGTGTGGGAGGCGATTCGATTTTAAATACGTTCATACTTCACCTTCGTAATAATGGTTCGCCTCAACGGATTTTAAAATTAGAGTGGTCCAAAGGTGCTTCCGGAAATTCCTCTTGGGAAGGTCGAACTTTCGCCATACCTGGTGGACAGTCCTTAGACCTGCCTTTGGAAATAAGGACGGCTACGCCTGACTTTAAAAGAGGCAGACTAGAAACGGAAATGGTTTTGGTTGGCAATTCTACCCATGTTCCCTTTGCCATTGAACTTGCCGGTCCTTGGGGAAAATGATGGGAATACCAAAATGGATGTTGGCCCTAGGCGGTTTGTTCTTTGTTATGCTCATCGCGAATGCCTGTATCATTTGGCTATCCTCCCAAGGACATCGGGATTTGGTGCGTTCAGATTATTACGATGCGGGATTGGACCAAGATAAAACCATCGCCCGAACGGAGTTGGGTTTGACTCCAGGCATGGACATCTCTTTTGGAATAGATTCAGCGGGCTGGCAAGTGGCATCAAGTTCAAAAATTCTGACTACGGCCACGTGTCAAATACATTTCTATCGACCTGATAATGGGGCTGAGGATAAAGATCTGCCGATGGGATTGGCTGCGATTACCTCAGAAAGTCCGAAGCGGTTGGTTTGGAAAGGAGCGAAAGTTCCACTTCGCCAAGGGTATTGGGTTGCCCGTTTGGAATGGAGCGAGAATGGAAAAGCACTGATGGAAAAATCCTTCCGTATTCATATTTCTGGATAAGCCGAGATGATTGGCTCCTCCAAATTACTTGACACGGGTTCCAATCCGACTATGGTTGCAAGTCCAACTTTCATTTCGACTGCGACTACCACTTGCAGCCATTGCGGTCAACTCGTGATCGGTTCCCAAGAACGGGACGTGAAAGGTTTGATTTTTTGTTGTGAAGGTTGTCGCGCTATTTTCGATTGGTTGCGGGCCTCGAGCCTCGATGGATATTACGACCTTATGGCACAGAGTGGAAAAAAGGCTCCGCAAGCTTTTATAGGCGAGGACTATCAGGGTTTTCTCAAATCCTTGGAGACACAGGGAACCCTTGTCGGACTGGGGCGATGGCGTGGATCAAAACATGATTTGGCACTGTCATGCTCCGAGATCACATGCGCAGGATGTGGTTGGCTTTTAGAACGAATACTTCAAGATGAAAAAGGAGTGAAAACTTTCGATGTCGACTTCCTCCACGGCGAAGCCTACCTTGAATATGATTCCTCTGAAACATCCCTAAAAAAAATCCTGTCCATACTAGCGGGCTTTGGCTACCGACTGAAACCCCAAATACAGGATAATGCGGTCCGACCTATGGCGGATAAAGCCTTGCTCTACCGATTGGCTGTGAGTGGCGCTTGTTTTGCGAATGCGATGGCCTTTTCGTTTGCCGTTTACTTAGGTGCTTTTCGGGGCATGCCCAAATCGTGGATTGACGTGTTTGGTGTGCTTGGATTTTGTCTAACTCTACCCGCCGTTGGTTATGCGGCCTTTCCATTTTTCTCCAGCGCTAAAAAGGCATTGCTCGCAGGACGATTTAATATAGATGTAACCGTTTCCGTGGGAATCGTGCTTTCATTCTTTGTCACAACTGTGTCAGTTCTTCGTCATCAGGGAGGCAACTTCTCCGACTCCCTCACGGGTTTGATTTTTTTTCTGTTGCTAGGGCGCTGGGCGGTTCGGCGATTCGAAGCGAGCCTGGCTTTAAAAGGTCGTTGGTTCGATGCGCTACGCCACGGAAAAATCCGCGTGGTCCGGCAAGGCGAAGTGGAATGGATCGATTCTACAGAAACGGCGGAGGGAGAAATAGTAGAGGTCTTGGGCGGAGAATACGCGCCCATGGATGGAGCCCTACTGTCAACGGAAGCTTGGATGGACACGAGTCTATTAACGGGAGAAAGCCGCGCGACCCAACTGTTTTTTGGGGACGCGGTTTTCGCCGGGTACCTGAACATGAAAGGTCATGTTACGTTGCGGACGCATGGAAATGCCGCCAGTACCCGCATTGCGAATTTAGGCGCGCAATTGGATGTTCTCGTCGCCGGAAGGCGATCCATTCCTGATGGTGTGGGCAGCGTGGCCAAGTGGTTTACATTGTCGGTCATAGGTTGTGGACTGGTGACCTTAATTTGGCATTGGAATCAAGGTCCGATGTTTGCCTTAACGGCCGCGGCGAGTGTATTCATTATCTCTTGTTCTTGTGCCCTGGCATTGGCCGCCCCTATTAGCCGTGGCTTGGGATTAAAACGCGCGCTAAATCTGGGTTTTCATTTCCGATCACAAATGTCGTTGGAAGCCTTGAGTGGAATTCGATGTGTCTTATTTGATAAAACCGGAACCCTAACTTTTACCCAACGCACCGTTTCTTCCTGGAATTGGATCCAACCCAAGCAAGGACCATCCTATGTTTTATCGAAAGTGTTGCAAGGCATCAAATCATTATCACGACGCTCCCTGCATCCCGTAGCCGTATCCTTGTTTCATGCCTTGGAATCGACTCCCGAGGGTAGTTGGATATTGTCTTCGACTCGGGAAATGGCGCATTTTGGATTACTGGGAACTTTTTCGGATATGGAATGGACTCACACTCTTTGTATCTGTCGCTTTGGAGCGTGGGATGATGTGGAGGGTGATTTTCATCGACTTGGGTACGCCAAACCACACGAATCTGAAATCCATGTACAGGCTTCTCTCGCACCCGATTCCTGCATTTTTCTAAACGGGCGTTTAATTGCTCTGATTGGGTTCACAGACGAAATTAAACCTGATGTGTCCAAAATGGTATCCAATCTCAAAGCGATTGGGGTCACTTCCGTGTTACTCTCCGGCGATAATTCAAAAAAAGTGGAACAATTTTCAAGACTTTGCGGATTCGAAAATGTCCACTCCTCCCAAACTCCCGAAGGAAAACAAAAGTGGGCAAAACATTATCGAGAGACTTTTGGTCCATGTCTGGCGGTTGGGGACGGATTCAACGACAATCTTCTGTTTGGTGAATCGGATTTAGCGATGGCGGTAGTCGGCGGAGCCGTGGACCTGTCCAAGGGCACGGATATTCTCTTCACCGGGGCGCGCCCTTCGGATTTGGTTTCATTATTACACTTAGCTGGTCGGGTAAAACGGAGTATCCAAATTTCATTTTGGGTTTCCGGACTCTACAATTTGATTGCCATCTCCATCGCTATGCGAGGAGGAGTCAGCCCGTTATTCGCGGCGGTGTTGATGCCAATTAGCAGCTTATCGCTTTGTTTGGTGGCATTATGTGTAATTAAGCAACGGCGAATTTTTTTGCCGGCAGCAGAATCGTAAAAAGGGTCTTTCCATCCGTGGATTCACAATCTATCCGGCCCCCATGTTCGGCGATGAGCTGCTTGCTGATCGCCAGCCCTAATCCAGTCCCTTCCGCTCCCTTGGTCGTGAAAAACGGCTCGAAGATATGGTCTAGGACATCCTTGGGAATCCCTCCGGCATTGTCTTCATACTCGATCCTAACAATTTGATCTTTTTCCACAAAGTTCGATCGAATGGAAATGCGCCGGCCCGAGATTTTACTGGCTGTGAAGGCATCGCGAGAATTTCCTAATAAATTGTGGAACACCGATTCCATTTGGGTACGGTTGCCATGGATGAAGTACTCGCCATCTAATTTTATTTCAATTTCAATTCCTCTGGTGATAAGCTGCCTTTCGATAAACAAAAAGCTGTCATCCAAAAGTTCTCGCAAGGAAATTGTCGAAGACCCTTGATCAGAATCTTTTTTGGAAAAGAACAGAAGATGTTCAAGCACCCTACGCATACGTTCAGCCCCTCTGATTACCGATTCTGCGGCTGAAAGAGGAGCATTTTCTTTCGCCGCAATTTCGGGGTCGATTCTGGAATCGTGCTGAGGGTCGTTTTTAGGGTCGATAAAGTAATCACGAAGATATTCCGCATCCAACAATATGCTGGCCAATGGATTGTTTAATTCATGCGCGAGTCCCGCGCCCAAGGTGCCCAGAATCACTAATTTATTGGCGTGGAATAACTGCCTCTCTAGTAGCACTTGTTGAGATCGGTTTATCGAGAAGCCCATATAGCCCACTATTTTTTCCAACCGCATAATCGGAGAAATCGTCAGATGGATAAACACCTCGGAACCATCTAAGGCACGGTTTGTTAATTCTCCTCGCCACACTTTACCTGTAATAATTGTTTCCCACATATGTTTATAAACAGTACCTGGTGTCATCGGAGAGCGAATGATTCGCTGGTTTTTACCGAGTACCTCTTCCGCCGAAGTGAACTTGTACAATTTCAAGTAGGCATCATTGACCTGAAGCATTATACCGTCACAATCAGTAATATTGATGGCATAATCACTTTGTGTAAAGGCGTCCTCAACCAAAGACCTTGAGAGAGGGGAGGTTTCACTAATTTTGGGTATTGACATTCTGGCACTGAAGGTAGAAAGATGAAAGCTATCCCTCGTGATCTGGAATAACAGGAAGGTGGATTCGAAAAACGGTATTTTCGCCATGAGAGCTGCATTCAATCGTCCCTCCATGCTCGGCGACAATTTTTTTACTGATGGCCAGGCCTAAACCCGTCCCTTCCTTTTCGTTTTTGGTAGTGAAAAAAGGCTCGAAAATATGACTCATGTATTTTTCGGGGATACCGCCCGCATTATCTGTGTACTCAATCATGACGAGGTCGTCGGCCTCCTTGGACACGCTGATTAATATTTTTTTATCACCCAGTCGACCTTCGAAAGCATCGCGGGAATTATGCAAAAGATTATGAATGACGGACTCCAATTGGGTTTGGTTTCCTGAAATAAAAATGTCCTTTTCAATATTGATTTGGATGGAAATTTCGCGATGACTGAATTGCCTCTCAATAAATAAAAAACTTTCCTGAATGAGCTGTAAAACGGAAAGAGTTGAGAATTTTTGCGGCGATTCCTTGCGTGAATACGAGAGCAAGTGTTCAAGCACTTTCTTGATTCGTTCCACTCCTTTGATTAAAGAGGTAGAAGCAGAAAGGGCTGTGGCCCAATCTATTGGCTGGTTGGGAGATTGGCAGACCTCTTGCAAATACTCCGCATCCAAAAGAATGCTCGCTAAGGGATTGTTCAATTCATGCGCTAAACCCGCGCCCATCGTGCCCAAAATCACAAGTTTATTAGCATGAAAAAGCTGCTTCTCCAACAAAACTTGCTGGGCCCTATCCAAAGAAAATCCCATATAACCAACAATTTTTCCATCTTCTTGAATTGGGGTGATGGTGAGGTGGACAAAAACTTCACTGTCATCCTTGGCGATATTGGTTAAATTGCCTCGCCATGTTTCACCTAAAGAAATGGTCTTCCACATCTCCGCATAAACGGAATTGGGTGTATGCGGGGAGCGAATAATACGTTGCGACTGGCCAAGAATTTCAGTGTCGAAAGGGAACTTATATAAGTCAAGATAAGCTTGGTTCACCTTGACGAGCTTTCCCAGCGTATCCGTGAGATTGACCGCATAATCAGCCTGGGTAAAAGCTTTAACCAATAGGGCATCGGTGTACTTTTGGGTCTCTGATTTAGACTCGGAAAGTAATGGCATCATGAGTCTAAATTTAGAGAAACCAAGGCCAGGCCCTTATGGCGCATATTTTGCCAATTTGGCACGAAAAGGAGGGGGGGAGAGGGATGCCCTATGAAAGTATTCTTAAACAGGAAGGTATTCTTTAAAAGGTCGAGGCGAATCGACTTTTTGAAGGTTCTGCCCCAACCACGGTTTTTGCTCTAAGGAATTGTAATGAAAAAAAAACTCTTCATCATCGACGACGAACGCAGCATTGTAGAATCTTTGACTCGTGCCTTGATGGGACAAGACTATGAGTTGAGTTCAAGTTTAGATCCAGAAAAAGCCCTGGAGATGATCAAAGATCAAATTCCCCAGGTAGTGATTTCGGATTTGAAAATGCCGAAAATGGGTGGCCTGGAATTATTAGGCAAAATCAAAGAAGTGAACTCGGGAATTCAAGTCATCATGATCACGGGTCATGGAACCATTGACGATGCCGTCACCGCCATGAAAAAGGGAGCTTACGATTTCATTCCAAAACCTTTCAATAAACAAGAAATCATCGCCATCGTGAATCGTGCATTCGAAAAGGCTGCACTTCTTGAGGAAAATTTCATACTCAAAGAAAAGCTAAAGAAAAATCAGTCCCCCAGTTTTGACATGGGAAAAAGTCGCGCCTTCAAGGGGCTACTCGAACGGGCCGCACAGGCTGCAGCCAGCGATGCTACCATCCTAATCATGGGTGAGTCGGGAACGGGAAAAGAAGTTCTGGCTCAATATATTTTCGCCAAGTCCAATCGTATTGTACAGCCTTTCGTTACCGTCAATTGCGCCGCTATACCAGAAAATCTACTGGAAGCAGAATTGTTCGGCTACAAAAAGGGCTCGTTTACAGGTGCCTATCAAGACAAAAAAGGCCGATTTCAAGATGCCAACGGTGGCACAATTTTCCTCGATGAAATTGGAGAAATTCCCATAGCCGTTCAGCCAAAATTGTTACGTATCTTACAAGAAGGAGAAGTGAGCCCTGTGGGCGGACAAACCCAAAAAGTCGATGTCCGCATCATTGCAGCCACCAACAAAAATCTGCGCAAACAAGTGGAAGCGGGATTATTCCGGGAAGATTTATTCTATCGATTGAATGTGATCCCTTTGCAAATTCCACCCCTGCGTCAACGCCCCGAAGATTTACATTCCCTCATCTCGCATTTCATTTCTCTCTATTGCAAGAAAAACAAAAAGTCGAACCTATCCTTAAGCGCCGATGCATTGAAGTTGATGGAAAATTATTCCTGGCCCGGTAATGTGCGTGAATTGGAAAATGCCATCGAACGCGCCGTAATCCTATGCATGGGCCATCAAATAATTCCCGAAGATTTGCCCGATGAACTAAGCAACTCCGACGAGTCGTTGATTCAAGTAAGTCTGGGAAGGGGAATGACGCTAGAAGAGATCGAAATGACTGTGATTCAAAGCACGCTGAAAAAAAATCATGGCGACAAAGCGAAGACGGCGGAAGAATTGGGTATCAGCTTGAGGACCATTTATCGCAAAGTGGATTCCGTTGCTGGCCATGAAGAAGCTGTTTCTCGAAAGGTTGAATCGGAGCAGTGAGTTTTTTCGATAGTGACTGTCGTTTTTTTTTTTT
>JAYVCH010000170.1:0-36547 GCA_043750055.1 Fibrobacteria bacterium
TTTAACTAATGCTAACGGTCCCGAATCCGGCTTCTGTTACTTGTCTTTAGCTGTACTTCATTTTTAGGAGATTGCATGATTCCCATCCTCACCCTGGCTGAGATGAAGGACGTTGAACGTCGGACCATGAGCGAATATGGCCTAAGTGAATATGACATGATAATGAGCGCTGGCGAGGCTGTATTTGAAACCATCAAGGCAATGATGGAAACCGATGCACAGGACGAGGACTTACATATTCCGACTTTGGAGGAAGACGAAGTCGGCCCATCGGATGATCCCACGCCTAGACGAACCGGTCCCGGTCATGAGAGTATTGCCTTTGTATGCGGACCAGGCCACAATGGCGCCGATGGACTGGCTGCCGCCTTGCTTGCTTCCCAAGCTGGTTTTGCAGTCGTAGTTTACCAGACTCCATCCGACCATGGATTTACCCCTGAAACAGAAAAACTGCATATGCAGTTGGCGGAAGCGGATCTGAACATCAATTTTATTCGATCGCCTCTAGACCTTCCTGTATTCCAAGACATTACCATTATAGTCGACGCCTTACTCGGCAGCGGCATAACCCGAAATCCAGAAGGCTTGATCCAATCGTGTATTTTTGGAATGAATCAAAGTGGAGTGCCTATCGTCTCCATCGATGTGCCATCGGGAATACGTTGCGACTCCGCCGAGTCCACCAATGGTGTCGTACAAGCATCAGCCACGGTTTGTTTGGGATCCATGAAAATTTCTTCGGCATTTTATCCCGCCTCCTTGGCTTATGGCAAAGTCGGATACAGCCCCATTTGCTTTGATGAAAAGTTGCTTCTGGGCCAACCAACTCGATTGCGGCTTTATACCATGGATGACGCAATCGCCGATTATCCAGAACGCGATTACACTGCAAATAAATACAATACCGGAAAAGTGCTGGTGATATCGGGTTCACGAGGCATGCATGGTGCCGCCGCTTTATGTTCAAATGCGGCCTTAAGAGCCGGTGCCGGTATCGTTAAACTCGCCTATCCTGCCGGCATCCACAATGAAACCACCGTTCATATTTTAGAAATCATTGGAATGCCCATTGGCGCCAGTCAAGGGGTAGGCCCAAGCGGACCCGGGTATTTTAAACCCGAACATATCCTCGAGCTTGAACCTCTTTTGGAATGGGCGGATAGCATTTTGGTGGGACCCGGTCTCGGGAGAAATCCTGAAACAGATCAATTTGTTGCAGCTTTGATGGATCGACTGAAAGGAAAACGAGTGATTGTTGACGGCGATGCCTTGGCCTATTTTAAGCCTGACTTCGCCACCACCCAAAACGACTTAAGAGGATTCGATAACTTTATCATTACACCCCATGCCGGAGAATACAAACGCATGGGTGGCGAGTATGATTATAACGAACCCCTCGATCTCATGAAAGATGCCCGGAAGTTTTCCCATACTCGGAATCTTCATCTTATTCTAAAAGGCGCCACAACTTTGTATGCGTCCACCGACGGCAGAATAGTTGCTTTACCTGTGGGAAATCCCGGGATGGCCACAGCAGGCTGCGGTGACGTGCTGGCAGGAATTGTAGCTGGACTGGCTTCGGTGAAAGCTTGTGATCAGGCGTCCACCCTGGGCCCGTATGCTCACGGAAAAGCTGGAGACCTAGCCCGAAAAGACCGTGGGACATTAGGTCTGGTCGCTTCGGACCTACTTCTATACTTACCTATGGCATTATTGGAAATTGAAGAAGGTGGAGATGAAGAACCCGGAGAATGGGTCGGGGATTAAGAATTAAGTCTGGTCACGATTTGAGAGTGAAGGACCCCATTGGATGAAATTCCACTTTGTTCTTGGATAGAATCGGCACCGGAAAAAGACGAAAAACGACCCCCAGCCTCGGGGAGAATGATGGCGAAGGGCGCCACATCCCAGATTGAAACAATTGGATCCGCCATGACCTCGGCGCGACCTGAGGCGACCAGAAAATGGCCATAGCAGTCTCCCCAACCTCGGTGCAATTTTGCCTTCGATCTTAAATCTGCCCAAGCCGGCCCATGGCCCAAACGTTCCATCGTGGTGACGCTGCCATCTAAAAGAAGCGCCTCTTCGATTCGAGTGACGGAAGAGACCTGGCAGGGCTCGCCATCCAAAGCACAACCGCCACCCAAATAAGCCACCATGACATGACCCAAGGCTGGCAATGAAACAACCCCAACAACCGGCTTGCCTTTTTCGAGCAAGGCCAACAAGGTTCCAAATAAAGGGACTCCATGAATAAAGGCCTTGGTTCCATCAATCGGATCGATAACCCATTCTCGATCAGCCGTCCCGGACTGCGAGCCAAACTCTTCCCCAATAATTCCATAACTGGGAGTTTGTTTAGCCATTAATGTGCGCAAAGCCTCTTCGGATTTTTTATCCGCAATGGTAACTGGACTGTTATCCATCTTCGTTTCCACCTGAAGCGATGTCTGAAAATAGGAGAGAATTATTTTTCCCGCCTCCGCCGCGAGGGTCACGGCGAACTCAGCCTCTTCTTGATAATTTGCCATGACCGCTCCTTTACTTCGAACTCACCAAGGAAAATAATAGCCCAAAAATTGATTAGTCCAAATCAAGTCGGACCCATTCAAATGGCAGCAGGGATATTTCCAAATCACCACCCGGATTGGAAATCATTTCATAAGGCATTGAACGATAGCCTTCCGGATCCCTCATAGCCTTCAGTGCATTTTTTTCATTCATTCTTCGCAAGCCAAGGACTCGACCCATAGACTCTAACGTCACTTTGCCCGGTTTTTCTTCCAGGTTGGCGATTAGAATGGATCGTTTCATTCCCCTTCGAAGCATCACGCCATCAAAACAGAGTGGCTCATCCGATTCCAAATCATGGACCTCGCCGCCTTTGAACTCAACGAAATCAGCAAACACATGGTACAGAGGATAGACCCAAGCACGATCCAGTTGCATGTCCGAATTAGGAATCGTCAAATCTTCAGTTGAAAGTGATGCTCCACTCAAAACTCCAAGCATCCCGGAGGTTTCATAAAAAGTGGACGAAAGGCCGGATCCGTAATTGTTTAAAGCGAGACGCTTTAGCGTTCCCAACGTCCACCCTGCTCCCAAGAGGGAGAATTGTCTGGTGTCCACCTGAACCTTCCAAAAGTCATCCGGTACCCTCTCATTCCCTTTTTTTAAGGCTAAGGCGAGATGCGCTCGGGGTATGGAAATGGAACTGATATTCCATTTTTTCTTCGGGCCAATCAGGGCAGTTGTTTTCAAGATCCATTCTTGCCCTTGTAAAGATTCGACCAAGGTACGATTGTCGAAGAGATGAACTTGAGGGGTCATCGCAAAGACTAATTCGGTATCACCACCTAAATCAGGTCGATTCCGATTTAAGAGAACAAAGTCCCCCTTTGATCCAATCGCAAAAGTAGCCGCGGGATTTAAGGGTTTTAAAATTTGGATCGCTAATTCCAATTCATGGGGGTTAATGGAATCCACCTGCTCGGAAAAGACCAGCCACCGTATTGCCTTACCGCCGGTTCTTATCCAGGCTTCTGCAAAAGCCACCAACGCGTCTTCTTTATTTTCCTTCGGGATAAATAACCCGACCTCTAATGGAATATCAAGGGCCTTGGATTCCGCCACCGCTTTTTCAAGGTCTGCTAGGTAACTTGGATGTGACAGTCTAAAATTTGCACGTAAGTGGGTGGGAGAAAGATTTTTAATCCTGGCAATATCCCCTTTAGCCAAAGAATGGCCATGCGAGGCACATCCAAATCCCCATAATGGAACAGGCTTACCTGCACTCTTTCCAAGGCGCAGACCTAGCTTAAGGATTGGATTAGGAATTGGGTTAGCGATTAAATCGGATAATGGGTTCGGAAATAGTCGCTTCAACCCTTCGATTTCCAAATGAACGGATTGATCGGTTTTCCATCCCACATCGACCTTGAAAGGTTTGGGTTTATCGGCAGGAGGACAATAGGTTTTGAAGGATCCATCAGACCAATTCCGTTGGTCCTCCATTTCAAAAGTATCCCCTTTAAAATGAAGCGACGCCCAAAGGTTCGGTTCCAATTCATAGGAAAAGAATTGAAAATCCAGAAAGGGCTGACGAGGATTAATCGTTTCTGGAAAATGGCCCTCTCGTAAAACGGCATCCTTTCCCTTGAGCCGAACGGGACGTCCTACACATTCATTAAGCGGGTGTAGGAGACAAATAGCGATACGATTGGCATGAAAGGTCCCCTCGGATTGACCCAATGCCTCAAACCGCAGTCGACCATCGGAATGGCCTTCTATTCTTACCTTCCAAGAAAAATCATAAGGTCCCTGCTTGTGAACAAGATTGTAAGAAGCAAGAAAAGAATCAGGGCGATTTTCAACGGATTGTTCCGAGAGCTCGCCTGAAATAGTTTCCCAAGTAGGCCCGCGCACCGAGGTATAAATTCTCCGAATGACCTCTTTATTTCCAAGGCGAATACGACGGAGCTCCCCATTCTCAAGGAGCATGGTGAGAGGGCCCGCCCTCAAGGGTATGGAGAGCGGGAGATGGTTTGGCCCTCCACAGCGGATAGCCGGTATCGATAAAATTGCCATAGGCCAAAAATAAAAAGAAAGGGCCGGCTTTGGGCCGGCCCTTCAGGTTGAGGCTATATAAGCCTATTCCGGAAGGGGCTTGCCCTTGGTTTCTGGAGCGAACCAGATGAGGATAAGGCCCACAACATAGACCAAACTGATGACGGAGCACATTTTGGCATAGTCTTCGTGAAAAGAATTCAATAATTGGCCGCTAACCAGGGTTCCGCCTGCGGCCAAGAGCCGACCGGAATTAAAAGCAAATCCAGAACCTGTTGCGCGGACTCGCGTTGGGAATAGTTCAGGCAAATAAAGCGGAAGCCATCCATAAAATCCAGCGGTAATTCCACCTACGAAAAAGGTCCAGAATTTGAAACCGGTGCCATATTCCATGGGGATTCTAAATAAAACGGCACAGGCAATTAAGGATAATGCCGCTAAACCAAAGTATGCGATTCGTCGATTCAATTTTTCGGCAATGAAGGCGAACCCAAGGCTAAAGACTATGGCTCCCAAAGCAGAACATATTTGCACCGTCTCGCGAACACCCGGTGCCTTATTGGTCAACTTACTCGCCCAAGAAGGAATCCATTGTACTGAACCCCAGGTTCCCAGCAGCGCCACCGCACCTAAGCATGCGCCGATGAGCGTGTATTTAGCTAATCCACCTTGGAAAAGTTCAGCGACACTGACCTTCACTTTTATTTTCTTGTTAGACGCTTCCCACATTTCGGATTCTGGCACAAAAATTCGAATAAAGAAGGTCAGCAATGCAGGTGCTGCTCCGAGTAACATCAAGAGCCGCCAGCTTCCATTCTGAAGCAAAGTCGTGACCCAAGTATCCGGTAGTATTCCATGCAATATCGTGTTAGCAGACGCGATAAAACTGGTTAATCCTAACGAAAGGAGTGCAATCAGGAGGAACCCGACGTTTGCGGAAGCGCCAATCAGGCCTGCCATCAAGGGTCGCGACTTATTTGGAAATATTTCCATAACCAAAGCTACGCCCAAAGCCCATTGTCCACCCATGCCTAGTGCCGCTATGAAACGAAGCCCAGCCAACTGCCACGGTGCTGTCACGAAGGCGCAGAGTCCTGAGAATATGGAGTAAACCAAAACGCTCCAGAACATGGCACGAGTTCGACCGATCCGATCCCCAAGCCATCCCAAAACGATTCCACCACAAGCGGCACCAACGAGAAACACAGCGATAATCGCCGACATCCACGTTCCAATTCTTTCAGGGCCACCGGGCCCTAACAATTCCAACATCGCAGGGCGAGCAACAAGGGGAAAGAGTCCCATCTCAAGCCCATCAAACATCCAACCCAAGATTGCCGCCGTGAGTGCCAACCATTTACCGGAGCCTTGCATGACGCTCATTCCTTGTGACACCATTTTGGATACCCCCGTTCCTTGCATTGTTTCTGTATTCATTCTCCGCCTTTCTGAATAAGAGAAGCCTTAATCCTTAGCCATCAAAATTTGGTAAAGTGTAAGATAATCCAGAAGCGAGAAAAAATAAACATAAAATCATTTCCTCGGTTTCTACCGTGTCTGAATATACTGATAAAGTGTTGAATTTACGGTCCCGGGTGGTAATTATCCGGGTCCGTCAGCCTCGCTCGATTAATGGCAGATTCTCCGAATTTGTCTCGGACAGCATCCATAGCCTTGTCCAATTTCGATTTTGATATTCGGTTATCAAACAAAGACAACTGTTGGGTTTCCAGAGAAAAATTGGAGAGTCGGACACCAATCAGTCTAAACCGCCGAGGAGTTTTGCCACTTTTTTTTGCTTGAGCTGGCTGTGCTTGCAATATAAGGCCTGGACTATGTCGAGTAACCGCCTTAAACAATTCTGTGATGGATCCAAAAATTGTTTGGCTTGAGTCAGTGGGTTCAGGGAGAGATTGTGAATGGGACTGTCTGGAGAAATCCGGATTGCGCCAGACGAAGGTAATTGTTCGACCTTTCAGGGCATCTTTTCTGGCCCGTCGGGCAACGCGTTCCGATAAATTTAAAAGCGCCGCCGTCAGAATATCCTCATTGGATGTATCCACCTCAAATGTCTGTTCATGAGAAATACTTTTTTCCTGGGATTCGGTAATAACATCTCGATCGTCTTGGCCACGAACAAGATGAAACAAATGGGCAGCAAAATTTTCTCCAAAATGTGCCGCTAAATTTTTCAGCGGCTGTTCACGTAGTTGTGCTATGGTGTAGAAGCCTACTTGGTGAAGTTGCATCAAGGTTTTTTTTCCAACACCCCAAAGTTTATCCACGGACATTGGATCCAAAAAGTTTTGTACCTCATTGGGGAAAACGACTTTCACCCCAAAAGGCTTATTGACATCCGAAGCCAATTTCGCTAGAAACTTGTTTTCGGCAACGCCCACTGAGGCGGTAATGCCCAGTCGATCACGAATAGCCAATTTTAATTTGAGACCTGATTCTTCCGCCTCTCCGAAAAGGCGTTCGGATCCGGTCATGTCTAAAAAGGCCTCATCCACGGATAGTTGTTCAAGAATGGGAGTGTATTCCGAAAGGCAATCCATTAATCTCCGTGAATATTCTCCGTACAGGTAATGCCTACCTGAAAGGAAAATTCCATGGGGACATTTTTTTCGGGCTTGTGCCACCGGCATCGCGGAATGGACCCCAAAAACACGGGCTTCATACGACGCAGTAGATACAACCCCTCGATTGGAATCCACCCCACCGATGATGACCGGTTTTCCCCGTAACGAAGGGTTCTCAAATTGTTCCACCGAGGCATAGAATGCATCCATGTCCACATGGAAAATCATTCGGTTCGGAAATGTGCAGGGAGACAATCGACGCATCGCAATTAACTTCGTTCGGGTTTCAAACCTTTGAGTCTATTTCCAACGTTTAAACTCTACCCTTCGATTTAACAGGCGTCCCTGGGCCGTGTTATTATTGCCAACGGGAGTCTCAACGCCCAGCCCAAGTGGCTGGAGTCGCATTGGTGAAATTCCTTGCTTGACCAAGTAAGCAACCACAGCCTCCGCGCGTTTTGTGGATAGCAGTTTATTAGTCGCATCGCCTCCTGTATTGTCGGTAAAGCCCATAATTTGAAGACTGACATCCGGGAAGTTTTTCATGGATTGTGCGATGTCATTTAAGTTTTTATTGGAACTGAGGTTGAGTTGATCCGACGCCGTTTTGAAAGTGATGGCTGGAAAAGTCTTCTTTCCAAATCCAAAAATCTGATTTGGATCCTGGTTAGCACGGTACTGTAAGGTATCGGGAACGGAAATTCGAATGGTATCGTTATGCACAATTTGAACCGTATCCCGTTTCAAAACAATAACCGTATCGGGGCTGGTTGGAGGAGCCATCACGTTGATGGGATCGGGGCATCCATCTTCATCCTGATATCCATCATAATCTTCCGCATCATTAGGGCATTTATCCGTTGCATTGGGATTCCCATCAAAATCGGGATCCGCATTTTTTCCAATTCCCCCAAAACCAACTGTAAGCGTCGCCCCCACGGTCGGTGTTGGTTGAGTTCCATAGGTCATGGTTGTACCGTTAGATGCTTGCGACCAGTAAGTGAAATTCTTTTGAGTTGAAAGAGATCCTTCGACCACGAAAGACGCGTACAATCCTGACCTGAAGGTGTTCTTAGTCCCGACGGCGATATTTAATAAGTCATGAGCAAAGATTTTAAGGAAGGGCCCGGTCATGAGATTTCGGAGCCGGCTCTTCCCATAAAAATCTATGAACAAACTCCACTCAGGGGCAACCAACCACTCTGCCGCCAGTCCACCTTGCATTGCCGTATTTTCTTGCGGTATGTTTTTTTGATCAGTCGAACCAAAAAGTGCATCCATTCCAAAATTGAGATGAAAAAGAACTGGCTTAGGGATTTCAAGCCGGGTCAAATCAAAAGTCCAAGCCAATACTGGATTCAGATTGTAACCACCAGAAGTAAATGCTCCGCCATGATTGATATCGATAACATGAACATATTGAGGATCTCGTACATAATATCCACTATTAAAATCCCCAGTCGGAAGCGAAACTCGCATGATGTAAGCCAAGCGAATAAGCGCATCCGTTTTCATTCCTGGATGCATCAGCTTTAAACTCGCAGACAAATCCCCAAGACCTGACGCGTTTTTATCATAGCCCTCAATAGCATCCTGATAAAAAGGAAGGTCAATGGCTAAGTCCATCCAGTTGGTTACGCCAAAGCCCGCAAAAAGATCTTCCCCATAAAGCAAAGCATTAATTTTTTCTACCGTACCAACAGTGCGATATTTGTGAACGGCTTTATCTCCGTATTCCCCCTTTAAAGAAACACCAAGATTAAAGCTTCCTGCCCCAATACTATAGGCGGTATAAGTTTTATTTACTCCTGAAAGGCCCTCGGTGTTGAGGTTGTTCGCAATAGCTGCGGACACCAACATTCCGGTTACGATAATAGAATTGAATTTCATGGTTCTCCCTAATTATTACCTTCCGGCGTCGAGCGGAAAGGTAGGAAAGACTCGAAAAAGTGAAAGCTGTTATGATTTATACGATTCAATTAGTGTCTTTTTCAAACCTTCGCCTCCCTCGCTTCCAAATTCTTAAATGTAACTGTGCGTTTTTTTAGCAAATTGTAACTTTGAAAGATGAAGCTTTTCGCTCTTTCCGATCCGCACCTTTCCTTTGGCGTTCCCGGCAAATCTATGGACCGATTTGGAGAAGAATGGGTGCGTCACCCTGATAAAATCAAAGCACATTGGGAACGTTTAGTGGGCCCGGATGATGTCGTGGTCGTTCCCGGGGACATCAGTTGGGCAAAAAAGTTTGAAGCGGCATTGGCGGATTTGATCTGGATCGGTTCATTGCCAGGGAAAAAAGTCATTCTCCGAGGAAACCATGATATCTGGTGGCCATCGGCATCGATGCTTGAACAGGAACTGCCATCTAACATTCGCTTTATTCAAAACAACCACGTCAAAATTGGCCCGTTCGTATTCTTTGGATCGAGGATGTGGGACACGAAGGAATATTCAGTATTCGATTTGATAGAATGGGATCCCAAAAAAGGAGCTATCCCGGGTGTCAAATCCAGTGGCGATTTAAAGGAACAGGAACGGATTTATGATCGGGAAATACTTCGGTTAAAATTGTCCATTGATTCCATTTCAAGTGGAACCGAAGGGATTCGAATTGGATTAAGCCACTATCCGCCCTTGGATCATTTATTGACTCCATCCCGAGCCTCGGCGATGTATGCCCAGGCAAAAGCCCGCCACGTGATTTTCGGACACTTGCATTCCGTTAAAAAGGAATTTCAGGGACGCGCTTTCGGAGACTTAGATGGAACATGTTACCACCTCACCTCCTGTGATTATTTAGGGTATGAACCGAAATTAATTTGCGAAGTTTAAAGCGAGTAGGAACCGCGGGCTAAAAGATCCGATCCTATTTCATCCAGAAAAAGCCAACCCTCCTCCACTAATTGCACTCGTCCAGCATGTCGAGCCAGCATCCCAACCTTTTCCCACTTACGAAGTGTTTCTTCCGGCCATGTAAATCCCAAGCGATTTAAAAACGCCATATCCACACCACTATGTTGTCGGAGCCCCAATAAAACAGCCTCTGAAACTCGGTTTTCCGAACTGAGGGTTTCAATCGTGCATAAAGCCTCTTCGAATCCTCCATTTCCCCAATTCAAATAGTCTTCAAAGGAACGAGGAGAAACTCTCCTTTGATTCTCAATGAAACCATGCGCTCCGGGCCCAAAGGAAAGGTATTCTACTCCATTCCAATAGCCTTCATTATGGAAACATGGACGACCAGGTAAAGAAAAATTGGAGACTTCATAACGATGATATCCACGAGACCGCAATAGATCTACACCTGACGTGTACATGCCATTGTAGATGCCGTCCTCGGGCAAGACTAAGGCACCGGAAGCTTGTTGCTTTGCAAATTCGGTACCCTCTTCAATGCTAAGACCATAAAAAGAAACATGGTCAGGATGATAACCAAGCAGGGTTTCTAAACTTTGGAGGAACGATACTTCCGTTTGTCCGGGCAACCCGAAAATAAGGTCCCCACTAAATTGAAAGCGGCCATCTGCGGCCACGGTTTCTAAGGCTCGACAGGCCGTTTCAACGGTATGGACGCGTCCAAGTCGCACCAGTTCCTCGACGTGAAAACTTTGGATGCCAAGACTAAGTCGAGTAAAACCAAGGCTATGATAGAAATGGAGCTTTTCTTTAGTGAGGCTACTCGGATTGCACTCTATCGACATTTCCCGTACCTGAGAAAGATCATAAAGACTGTGCATTCGTTTTACTATGCCCTCGAGAAACTCGGTTGCTAAAAGAGAGGGCGTTCCACCCCCAAAAAAAACCGTGTCCACTTGGCGCGACTTTCCGAGAAAAGATCGGTTCTCTAATTCTTTGAGAAGAATTTCATACCAGCGACGTTGCTGAACCGCAGGTAATTCCCAACTGGCAAAGTCACAATAATGACATTTTTTTTCACAAAAAGGGACGTGAATATAAAGTTGAATCAGGGGGGAAGGAGGACTCATGCGCCTCCCAAGATATAAAACCCTCCGTAAAGGAGGGATGGGATTTAGTCGGCCTTATTGCGAAGAAAGGCGGGTGTTTCGTAATCGATATCAGGATCCAAGTCCTTGTAACGGCCCTTTTGACTTTGAACACCAGCAGTACCGGATGCGGTTCCAAATTTACGGGAAATATCGGCTGCGGTTTCATTGAAAAGCACCCGGTTTTCATCGTCTTTTGGAATGGCTGGAATTGGAGTAAAGCCACTTTTGGGAACGGGTTTAACGAAGGAGCGACCAAGGGTTGCGTCCTCGATTTTAGACCGATCCTGAAAACCGGTGATTCGTTCTACTGGGGTGGTCGGGACTATGGGGGGCCTATCGTAGGAGGGTTCCCGAAAGGGTTCAACCATCTGAATTTTGGGCTCCACATGCGAAGGGTAAGCCGGTGCAGACCGTTTGGCAGCCAAATCCTGAGTGGAGAGCTTTGCGCCGAATTGTTTGGGTACATGAGTCTGACCAAAGCCGGTTGCGATGACGGTGATGGAAATTTCGTCTTTATAATCAGGATTCACGACGGTTCCGAAAATAATATTAGCTTGAGTCTCACTTCCAATGGCTTCATAAATAAAATTCATGGCATCGTTGACTTCCATGATGCCAAGATCTTCACCGCCAGTAATGTTCACCAAGACGCCGGTTGCACCGGAGATACTGATATTATCCAGAAGCGGCGAATGAATCGCGCGGTCAGCGGCAATGGTTGCACGGTTTTCACCGTTGGCATGTCCTGTTCCCATCAAGGCGTCTCCACCCTGAGACATAATGGAGCGAACGTCAGCGAAGTCCACTTGAATATCGCCATGCTTGAGAATGATTTCAGAAATGCCTCGGGTCGCAGAACTCAAAATGTCATCAGCCATTTTAAAGGCCTCACGTAGCGATGTATTTTTATTGACAACGGAAAGGAGTTTTTGGTTCGGCACTACTATGACCGTATCCACACTCTTTCGAAGCGCATCTAAACCTGATATGGCATTTTTATCCCTGACTGAGCCTTCCCATTGGAAAGGTTTAGTCACGACCGCCACAGTGAGTACCCCCATCTCGCGAGCAATTTCAGCAACGACAGGCGCAGCACCGGTGCCCGTACCACCCCCCATACCCGCTGCGATAAATACCATGTCCGCACCTTCAAGTTGAGCGCGAACACGTTCACGGTCCTCTTCCATCGACATCATTCCGACTTGGGGATTGGCTCCCGCGCCAAGACCCCCAGTCAGTTTGGATCCAATCTGGATTTTGACATCGGCGTTATTATGTTCGAGGGCCATGGCATCGGTATTGACGGCGATGAATTCAACGCCCTTCAATCCTGAACTGACCATGCGGTTAATTGCGTTTCCACCCGCCCCACCGACACCGACAACCTTCAACCGGGCGACTGTTTTTACACTATCATCAAATGAAAAAACCATATCTCACTCCTTGCGATAAAAGGCTTGAACCTTCTGACTCTTCAAACGTATTGCTTAACCCAATCGGTCATCTTCCGCAAAATTTCCTTGAAACGATCACTACCCTGTACGAACGTTTGTTCGTCGCGATTTTGACTAGATCGCATAACCCCGTACTGCACCAGGCCAACACCCGTGGCATGAACGGGCGTTGCCACCGAATCAACAAGGCCACCAAATCCTTTGGGAACACCGAGTTTTACTGGCATTCCAAAGACTTGCTCCGCCAATTCCACTGCACCATGCATCAATGCGCCACCGCCCGTCAGGACGACACCTGCACCTAGCATGTCGAGGTAGTGGTTTTTTTGCAGCTCACGCATGATGAGAGTAAAAATCTCACGCATTCTCGGCTCAATAATGGAAGCGAGTACCGCCCGGCTGACTTCGCGTTGCTCACGACCACCCACACCGGGAACGGCGATATATTCTGAATTTTCCAGACCCACACGAAGGCAAGTACCATGATTACGTTTGATTTCCTCAGCGCGTTCCAATGGAGTTCGGATTCCAATAGCCAAATCATTGGTCACGTTTTTTCCGCCCAGACCGATACTGGCTGTATGACGAACGCTGTCTTCGATAAAGACGATTAGGTCGGTGGTTCCTCCACCCATGTCGATCACGGCTGCGCCCAATTCACGTTCATCATCCTCTAACACGGAATAGCTGGAAGCTAGGGGCTCGAGGACGATATCGGCGACTTTTAGTCCAGCCTTTTCAACGCTTTTGTAAATATTTTGGGCCGAGGTAATGGCACCGGTTACGATGTGAACATCGCCTTCCAGCCTCACTCCGGACATGCCAACGGGGTCTTTAATGCCCGGCTGATCATCCACAATAAATTCTTGAGGGATGACATGGAGCATTTCTCTATCCATGGGGATGGCAACGGCTCTAGCTGCCTCAATGACACGAGCTACGTCTTGGCGAGTGATCTCATTATCCGTTCTGGACACGGCGATGACGCCTCGGCTATTGATGGAACGAATATGGTCTCCGGCGATTCCCACATACACGGATTCGACGTCGACACCGGCCATCAACTCCGCTTCTTCTACGGCACGATGAATCGATTTTACCGTCTTCTCGATATTCACCACGACGCCCTTGCGCAAGCCTTCACTGGGACTCGTCCCTACACCGACAATTTTTAATTGTCCGTTAGCATCGACTTCCCCAATGATCACGCCGATCTTTGTGGTACCGATATCAAGTCCAACTATTGGGTTCGCCATAAAAGCTCCTTCAATTATAGTAACAATCTTTTTCCAAATTCCGCAACATTTTTACGTAATTGATCTTTTCTTTTTCGTTTGGACACTTCTCAATGCATGGGGGTAACCTGGACTGTACCCCACATAAAAGCCGCTTCCACTGGGGCTGAAAATCGATCTCAATGAACATAAGCGTATCCCTCAACGCGCAAGTCAACGGTTTTGCCCGTTTCCATTTCTGCGCTTTGTTGTTTGAGAAGGGCTTGCAGGAATTCCAATGAATTCAACGACTTATTGGCATCGAATTTTTGAACGACACCCACCGATTGAGCGTAGGATCGCCCCGCATCCAAGCCCAGCAGAACCTTCAAGCGGCCATCACGAAGGAACACTTCCACAACCCCGCCCTCTTTTCTCAGAGTCAACTGAGAAAAATTTGCATAGAGAGAAGGAAAGGATTTTTTGGCAGCCTGAAGGAAAGTACCCAATACCGCTCGACGTGTTGAATCCAAGTTGGCAAAGCCATCGACAATGGGAAGGTCCGATTCGCCCCAATCCATGCCCGTCATTTTTGTGCCATCCGATGCCAATCCATACCATCCTTTAGAAAAACCCACGGCCACCGCTTCCTTTTCTTTTACTCTTATCTCTATACGTGATGGGAAGATACGCTTCACTTCCACCTCACCCACACCGGGAATGGATAGCAATGCCGCTCGCACGTCTTGAATGGGAACGGAAGGCATTTTCACTCCCAATTCCAAACCCGCCTTTTCCAAAATGGTGGCCTTGCCCAACAGGTGATTGCCTACAACATCTACCTGTCGAAGCACGAGAAAGTCGTTATGCTGAAACGCTTGATAACCCGCATATCCGGCTGCACCGAGGACGGCAACGACGAAAGCCGCTATCCCTAAGGATCGCAATACGACCCAACTGCGCCGGGCAATGCCACTGCGGCGAACACGTTGCTTATCACGTTTGACATTGTCCCCTTTTTTAGAATTGGTGCCACGCCTGACCACAACGCTTGGAACGGATCGATGCGACTTGATGCGTGCATTAGATTTGAGTCCAGGTAACCGGGCATTGCGGCCCTGCCTCATACCCATGCCTCCATGATGTCTCCGCATCGACGTCCAATATCTCCTGCTCCCATCGTCAGCACAACGTCTCCCGACTTAAGCAGCGGAACGATTCGAGTCGGTAAGGAATCGGGGTTTTCGACGTACTCAACATGAACGGCACCAAGAATGGATTTGGCCGCATCGGAGATAAGATTGCCTTCGACTCCCGGAATCGGCGCTTCTCGGGACGCAAATACTCGCGTTACGAACAAAATATCACAGGCCTTAAATGCGGCCGCGAAGTCTTCGAAAAGTTGTTGGGTTCTGCTGTAGAGATGTGGTTGAAAAACAGCGACCAGACGGCCCGAGCCAAGGTTTCGCGCCGCTTGCAAGGCCGCAAACACTTCCGTGGGATGGTGGGCATAGTCATCATAGAATGCAACGCCAGACTTCTGTCCTCGAAACTCCAGACGACGTTTGACTCCTTGAAAATCACCCAAACCGTGGGTCACTTCTGTGAAACTTAATCCCTCCTCTAATGAAAGGGCTGCTGCGGCTAACGCGTTGTAAACATTGTGTAAACCCGGAACCCTCAGGGTTATTTCACCCAGCAATTTTCCTTTAGCCTGTAAGGTAAAAACCATTCCTTGACCGACCCCTTGGATATTCAGAGCTTGATAATCGGCATCTGATCCTAATCCATAGCTGATTTGTTTTACCTTCAACTCCATGAGTCTCGGCATGATATGTCGCACACCCTCATCATCGGTGTTGATTACAAGCAGGCCATAAAAAGGCAGGGTTTGGGCAAAGGAAAAAAAGGCTTCCCGAACTCCTTGTATCGTCCCGTAACAATCCAAATGATCGGAATCAATGTTGTTAATAATCGCCGAGGTCGGCCGCATTGCTAAAAAAGACCGATCAAATTCATCCGCTTCGAAAATGAAAACTGGACCATCCCCGGCAACGGCGGAAAGATTTTCACCGCGAGCTGTACCTCCGGCCAACAGGGAGGGATTCTTACCTGCCTGTTTCCAAATTTGTCCTAACATGGTAGTGGTAGTGGTTTTTCCGTGAGTGCCCGCAACGCCAAAGGAATACTGGCCACGGAGAATTTCACCCAACATTTCCGCCCGGCGTATCGTTGGAGTTCCATTGCGACGAGCCTCGACAAGTTCGGGATTATCACTTTGAACTGCGGATGAAAAAACGACGACATCGGCTTTGCCAACGTTTGTGGCTCGATGTCCTAATTCAACTTTAATTCCCAGATCCCGAAGCCGGTTCGTCGACTCACCGGCTTGACTATCCGAACCAGTCACTTGAAATCCCCACGCTGCTAGAATTTCCGCCATGGAACTCATGCCTGAGCCGCCAATACCGACGAAGTGAAGGTGGGTAAATCGAAGACTCGGTTTCATGCCGCTACTTTTCCTCCACGTAAGCGATTTCCAGACCGATTCTGAGCTGCGCCAGCTAACATTTGCCATTTTTTAGGATTAGCGCGCCACGATTCCGGTATCGAATCAAGGGAATGTCCTGAAATATTAAGTAGGACTCCCATGCCGAATAAACAAGCGCAGAGTGAGGTTCCACCGTAAGAAACAAAGGGTAAAGTCTGACCCGTGGTGGGGAAAAACTTGGCGCATACGCCCACATGCATGATCACATTGACGGATAAAGAAACCACAATCCCCAACGCAGTCAAACTGCCAAACCGATCAGGGCAGTAAAAAGCGACTCGCAGCCCACGCCAAATGACCAGGGCAAAAAGTGCCAGACAAAGTGTAGTGCCCATCAGGCCCAACTCTTCACCCAAAATTGAAAAAATCGTATCCGTAAAAGGCATAGGGAGATAGCCGAGTTTTTGGGTACTGGTACCAAGTCCCGTTCCGAATATGCCTCCATTACCAAGGCTAATCAACGCTTGTAGGCTTTGATAACTACTGGCGAGATTTCCCTCGGGATGAATAAATGCTAAGACCCGTTTGAGCCGATAGGGACTGCTGATCATCAATGCACCCAGTGCAGGAATGACCAGAGAACCCAGAAAAACTAAATGCCGAATGCGACAACCTGCTGCGAAAACCATCGCAATAGAAATCGCCATGACCGTAGCCGCGGTGCTGTAGTTCGGTTGTTTAAGAATTAAAAGAAATGTGATCAATGACATAGCTAAAGATGCCATGAGACCTTTCCAAAACGATTCCATCAATTCAGCCTTGACCGTCAACAATCTAGCGAGGAAAAAAATCATGGCGACTTTTGCAAGCTCAGAGGGTTGTAATCCAAAACTTGCGAAACTCAACCATCGTCGCGCTCCATGAGCGGATAGCCCCATGGTGACGACAATCAGTAATAGAGCAAGGGCGAGTAACATGACGGGACGAGCAGCTTTTTCCCATGTTCGGTAGGGAACGCTGAGCCCTATAAGAAAGGCGACAAATCCTATAATGACTTTCTTGATATGATTGACGAGGTAAAAAGAGTCCGGATAGCCACGTGTCTGGGCAAAGGCGGCGGACGAACTATAAATAATAACGATGCCAAATCCGACCAAAGCCAGTACGCCCAATAGTAAGACGATATCTATCCGTAGGTTTTTCATTAAGTCCGTTCTTCGGAACGCAACGCTCCTGCCTTAGCTTTTTCTTTTAGAAATTCATAAATCCTTTCCAACTTCATGCCACGAGAGGCCTTAACGAGTACTGCATCCCCAGGGACTAAAAAACGGACCAATTCACTGGTCATCAATTCAAAATCGGCAAAGTGATGGGCGCGGTTACGAGGCAACCCTTTTTCGCGCGCTCCAGCATTGATATGACGACTCAGGTTACCAAAAGTGAAAATTTCATCCACTCCCATCTCCACTAAGTAATTGCCAATTTCTTTATGCAAGGCTATCGCCTCTTCCCCCAACTCAAGCATGTCTCCAAGTACAGCAATTCGCCGACCGACCGCACGGAAACTTCCCAAAGTGGACAGAGCCGAACGCATTGAGGAAGGGTTTGCATTGTAGCAGTCATCTAGTACAGTGAGACCTGAAAGCGTCTTCACCTGCATTCGGTTTTTACTGGCCTTGAAGCTACGCAAACCTTGTGCAATCAAAGTTTTAGGCACACGTAGCTGGGTGGCTACGGCAATGGTTGCCAGAGCATTGTATACATTATGTCTTCCAGGAACTTGAAGATGAAAGAGAGTTCGGCCGATTTTAAAGGATGCACATCCATCTGGTCCAAAGGTCAGATCCGTCGGTCGAATCTGTCCGCGGTCAATACCGAAGGTCATGAGTTTATATCGTGAGGTCGCTTTGATTTTGGCGAGCAGTGGATCGTCCACATTCAGAATTAAGGTGCCCTTACCGGAAAAGCCTGCTGTAATCGTGAGTTTTTCATCACGAATTTTTTCTTTGGTTCCAAAATGTTCGAGATGACTGTATCCAATATTGGTGATTACCGCCATGCTAGGCTGAGCGGCTTCAGATAATGGTGCAATTTCTCCAGGATGGTTGGTCCCCATTTCAATAATCGCATAGCGATGGCTAGGTTTTAGATCGAATAGGGTGAGAGGAACGCCGACTTGATTGTTGAAGTTTCCTTGCGTTGCTAAGGTGGGACCGACTTTTCCTAGGACATGAGAAATCATATCCTTGGTCGTAGTTTTTCCGTTAGAGCCCGTTACCGCGATCTTAGGAATTTTGAACTTTGCAGCATAGCCTCTTGCAAAGTGAAGCAGTGCGGTATTCGTGTCCGGCACGGGAACATACACATTAATTGGTATTCCGTTTGTTTCCATCCATTTTTCATCGACCACGGCCGCATACCCTCCTTGGGTGAAAGCTTGGTTTGCAAATTCATGTCCATTAAACTTCTCGCCCTTAAGGGCCCAAAATACTTGTCCACGCTTGAGCGTTCGTGAGTCTGTACACAGTCGAACCAATTTTGTCGGCCGATGTTTTCCCTTAATGGTTACGCCCAGCAACCGCGCCAATTCTCCGAGGCTAATTTCCATCCATGCTCCCATTTAAGGAATCGCCTGAGGTCACCGGGAATCCTGTGGCTTTTGAAAGCTTCGACGCCCATGTCAAAATCTCTTCTTGATCGCTGAAATGTTTTTTGGTTCGACCGACTATTTGATAATCTTCGTGGCCTTTTCCAGCAATCAACAAACAATCTCCCGATGTCAAAGTGTTCAGTGCGGCTACAATCGCATCATGACGATCGACGATGGCTTTAACTCTTGAGCTGTTCCCCATTCCAGCTAAGATTTCGGTCATAATAGCCTGTGGATCCTCATTGCGTGGATTATCACTGGTCAAGAATAAGGCGTCGGCGGATGCCACCGCAATTTCACCCATTATGGGACGTTTAGTTCGATCACGGTCACCACCGCAACCGAAAACACATACCAACTTCCCTGGTGTCATTGGTTTCAGGCTATCTAAGACTCGTTCAAGCGCATCGGGAGTATGCGCATAATCCACAATCGCATAAGCGCCGTTTGGTAGTTCAAAAACCTGATTTCGACCTTTTACTGTAACATCAGCGATACCCTGAGCAATGACCGCTGCCGGTAAGTCGAGCGAGAACCCCAAAGTGACGACAGCCAGGAGGTTTTCGAGATTAATGGTCCCAATCAACCGTGAATTAAATCGATAGGTGTCTCCGCGATAGGCTACGGCGAAATCAGATCCGGATAGAGTGAGACGGGAGTCGAACAGCATCACATCGGCTTTGACTTCCCCACGCGAAAACGTAAGTCTCTGGCAAGTCAATTCTCGACCCATTCGAATCCCATATTCAGAATCCGCATTCAGAATGACAATGCCATCGGTCCGCAAATACTCTTTCATCAATCGACGTTTGGCTTTATAATACTCTTCGAAATCGGCATGGTAGTCCATGTGATCGCGAGTCAAGTTGGTAAATATGGCCCTTGAAAAGGTTACACCACGAATCCGGTCTTGACTCAAAGCATGAGAAGAAACTTCCATGACCAAGCCCGTACAATCCTGGTCCGCCCCTTGGCGTAACATTCCAAAAAATTCATCTGGACCCGGTGTTGTGAGGTCGGAGGAAAGGGATACTCCCTCAATCTCATAATCGATGGTTCCCAGTGACACGACTTTTCGACCGGCTGCACGTAACATAGAGGAAGCTAATTTGGTAATCGTGGATTTGCCATTGGTCCCAGTCACACCTACGGAAATCATTTGATCGGAAGGCCGCCCATTCCGAATATTAAAGAGTTCTCCCACCTTCGCTCTTAGACCCGGACAAGGAATTATTTCAGCACCCGGGCCTGGCTCAATTGTACCCTCCAAAGCAGGATGAGACTGGCCTTCAGACAGGACGGCTACGGCTCCGCGCTCAATCGCTTCGCCTATATATTTCGATCCATCATCATGGACTCCAATCAGGGCAAGAAAAAGATCACCCTTATCAACTTTTCGGGAATCAATCCGGACTTTCCGAATTTCAGGATCGGTATGGTGAGGCAATTGAAGCCCTGCGTCAAGAAGCAATTTGGAGAGTCGCATCTCAACCCATCCATTCTAAGATGAGAGTGCATTTTTGGCCTTGATGTACTGGCGTCCCAACCGGTGGGTCTTGGCGGATGATTCGTCCATTTCCCGTATATTCGACTTCAATACCCAGATTTTTCAGTTTCAACAAGGCGTCGCGAAGCGTGTTGTTTGTGAGGTCAGGCATTACCCGGTTATCCAGAAAACCCAAAGAGACCGTCACGGTTTGTGCTGATCCCATTTTCGTTCCCGGTCGCGGATACTGCGACAAAACCACCTCTCCCGTGCCTTCCCTTCGAATCCCGCGCCTCATTCCTGACATAGTTTTTTCCGCATCCGCAAACCGATAGCCCAATAGATTAGGCGCTATTACTGAATCTTCCGAGGATGAGGCCGAAGGTCTCGCCATATGTGCGAGTGGAAAAACAGGATTGGTCAAAAATCGATCCACAATTTCACGAAAAATAGGCGCGGCGCTTTGCCCACCATATTTTAATTGCGAGGGTTCATCCAAAAGAATCAGGCAAACCAACTCTGGATGGTCCACAGGGGCCATTCCCACAAAAGACGAATTGAACAGGCCATGAACATAATGGCCTGTAACTGCATCGATTTTTTCTGCCGTGCCCGTTTTTCCCGCCAACGCAATGCGATCCGTTTTAATATCCGATGCAGTTCCATATTCCACTACGGCCGATAACATGGATTTTATTAGGACCGTTGTGCTTTCCGAGATGACTCGACGCACCACACGCGGTGGAATTTCTTCAATGGTTTTCCCAGTTCCATCCGACCATCCCCTTACGATTCTAGGCTTCATCAACAATCCCCCGTTGGCAATGGCGGAAAAAGCCATGGCAACCTGTATGGGTGTCGCCGAAATTTCATGCCCAAAAGCAATGGTACTTTGAGTTCGACCACTCCAACTCGAAACAGATTTTAGCACCCCGCCTTCTTCAGCAGGCAACCCAACGCCGGATTTCATTCCAAAGCCAAAAGATCGGATATATTTGTAGAAGGTTTCCGGTTTCAATCGCGGGGCCGCCTTCGCAAAACAAATATTACTGGAATAGGCCATGGCATCTTTAAAGCTGATTTTGCCATGTGGATGAGAGTCCTTGATGACTTCTCCAGAAAGTTTGTAAACGCCATTTTCTCCATCGAGGGTATCCTCAGGAGTAATCAATTTCTCTTCAATCAGAGCCGAGGCTGTAAAGGTCTTGAAAGTAGAACCAGGCTCGTACACTTTGACAACCGCCTCGTTTTTCCACGCGTCCCGCTCCTCACCATCACGAGTATTGGGATTGTAGAAGGGATAATTGGCCATGGATAGGATATCGCCGGAATAGGGTTCTACTACAATGGCTACGCCTTGTTTGGCACCGGATTTTTGGACACCGCGTTCCAAGGCCCGTTCTACAATTTCTTGTAATTTGGAATCCAGTGTGAGTACCACATTCATGCCATTAATGGCTTCCTTCTTTTTCTCTCGGAATCCAGGATAGTAATGGTTTTTAACATCGTGACGTAAATATTTCCAACCATCAGTCCCACGAAGTTCACGATCCAGAAAATATTCCAATCCTAATTGCCCATAACCATCCTTACCCACCGTGCCCAAAACTTGACCGGCCAAAGTTCCGTGCGGGCAAACCCGGTTCAACTTGCGCATTCGCGCGCTCGCGCCACCGGCATCGGATTCCAATTCAACATCTGCATTCACAACTAATTTCTGGAAATCTCGATCCAGTATCTCACCTCTTTTTGGCGCGACCACGTCGCGACGAATACTTTGCGAATATGCCAGGGCCTGATAATATTCAGATTTAACAACCTGGATATAGGCAACACGCAAGAGCATTCCCAGCCAAACTAAGGCCAGGATAAATCCTAGCGTTAAAATTCTCTTGTTCGCCATGCAACCTTTCCCATCTCCGCTTTCACGATATCCGCTGATCGTTCATGATCGGGATAAACGGGGACAGGGGTATTTCCATATTCAAGACCAAATCGACCTTTTGCCAAACCTTCGATTCGGGAGAGTTTTTTCAACCCACCGATTTCAACTTCGAGCAAAGCGATATCATTGCGTACTAGGGATTTCGCTTTCGCCAATTTCATAGCTCCGATGGAAATCCTGACAAAGGTGTTTTGCTTATAGATATCCGCCACAAGTACGGCGGCCCCACACATGACCAAAGCAAAAATTCCAACGACACCGCGAAGCTTTAACCCTTTCATATCTTTTCCACCACTCTCAACTTGGCCGAGCGTGCGCGAGGATTCCGATCTTTTTCGGCTTGAGTTGGAAGTCCTGGTTTTTTCAAAACCTTAATCAGCCGTCGATTGGCGCCGCCGCACATACAGACCGGCAAGTTGGGCGCACAGATACAATCCTTTTCGAATTCGGCCAAAGTTTCCTTAACCTTACGGTCTTCAACCGAATGATAACTGAGAACGCAAAGCCTTCCCCCGGTTCGAAGCGCCTTTACGACCGCCTTTAATCCTGTCCCAATTTCACCCATCTCGTCATTCACTTCGATACGAATCGCCTGGAAGATTCGGGCTAACAAAGAATTCCGATTCTCGCCGTTTATTCCTGGAAGTTTATCGACGGCCTTGCGAATTAGATCGCTGGTCATTTCCGCACCCGCCTCAATATCGGCGACCAAGGTTCGAGCCAAGCGACGTGCTTGTTCTATATCGGCATTACGACGCAAAACACTGGACAATTCCCATTCATCCCAAGTCTTGAGTAAATCAGCGGCAGCGGGTCCATCTTCACCCATGCGCATATCCAAAACCGTCCCCGCCGTGAAAGAAAAACCGCGCTCTTTAGCATCCAGTTGACGCGAACTCACTCCTAAATCAAATAAAGCACCCGCGAGGGATCCCACTTCACAAAATTCTGAAAGCCGGGAAAATTCAGCTTGCTCCACTTGCATCCGCGACTCATCTGCAAAGCCCGTTCGGTTTCGAGTTACCGCTTCAAGATCACGATCCAATCCCAGTAATCGCCCCTGTTGACTCAACTTGGATAAAATTTGTGCTGCATGTCCTCCACCGCCGAGGGTTGCATCCAAATAAAATCCATCTGTATCTGTGATCAAATACTCCAGGATTTCCTCCGACATCACAGGCAGATGATATCCATGCGCAGTTCGCGAAGGTTTGTTTGCGGCGTCCATCAGAACCAATTCTCAAATTTCTTTTCTTCATCAGCGGTAACCACTTCAATCTCAGTGGAATATTTATCAGGCGCCCACAATCGCACACGCTTGCCATCACCAACGAAAGTCACTTCTCCAGCGATACCCGCATATGTCAATTGTTCAACAGTTAATGTGATCCGATTTTGTCCATCGAGAACCGAGAGCTTGGCCATTGAGGTAATTCGAGTTCTGAATTTCGAAACATCAGCTCCACGACCTAACCCTTCCAAGTATTGGATATAGGCATTCCATTCATAGACGGGATAAAGTGCGAGAGTATGACCTTCAGCTATCGTCACCACCACCTGTCCCCCTGCATCATCGCGGAGGATTTTTCGAAAATCCTTTGGAAAATTTGTGCGACCGGTCACATCGATCGCCACTTTCGCTTTCCCAATGAAGGACTCTAATTTGATGGTATTCTTGATTTTTTCCATTATTAACCAATTTTACCCAAAATCTACCATTATTACCCGCAAAATCGCAATAAAGACTCAAGAAAAAAAAGGAACCCCAGCGTTACCTAGGCAGATTTAGACTCGGAAAATTCATGGACTACTTAAAGTAGTCAGGCGTATTTGAGGCGCTTTGTTTGGATAACAACTTTTAAATCATGGACTTAACTGAAGAAGATAAAAATCAGAACAGGGTGGAACCAAAGATCCCGTTTTAGACTTTTTCAAATAATCATTGCACTATTGTGCACTTAATCGAAATCCCATTTTTTTCGCATGAGCCATGCCAAGGCCAGGGGTAGCAGTATGAAAAAGAATAGCGGGATAGTATTGAATAAGCGAATTGACTTAGTCTTTTCAACCCGAGTTTCTGCTGCGGGCAATGAAGGTAACACAGAAGATACCGCATTTGTATCAAGTGCGACCGTATATTTCGCTTGAGAAATGAGGCGGCCTCCGGACCGACTCGCCAATTCATTCAGGGTCGTTTCGTCGAATCCGATTTTTGCAAGCTCTAATACGATTTTGGGCGCTACTTCCAGCGAATCGCTCCTGAGTTTTTGCGACCCTTTTTGCAGCGTGATTTCATATTGTCCGGGATCCAAAATAATACTTTTCCACACCGGGTCCTCTTCATGTCCCGCTTGGACGAGAGGCAAAATTCTTGTTCCTTTGGAACCCGTTCTTGTTCCATTGGAACCCGCAATCCATAGCTTCAAAGTGGAATCGTCTCGGTTGGCGGCTCTATGGCCTATGGAAAGCGAATCTGGAAGATGATAGGCAATATCGAAAGGTACGCTTTCATAAGCTCTATTCGGTTTCGAAATTCTGATAGTATTGTCCTGTCGATCCGCCAGGTTTCTCGCGAATTTAATATAAGCTGTGATATTTGATCGCGGCCCAAAGTCAGCTTGGGGATCGAAAAAGAAATTCCAAATATCGGGAAGTATTAAAAACAAGGCCCCCTTTCCGCCACCCAAGGAAAGCTTACCCACCAACAACCCTCGATGATCCCCTTCAGACACTTCCACTAATGCGGTTAGGCCCTGATTGAGCGCTGGAGCTTTTACTCCTTTTGGAGAAACTGCTTTGAGGCTAAGAATTTCATCTGGAAATTGTTCTGAAACCGACCGGGCCACTTTAATTTCCGAAGCTGGGGAAAACGCGTTCCAATTCCCATCCAGAAAAGCGGGCCTACGCTGATTTTTGATTTCTGAGATTCGGGAATAAACTACCACTTTACCAGGAGATTGTTGAAGGGCCCCTAATTCTTTACCGGCCTGGGGGAACAATCCCGATTCAATCCAAATCTGATCCTTGCTTGTCACCCTCATTCCCGGAAATTCTTCCATCGAGAAAAATATGAGATCGTGACTTTGCGATTCGGATAGTATTTCGAACAGGCCTTTTTCATCCAGGCTGCGCAAGGGGCGTGCGACGAATATTCTTTTTCTCAGCCTTCCTTGGGGAAATAAAATGGGAAGCGTGTCATTGTAGTGATCCAGGTTCAGTTCTAAGCGCTCGGGTTGTAGGATGGCTTTGAAGGCTGCCCCCTCCTCCCCGAAGGTTTTTTCTGGAGACCAATCAAATCGAGTAGTAATAGCCCCGATACCGGGAGGAAGCTTGCGTGTTACCATGATTTTTCCATCTTGGACTATGCGTAAAGTCGGCGCGCCGGCTAGGCGGCTCAAAACCTTGTACTGAACCAAAACCTGGCTGGCCTTTCCTCCTGAATCCCATGTGATGCGAACATTTTCGGGTTGTACTTCTCCAGATGAATCCGTCGGGAAAATCACTGGATACACAGGTGCACTCCATGACCGTGAAGCTCTCCCCGAATCCAGATTGGCCCGTCCATCGGAAAAAAGAAAGATGGCTTGTAGGTTAGGAATGGACATAGAATCCACAAAATCGGCAACGGATGATAAACTGGTCAATTCCAAAGGTACGTTCCCTTGGTATGACTTCGGATGCGATACACTCTGCGACTCAGAAGCCCTACTTGGCCATACCCCTTTATTGAAATCTGCGAATCGGATCTCAAATTCCCGATTTTTATAAAATTGAATCAGGGACTGTTCAAAAGAAGTATACGCCCCGTTAAGTCCCAAAAAATGGCCATTTTGAAAACTGCCGCTTTGGTCACGGACTACTAGAATGACTGGAGGATGAAATTCAACACGGTGCCGTCTCAATTCGGGCGCCGTCAGAGAAAGGGTCAACAAAACCAATGCCAAAGTTTGGAGGGCGAAGAGAATCCACCCTCCCAAAGCTGGGCCTGATCTCACAATACCGGTTGCATACTGACGCCATAAAAAGAAAACTCCTGGAGGCAGAAGAAGCAAGAACCAAAGGCTTCCGTTGAAATGAAGGGAAAGCATGGGAATCCGCCAGCAATGAGTCTACACTTGCCTTAAACGAAGCGTGGTATGCTTCGCTTTGGCAAGGGTACGTGGATAATCGAGGTTGAAATGTAGCCCACGAGACTCCTTGCGTTTACGGGCACTTTTGATGATGAGCTCCGCACATAAAGTCAGGTTTCTTAATTCCACAAGTTCCGGAACCATGGAAAAAGACCAATAATCTTTTTGAATCTGACGACTGATGACATGGATAAATTCTTCCGCCCGAGCCAAACGAAAATCGCTGCGAACAATTCCCACATAATGCCACATTGTTGACCGAATGGTTTCTAAAGAATGGGAATAAATAATGGTTTCGGGAGCCGGTTTCAAAGCAAAGCTATTCCAGTTTTTGAAACGTTTCCGATTGGGTTTGGGATGAGGATTCTCCAAAATATCTTCCAACGCGCGATCTGCAAAAACAACCCCTTCCAGTAAGGAGTTACTGGCGAGTCGATTAGCGCCATGAACACCTGTACAGGACGTCTCTCCAACGGCATACAAACCCAAAAGCTCGGTCGCCGAATTGACATCGACTTTGACACCCCCACAAATAAAATGGGCTGCGGGAACTACCGGAATCCACTGCGTAGAAATATCCAGTCCCATGTCTATGCAATGCTTATAAATATTAGGGAAATGCTTACTGAGGTCAGATTTAGTAAATGCGGTGGCATCCAAAAACATGCAAGGCTGACCCGTGCGTTTCATTTCAGCATCAATGGCACGAGCAACAATGTCCCGTGGCGCCAGCGATTTCAGCGGATGCACCTTATCCATGAAGGGGTGACCCATATGGTTTCGTAAAACTCCGCCATGGCCTCGTACCGCTTCAGAAATGAGATAAGTGGGTTGACCCGGATTATAAAGTGCGGTGGGATGAAATTGCATAAATTCCATATCTTCGATGGCTGCTCCAGCCCGATATGCCATGGCTATCCCATCTCCCGTTGACACAGAATCATTGGTGGTATGGGCATAAACCTGTCCTACTCCACCGGTACACAAAACGGTGGTGGAACCCAAGTAAAGTCCAATCCGATTAGCCTTCACGTCCAGGGCATACAATCCATAACAGCGACCCGGATCGGTGTCTTTTTCTCCCTGCTTAAAATGTTTAGCCGTGACTAAGTCAATCCCCATGTAATTCTCAAGAAAGGTGATATTTCGATTGCGACGCGCAGCTTCAACCAATGCGCGTTGAATTTCATGACCAGTCAAATCATCAGCATGGACAATGCGCGAACTGCTGTGGCCGCCTTCCCGAGCTAAGTGGAAAGGCGCTTGTCCTTTGGTCTGTCCTTGGCTAGATCGCTTCTGTGAATCTCTCGTAAAGCGGACTCCCCAATCCACCAAATTTCGAATGGCTTTGGGACCTTGAGTGACCAATATCCGAACTCGATCTTCTCGACATAGTCCGGCACCGGCTGTTAGCGTATCTTGGGCATGTTCTTCGACCGAATCATCCGGGTCCATCACGGAGGCAATGCCACCTTGGGCCAGGTTGGTAGAGCCCGCCCAGCTTAATTTTTTCGTGAGAACCAAGACCGTACCGTGGGCCGAGGCCTTTAGGGCGAACGAAAGCCCCGCAACACCGGAGCCAACGACGATAAAATCAAAAACAGCAGTCGGTTGCATCCATGCCTGCGTTCACTGGTTCTGGCCAAATATATAAATTTTAGCTCTTTAGCCCTTAGAACCGTTCCCCTTGCCTTGCCGTAAGTGAACGGTAGAGGTACTTTTACATCGCCTAATGAGCCCTGTGATTGGGGTTGGAGAACTCGCGCTATGACATTGGAATGGATGAAGAAACAGGCCCCATGGGTCATCGGAACTTTTGGTGTATTAATTCTGGTTGGCCTGGTTATGATGGACCGGGCAGGAGCCTCACGCTCGGATCGCCACCATAATATCGTCGGGAAAGTCGATGGGGAAGAAATTTCAACCGACCGATTCCAAGCGGAACTCAAGAACTACATTCGCGGCCAAGAATCCCAGGCCGGAAAAGCTCCCGAAGGCGCCCAATTGGCGCAGATTCGGGAAGGCCTCTTTAACTATAAAGTCCAAACCCTGGTAATCCAAAAAGTGTTTGATGTGTATCAGTTGCATGCGTCAAAAGAAGAGATGATGGACTTTGTCGCTAAGCATCCCCACGAAGTGGCTCAAAATATTCAACGCTATCGTGGTTACGAAGAAGTACCCTCCTTCCTCGCAGACAGCAATATCGATCAAAGCCGCTATGAAAATTGGTTGGCCCAGGATTCCATCTATGATCGCTATTCCATGCGTGAGTTGGAAGCGAACCTCCGATCTTCCGTCATTCCCCAAACGCAATTACAACAGATCATGAAATCCCAAATTCACCGCACAACGCTGGAAGAAGCCTTCTCGATTTCTCAACACGAAAATAAAGCTCGACTCAAGTTTTATCATGTCGCATTGGATTCCTTCCCAGCATCTCCTGAAAAATTTAAGGATTCCGATTTGAAGGCTTATTACGAAGCCCACCCCGATAGCTTCTACTTTAAAGAAAACGCCGCTCGGCTTGGATTTATTCGCGTTCCCCTACAGCCTTCGAAAACTGACAGCAACTTGATGTTTGAATTCGGAAAAGAATTAAAAGAACGCGCCAAGAATGGTGAGAAATTTTCCGACCTTGCCAAAGATTATTCCAACGATCCTACCACTCAGGACAAAGGAGGGAAAATAGAAGGCTTGAGATCCCGTTCTGGGCTGGAACCTTCCTTAGCTAACGCTGCTTTTGCAATGAATCCTGGCGAGGTATCCGATCCCATTCTAAGTCAGGGAGGATATCACGTTATCCTTTTGAACGAAAAGAAAAAGGTGGACACGACTGAAAAGGTAGATGTCAGTGATATTCTCTTAAAAATTACCGCAGGGACAGAAACCATCGATAGTTTGATGGAGTATGCAGAAAAAATTCGCGCGCTTGCTCAAAAAGACGGGTTGGAAAAGGCGGCTAAGTCTGCTTCGATCATAGCTGGAAAGTCTCCCATTTTCGATAAGAGTAACTTCTCTCCCCTTCCAACCGGATATGTTCAAGGTGCGAATTCTTTCGCCTTCAGCAAATTCGAAGCAAAGGAAAATATTTCTGAGGCCTTACAATCGGAAGATGGAATTTATTTGTTTGAACGCGATGGGATATTTGAAAAAGGTCGAAATTTTGAACGCGCGAAACCAAAGATCCTAGAAATACTAGTCCGCGAAGAAAAATTGAATGCGGCTAAAAAAGAGTTGGAAGCACAAAAGGATGCCATCCTAGCCGCAAATGAGGGCTCCTTGCCAGCTTCATTTGGAAAAGCCAAGTTGGATAGCACTAGCGCCGGCGCCATCTCTGCCGACAATTGGCTTCCAGGCTTTGGCTACTCCAGCCCCACCCTCTTTAAAGTCTTCGCTCAGGCTCCCGGTGGATGGGGATCGATATTAATCTCTGATCAGGGTGCAATTATTGCCAAAGTTGTGGAAAAAATCCCCATGTCGGAAAAGGAAATCACGGATAAGGCCCAAGCTCAATTGGCTCAAAATGAACCTTATCAATTATCTAGCCTGTATCAGGAATGGCTAACCAACCTTCCAAAATCAGTAAAAGTGGAAAATAAAATGGATATGGTCTTTAGGAATTAGATGCTAATAGCCTTTTTAAGGCTCACTCCTCTCCCCTAAAATCCATTCCGAACGCTTGACTTGCAATAAGAACTTGGTAACTTGAGAATAGATGAAGAAGCTTATCATTTTAACGGTTATATGTTTTACCCTAGTTGGGATCGGAAACGTATTCAGCCGCAGCATTTCAATTTTTTCGCAGCCTGTCGAGGATTCCGGCTGGGCAATGTTCAAAGAGCTTTTTCACTAATTCGCTAAACGAATTCTCTCGCCCTTAATCGGAAATTCCAAATTCGGTAATTTTTACTTTTCAGGCTCATTTTCCAAAAATGGGCTAGTTTTTTAGAAGTTAGGGCCTGTATTCTGCCCACGCCCCGTTTTGTGAGCATTTTGATGTTGGCGCATTTCTCTCCCGCACCCTAGAATACTCAAGATCCCTTTCCTAAGAGGCAGCTTGGAATCCAAAGGTAATATCCTCATCGTTGACGACGAACAATCGATCTGTACGGTCATTTGCGATTATCTCCGATTACAAGGATATAATTGTGCGAGTGCCAATGCCGTAGATGCAGCAATACAAATCCTTCAGACTGCTGAAAGTGTCGATTGTATTCTTTCGGATATCAAAATGCCTGGAAAAACGGGAATCGATTTGCTCCGTGAAGTCAAAACCTATTGGCCGGAAATGGCGGTCATTCTTTTCACTGGCAATGCAGAAATACACACTGCAGTTTCATCCATGCAAGATGGGGCTTATGACTTCATTTTAAAACCCATCCAACTCAAACAAGTCATTAACAGTATTACCAATGCCCTCGAGAAAAAACGTTTAAAGCTTGAAGTGCGAAACTACCAAAGGAATTTGGAAAACCTGGTTTTGGAACGAACCACTCAGATCAAGGAAGCCATGTTAGCGCTCGAAGGGTCCCACCTCGATACCATAAATCGGCTTTGTCAGGCTGCTGAATATCGGGATGATGAAACCGGCCACCATGTACTACGAATCAGTAAGTATTGCGAGGTTCTCGCCAGAGGCATCGGTTTTTCGGAAGAAGATAATTGGCTGTTGAGTAAAGCAAGTCCACTGCATGACATTGGAAAAATAGGAATTCCAGATTCCATCCTTTTAAAACCCGGTAGACTCACCGCGGACGAATTTGAAATCATGAAAAAGCATGCTGAAATTGGTGGCCAGATTCTCAAAAATGCGACCTCGAAGGTTCTGCAAGTTGCCGAAACCGTGGCCATAAGTCACCATGAAAAGTGGGATGGAAGTGGCTACCCAAAGGGCTTGCGCGGAGAACAGATCCCGTTGATGGGTCGAATCACAGCTGTTGCAGACGTATTCGATGCATTGACCATGAAACGTTGCTACAAACCTCCCTTCACACTGGAGACCTCCGTCAACATCATAACCGATGGCAGAGGAAAGCATTTTGATCCACGAATCGTAGATATTTTTATCGCCCACTTACCTGAATTCGTCGCCATCCAAAAGGACTATGCAGAGTAAAGCCTTCCCTTGTAAAGCCTTCCCCTGAAAAACCCTACACCCAGAAGCCCTTACATTTTGAGAATTCTGCGAGTGGCCTTGTAAGACGATTTTCCGGCAATCTTGGTTTCCAAAGACAGAGTATATACACCGGCCGGAAGCGGTGACTGCTTTCCATTGGTGCCATCCCACAAGTAGCTCAAAGAATTAAATCCTTTAATGTTTTTTTCAAAAACCGTTTTGCCACGGAAGTCCGTCACTCTCAGATTAAATACAACCTTACCCATGCTTGCGGGTAATGCATATCGAATCAATGTTGAGCCCGAAAAAGGATTCGGATAATTCGATAGACTCATCGTATTTGCGGGAGAAATCCCTGCCAAAATCCCCTCCAAATAATTTGCATCGCCGGCCACAACATGGTAATCATTAAATTTGAGTTCCGATTCACTCAAATGTATTGAATCACCATTCAAGGGTAAAACGGTTTTGTGCAATGATTCCACCAAGTATAACGGAATCGCTTGGTTGTTGTCCGACACCTTAAGGGTGATGCTCTGGGTACCCTTATTTGCAAGGGATTGTAAAAGCCAATGTCCTTGCCAAGTGCCCTCGTCACTTTGAACAAACTCTGATAGCCCTTCTACACTCCCATCCGGTCGGAATCGTTTGAGAACCATTCGGAAGTCCTGACCGGGAACATCTGGAGCCTCACCATAAACACCTTCACGACTCGATTTTCCAATTTGTAGAGACATGGCTGCCGTGGAGTTGTATGCAAGTAGGCGCGCTGTCCAATTGCTCTTATTGGGTGCGGCTGTTTTCGGTCCCCCTGCAGCCAAAGAACGGGCCGAATCCAAAACCGGAAATTTTAAAGTAATGGCAGAAGTCGGTTTGATGGTTAATCCATCCCATGGATGTAATACCGAAGTGTCCTTAATAGCCTCCCAAGATAGTGCTGGAGGCTTTGAAGGATTAAACCTGAATATCGTAGGCGAAGTAGCTAAACCAGACGCATCTAAAATATCCTTCATTTTCATTGAGAAATTAAACGGAAGGGAAATATCCATCCACTGACCGGCTGGAATAGGAAGGACAAAAGTCTGATAATCAAGAGAGACCCCAGACTCACATGCCGGGTCGTAAGGACGAACAGAACCTGACCAAATCGCCCTAGCCGAATCAAACTTCACTGCCGCTGCAGAACCACCATCATAAATGGTGAAAGATGATTTTCCGGTTCCCGATCCATTGTACTTCATTAGTCGAAGTTCATCAGGATCCCATTTTTTCGCACCTACAATTCGACTTTGATTTCCTGTTTCACCCTCATCCCAAGGATAACCGTAAAGATTCCATGTACGTTCCTTGAACTCCTTTTTATCTGCCGACTGCAAATGTTCGTCCTTAAACTTGGATCGGATAAAAGCTCGACTACGCGAAACTTTAGATCCATCGAAGATGGTGAACTCAACCTCTATACTTCTCGATGCCTTTCTACCTACAGAACCATCCTTATATTTTTTGTTAATAGGAATAGAAAGAATTGCCTCGCTCAATTCACCTTTTCCGTTGATAGAAAGATTCGGGTTTTTATACACAATAGAGGAATCGAACCCTCCAGCCGTGACCGTGGTATCTAGCAGAAATGGTTTGTTCTGGCCCGCACCCATAGTAGAGGTTACTTCGTTTCCGGCTGCCTTTTGATAATACCGGAAGTATCGATCCTTTTGTTGATCAACAGTTAGGTCGGCCAAATTAGTGGAGACGGCCAAGGTGCTGAGAGGATAGGTGCCGGAGAGAATTCCTGACGCCATTCCACCAGCTGGAATCATACTCACTAGAACTAATGGGTTTGCCGTTTTAAATCCGCTTCCCTTGATTGCGATGGAAATATGACTGGTTGAGTCCCCGGCCGTCGAATAATCGAACGTGGGAACCGTTGGGCCTGAAAACTCAACTTTTCCTGGTTCGGCGGCATCGGCCAATCGGCCAAAGGCATAATGCAAAGTTCCACCCTTAATTCCTTCAATGGTCAACAGGGTCTTAGCCCCATTTTGCTCTATGCTCCAGGTTGATACATGAATTGGAAGTGAGGAAGAATCTTCAGGGAGTAGAAACAATTCCTTGCCGCTTAGAAAATCAGCAGGAATACTCATTTCAATTGTTGCTTTAAAAGATTGGGTAGACCCTGCCACCCCTAAACTGGGTACGTTAATTACAAAAATGATTTCGGGAAGGGGGGAAAGCAGGTTGAGGTTATAAATATTGGGATTTGCCAATGTCACAAATTGTGGATTTTTAACAACACTTCCTGTTTCGACTTTGTTGGAAAAGGAAACCTTGGTTAGAAATTTACCAGTCCAAGGATCTCCTGAATTGATGAAAACGCCATCCGCACTAGGACAAGCCGAAGTTGATATTTGGAATGTACAGTCACCCGGTTCAACATTAACGCTTGTCCTTATGGTATCTCGGTAAGAATAGCCCATCGATCGAACACCACCAACCGTTCGTCCAAAAGCCGCGTAAAGATTATAAAGCTTGTTCTCATTGAGTCCATCAGCGACATCGTTAATAGAACCCGATTCCAATTGCTTGATTGGAAATTTTTTAAGTTGCGAAGCCGGTACCGTCCCATCAAGGGTAGGCTTTAAGGCACCGGACACCCACCAAACATATAGGGTATCGCTTTCTGCCGGATCGTAATTACTGGTGCTGACCTCAAAAAGAAACCGGCTAAACACATTTTCTACGGCCGTGGTCTTTACTTTCAACCTTCCCTGTACGGTTGCATCGGCTATCACCATTTCATAGGCCCCGACATCTTTTTTCGCGCCTCTTGGCTTTCCTAAGATATCGGAAACTAAATTCACTTTGACATCAGTAGTCAAACTAGCCGCTGGGAGTGAAGAACATTCCCGAATGGCGCTACAATTAAACGCTCCACCCAAGCCATCATCTAGTTCTTTATTTAAACCCGGCTGCTTGGTTAAATCCATGGTGGCCAAGGCATCATTGCTGTCGAGTCCACCGCTGTTAGTCAAGAGCTGCAGGTTTGGTTTTCCAGTTGTAAAAATATTGTGATCCAAAACTACGGTTGTTTTTCCTTTAAAGCTCGAATCTAACGGCTGCTTAATATTCGAGAAAAAGTTATTCGAGATGGATGCCTTGACCGCGCCAACGCAAAGAATCCCGATAGTGCTTCCTGAATTAGGAATACCCGCATCATCCACAAAAGTATTGTTAAAAATTTTGATTTCATTAGAAGTGGAATTTGTGATTTGCACCCCTTTTGTAAATCCCCAAACCACATTGTTGGTCATGCGCATACTTGCGGAACCCACATCGATATTGATTGCCGGGCCCTCTACCCCAAGGGCTTTATTCTGAGTTCGGAAAACGTTTGCATCTATAAGAGCACCACTGGCTTTAACGGAAATCCCAGCACGCCCAGTACTTCCTCCTGGCAATTCAATCACAAATCCTCTGAGGGTTACATTTTTTCGATTGATGGTAATCGCTTCCTTGGTTTTACCCCGAAATACCGGACGGTTGTCCTCGAATTTGCCCAGTATCATCTTGTTGGAAATCGTAATTGCCAAGGTATCGGACGGATTTGCAGGAATTACAATATCTTCCATTGCCACAACCGGAGAGGATGGCAAAATAAAAATGATTCCACCGCCTTTTACCTCAACTAAGGCTGTGTCGAGGGTACAGAATGGCGATCCCTCACGACCGTCCGCAACTGCACAGCTTGCGGTTATTGCTCGTGGAAGGACATAAAGGGTGTCTCCAGCGACTGCCTTGAGATTGATAGGCGGATTTGTAGGGGTTGTGGAAGCGCCCAGTTTTGGAGAACCATTCAGTGTCCCAACGGGTATGGCATAAAAGCGATAAGACCCTTTTAGTAATCCTGTAAAATCAAACCTGACGGTTCCTGTTGGCCCCGGCGCCGCTAACGACTTACTCGTCTCCGTTGTGCCATCGGTAGCAACAACCCGAATACTGTCAAGCGCATCCCCAGAGTGACTCACACTAATGGATACTTCACCCATCACATAATTACTCCCTGTTGAACCATCAGGTACAATAGTCAGAGCCAGGTTACTGCTGGGATAGGACGGAACATCTATCCCTTTAGTGATAGCCGCCGCAGAGAGTACCGCTGCTTGCGATGTACTTCGGTAGTGAAGCATTTTGACATAAATTTGCTTACCGCTATTTCGCATTGCAATTGGCACGACAAGCGTTGAATCCCAACCAGAAAAATTCTTTTTCACAAATGGGCTTTTAATTTTCAAAGTAGCGGAGTCATTGGATACGGTCAGATTGCTGTATAGTGTGTCAAAGAAAAAATACATCACCGAGGGAGCAAGAGTCTGTTTGTAATAATCAAAAGAAAAGGACATTTTGGTCATTTTTATTTTAGCGCTATCCAAGGCATACTTGGAAAAAGCCAGCCCATCTCCCTGTGCTCCCTCAATGATAGGATTAGGGGTTTCGATTGTATCAGCGGATACAAAAGCACCCACCTTGACATTTGCTGTCCATGCCAAGCCGGCCTTGAAGGAACCGAATCCATTTGGAAAATAAAGCTTCGCCGCGGTCAGACCTTCCTTTATATCAGCCATGCCATTCCAATTCCAAGTTGAACCTGTGAACACTTTGAACATTTTTCCAAAATCCGCATTATTGGCAGCCAAGGTGGGATCAGACCTTAATTCTGTCAGAGGATAGTCTTTGACCTCAGGTGCATTGGGGCCATAATTGGAGAATCCTCTTGGCAGAACGGCATTGGAATTGACTCCCGTTGCCAGAGGAAAAGTGACAGCCCCTTCCGTCAAACTATTTGGATTTATTGAATTTTGAGCTAAGGGCGGGCTTCCCTTGGATGAGGAATATGCATTTTTCAAAATACCAT
>JAYVCH010000171.1:0-3048 GCA_043750055.1 Fibrobacteria bacterium
TTCCAATACCCCAATGCCCTGGATATCCACTCGCACACGATCTCCGGTTTTAAGCCATACGGGTGGGGTCCGTGCAAATCCAGCACCGGAAGGAGTCCCGGTTAGAATAACGGAACCGGGCCGCAAGGTCATGGTAGAACTCAGGCTTTCTATCAGACTGGGGACATCGAAAATCATATCCGCTGTTCCTTGGTCCTGCATGAGTTCATCATTAACCCAAGTTTTGATCCATAAGGTGGAAGGATTGGGGATTTCATCCGCGGTGACAATCCAAGGACCCAAAGGACAAAAACCATCGAAACTTTTTCCCCGCGCAAATTGACCTCCACCCAGATTTTTATCCCGCTGCCAATCACGAGCGGTTACATCATTGGCACAAGTGTATCCAAAGACATATTCCAATGCGCGAGAACGGGGCACGTCTTTAGCTGTCTTACCAATGATGACGGCCAATTCCCCTTCGAAATCGATCTCGTGACTTAGTTTGGGGATTGGAATTGCATCCCCGGGATGATTGAGGCTATTGCCAGCTTTGATGAATAACAACGGGATGGAAGGGGCAGACCGATTTCCTTCTTGAACATGAGTTTGGTAATTGAGGCCGATAGCGAGGATGTCAAGGGGAAAAATGGGAGCAAACAATCGTTCAACCAAAAGTTTTTCATCCACAAAAACCAATTCTCTTGGTAATACGGAAGAATCAGAATCGAGTTCGCGAATCGGTGAAGCTGTCCCATCGGCATTCAGTCGGCCCCGAAGGGTTTTTCCTCCAGAGAGGAAACGAATTATTCGCATCTTTGAAAATTAATTATTGAAAGCAGGGTTTGTTTCTAAAAATACCGACTTTAGCTATCTTGAGCAACCTTGGGGTAGGTTTCGAAGAGCGCTGAGGCGCAGGGAGGGGATTAATTTCATGGTCCGTTCACGCTCGCTTTTTCGAGGCCTTTATGGGCTTGTAGTCATTACCACTGCTGGGTTTTCGAGTTTTCAATCCGCCTCTGCGCAAGAAATGGAACCCGCTGCCAACGTCAATGGCACCTTAGGGTTGGGACAGTCAGTTTCGGCGGAACCAATGGGGCAAGGACGTCTCACCCTTTCGGCCCGCAGCAATCTTTACCAGCAAGGAAAAGATTTTCCAGGCGCTCCAAAAAAAAATGCACAGATTACCACAGCATCCTCGGCCATTGCCTTTGGGATGAGCCCCTATATCGACGCTTTTGCAAATGTTGCCGCCTATAATGTCAGTGGCGGTGGCCCTGCGGACAATGGCGCTGGTCTTGGAAGTGTCACCGGTGGAATACAAGGAAGTATTCCTTTTTCAGAAAAATTGCCTGTTCAAGCTGGATTCCAAATTGCCGTTTTGGCCGGAACATCCGGAAACCAGATTAATACAAATACTCCGGACGGGTATAATTATTTTGAAACTCGGGACGGAACTGACTTTATTTTCAAATTGACTCAAACGGTAGTCTTTAAAGGCATGGGAATGTCTTTAAGGCTTCATGTCAATGAAGGCATCGCCGCTTCCTTACAAACAGACAAGGACCCTCTGTTGTTGCAAACCGCCGCGGTGGAGTTCTCGCCTGCCCCTTCCTTTATTCTGGGAACGGAAGTGAACTCTCGTACCATTCTTAAACAATCTCGTGACAGTGATCCAATTTGGTTCACCCCCTCCCTCATCTTCCGTAGTGAAAATCATATGAGCGCTCAAATTGGAGCGGAAATGTCCCTGTCACAAGAACGACCCAATAAAACTCCGGAACGAGCCCTAGAACCTTGGCGCTTGTTTGCCGCTTTGACTTGGTCTATGGATTTAGATTCGGGGAAAAGAAATGCAGCTTTGGAAAAAGCCCGGAAGGATTCCTTATCGCGACTTGGCCTTGAAGATCAAATTCGTCGGACACAAGCCTTGGCTGATAGCATGGCTCGTAAATCTCGTGAAGACTCTCTAGCGCATGCACTCGATTCCGATGCCGCCCGCCGTCATGCCGATTCCTTATCTGCCAAATCTCGACTTGACTCCCTGGCTTTGGCGGAAGCAAATGCCAATTTGGAAAAAGAACGTTCTCTTCGAACCAGTTGGGAAAAGGAATTCCTTCGAACCGGTATGCTTAATATGGAGGCACTGTATTTCGAAACCGGTAAAGCCGTCATTTCCATCAACTCCAAACCCTATTTGAATTTGGTAGGCGGCATGCTAGCCAAGTATCCTAAATTGCAAATGGAAATCGGGGGGCATACGGATAATGTGGGCAATGCCTCAAGTAATCTGAAGCTTAGCCAGGATCGTTCTGAGGCGGTTCGACTTTATCTTTCGGGGCAATTCTCTGATCTTAACGGCCGACTCACTGCGCATGGATATGGAATGACCCAACCCAAGGCCAGCAATAAAAATGCGGATGGCCGTCAAATCAACCGGCGCGTTGAAATCGTGGTGCTTAACAAAGAGGTCTTGAAGGAATACGAGTAACCGTTTTATGTCGGCGGTTTTGAAAAATCGTTAGGATAGAAACAGGCGGCCTCGGATTCGCCCACTTGCACCAGTGACGGGCTTTGCAGACGGCACCGATCTTGAACCTTCACACAACGACTCGCAAACGCGCAACCCGGCGGTAAATTTACGGGGGATGGAATCTCGCCTCCGAGTAGCTTGGGTCGTTTCCGTCGGTCCAAAGTGGGAATGGACTCAAGCAGGGCAGCCGTATAGGGATGGCGGGGATTTCGGAACAGCGCTTCAGCGGGAGCCGCTTCCACAATTTTTCCAAGATACATCACTAACACTCGGTCACTGATGGATTTCACCAAGGACAGATCATGGGAAATGAAGAGCAGGGACAGACCGAGTTCCGTTTTCAAATCCATCAGTAACTGGATGATTTGGGCCTGCACGGATACATCCAAGGCCGCAACCACCTCATCACAGATCAACAGCTTCGGTTTTAAGGCAATGGCTCGGGCGATTCCGATACGCTGTCTTTGACCTCCGGAAAAAGCATGGGGAAATCGAAGCATGTAATCTGCCGAGAGGCCGACCTTTTCGAGTAAGGC
>JAYVCH010000172.1:0-8438 GCA_043750055.1 Fibrobacteria bacterium
TTGGCCTCCGCTTTTGCATCTGACGTTCAATCCGACAAAGTATTTCAAGGCAGTGTCGATAAAATCGTGAAGGGTAATTCTTCAGGGATAGACACATCCGCCTTTATCATTGAACTAGAAAATCGCATTACAAGAAAACCCGGTCAGGATTCTTGGCTTGAAGCGGCTGGAATGTTGCACTTCCAAGTGGGTCGCTTTGATCAAGCGCGTCGTGCTTTATTGAAACTGAGAAAGCCAACTTCCAACGATGACCGTCTCATTGCTCTAAGCCTTTTTGAAATGAAAGAATACCGCAAGGCACTGGTTTATTTCACCCGAATACAATCGCTGCGTGACAATCGTGGTGATTGGGAAAAGTTTTGCCAAGCGATGTCGATAGGGGGTTCGAAAACGGAGGCATTGAAAGAATGGGAATCCTACCGCGAACGATACGGAAACTCTCCAGCCACGGTCGCAAGTGGTGGAGGCAAATATGACGGACTAGAATTTCTGGTCGAAAGTTATCGCCGGACGAAGCAAAAAGAAAAGCTAATGGCGACTCTGGAAGCATTGCTTAAGAAATCCAAGGGAACTACGGAGGAAGGAAAATATTTGCTGGAGTTATCCGGCTTGTATGGAGAAACCCATATCAAGGCGGTAGAATTACGGGCCCAGTATTTAAAACTCCACCCCGAAGATTTCACAGCAGCGCGCGGGCTCGCGGCCATGATGGAAGCGCGTGGAGAAGTGAAAAAAGCAATTCCGTTGTATTTAGAAATCGCTCCACATTTTACGGCAGATCCCAAATTCAATCGTCATCTCGCCAGTTTGCTTGCAAAATCCGATCCGGATAAAGCCCTCCTTTTTTATGAAATTTGTCGCACTCTGGCACCCAAAGATTTTGAAATCCCCTTGGCTATGGCCCACTTGCAAGAGGATCTGAGGCGTCCCGAATTAGCCTTGGAAGCATACAAAGCCGTGCTAGACCTCAACCCCACTCAACCTGAAGCGAAGACCCGCATGGTTGCATTGGCTTCGGTGAGTAAAGTCTCTGGACCTTGGTTGCAAACGATGGTTGAAAATGAAAAAAAGAATCCTAAGGATCATGCGTATCAATTCCAACTTGCCAAACTTTTTTTGGCAGCGCAAGATAAAGAAAACGCCTACAAATATCTGCAGAAAGCTTTGCTTAATAGTAAAGACGTGGAAGAATATGGACAATTACTTCCACAGGTGATTACCACTGATGGGCAGATTCTGAAACATTTTAACTTGCTTCAGAAAATGGCAGCCCAACCCTCTGCATCCCCCCAAACTTTGGTTATGGTGGGCCGAGGCTATTCATTGTATAAAAATCCAACCCGTGCGGCTGAAACCTATGCAAAAGTGTTGGGAATAAATTCTAAACTCTTGGAAGGTCACCGCCCTCCGATTCTCGATCTTTTTGCCGCAAAAAATTACACCGCAGCGGGTCAACTTGCTGAGAAATATATTCTGAAAGACCCCAAGGACGTGGATATCCGTCGAATTCAAGTCACGGCTCTTTCAGAAACCAATGCATCACCTGGGAGTTTGCGCGCAGCAATTCAAGCGCTTATTGCCTTGGAGCCTTATGATGATAAATGGTACTTTCGCCTCGCCGAATTGGATCTCGCAGCCAAGGATACGGCCGCATCCCTCAAACATGGCAATGAATGGGTTAAGATGCATCCCGAGGATAAACGTGCACTGCTATTCTTAGAACCCTTGGCCGCCAAAGTCAAAGATGGAGAAATTTATTTTAACACCTTGGATCGGTTAGCGAGGATCGAACCCGCCAACCAAAATCAATATGATCTCAAAATGGCCTATTTCTTTTTCGAAACAGGTAAGTACGCCCAGGCCGCCGAAGCGTTAACCAAAATCTCTAACGCCTATGCGAACGACGCTCGCTTTTGGAATCGTTTGGGAATTAGCCAATTCAAGTTAGGTCGTGACAATGCAAAGTCCTCCCTTGAAAAAGCCTTTCGAATGGAACCAACTAATCCTGAGTTTGCCCGTGGTTTTGGCAGTGTCTTGGAAACGGATGGCGAACTTAAAACCAACTTAGACGTTTTCCAAATCCTGCATCGCGCCAGCCCTGACAAAAATGAAAAACGAAAATTAGCCCATGCCCTATTTCTGAACGGTAATTATGGATCGTCTGCGCAGGAATGGGACTGGTTCTTGGCAAATGATCCTGCAATGACGATTGAAGATTCCACCGCCGGTATGGCCTTTCTTAAAGCCGGACAAATTCCCAAAGCGAAAACCATTTTGGAAAAACGCCTCGCCGCCAATCCACGCGATGTAGGATTGCTCGCCACCTTGTCTGACTTATATGGGAAAGAAGGCGATTCCAAACGTCGTATCAATGCAATGGAACGATTGGTTCAAGAAGATCAAGGAGTTGGAGACTTTGTCTTGCGACTAGCCCGTGAGAAGGAAAAAGCAGGGTTGAGCGCCGAAGCAATCAGCTTTTACTCCCAATGGGTTTTCCGGCATCAGGACGACTTCTCCGCTTTAAAATCCTATCGCGAATTGGCGGAAAAACAAAAAGACACCACCGCCCTCATCGAAGCACTTCGACACTTGACGCAGGCCAACGATGCAGACCGCCTCTACCGTTTCCAAATCGCAGAGATTTACTTTGCCCGCAGTGGAGAATTAAAAGAGTTGGAAAACTTAGTCGCAGCCAATCCCGATTATCGTGAAGGCCGTCGCATATTGATTCACGAATACCATGCCAAAAGATCCTGGGAGCCTCTAGCCGCATTTGAACCCTTTATGGCTGCTGAAGCCACAGGCCATTCCGAATTTTTGGAACCTCTGGCGGATTTATATGCCCATCAGAAAAAACTCACTGAAGCCCATCAGACCTATTACACCTGGTTGGCCGTGAATCGTAAAGATCGAAATGTCTTTGACAAGGTTTATGACTATGCGAAAGAAAATAAGAGTCCGAATTTGCTCGCTATTCTAAAACTCGGCATTGAAAGCTTTCCACAGGATTTGGGACTACTTGCAGATTATGGCACGGCTCAAGGCAATACTCCCAGTGCTCTGGAAGCGTACCAAACCATTCTTGCGAAAAATTCTGGAGATGCGGATATCGTTGCAAAGGCTGCGGAAGTGGCCAAGATGCTTGGGGACAGACGCGCGGAAGCAAAATGGGCCAATCGTTGGTCCCACCTCAAACCTAACGAGGAGAAACCTTGGCGTTACCTGATCGAATCGCTAAATCCCGCTTCCGATAAAAAACCTTTGACCGAAGCCATGGAAGGTCTTTTGCGCTTGGTCCCAGGAAATTCCGAACTCATTCTCTCCGTTGCCAAATTGTACGAAGAACTTGGCCAATGGGACAAAGCCATCGGACATTATCGAAACGCCCTTTATTTGACACCCAAAGACCATGCCATTCGCGATCGCCTCATCACTTTGATGAAAGAGAAGGGGAAAAAAGACGAATTGGGAGACGTCCTTACGGAAATCCAGAACATCGACTCTAGTGCACATGAAGCCCAATTTGAGTTGGCCAAACTGTATTTACAAAAAGAGGATAAGACCAAGGCTTATGCATATCTAAGCGTGGCTTTAGAACAGAGCCCGCTTAATCAGAATTACCAACGACTCTTGCCCAAAGTGATCCACAACCGCGAACAAATCCAAAAACATTTAAAACTGTTACAGGAAATCGCAAGTCGATCGGAAACGTCAAAGTCCGATGCAGGAAATACGGATCTGTTTCTACTCTTGGGTCAAGGTTATGCATTCCAAGGGCAATGGGATAATGCTGCCACAAATTTTAGCACGGCATATCATCTCGCTCCCAAACGATTAGTAGGTGACAGAGATGCTTTGATCGCCTGCTATCGAGGAAAAAATTATGCCTTAACTGCCGAACTCACGGAAAAATTCTTTGAAAAGACCCAGGACTTCGACAAAGAAATTCGTCAGATACAAATTCTTTGCTTTGAAAAAAGCATGAAGGATCCCGCTGCTATTCGCAAAGCCCTACAATTGCTATTGGCTGTTGATCAAGACAATGCCGGAGGGCAATTGCGTTTAGCGGAACTGGACTTGCGCGCCAGGGATACCGCCGCGGCCATCACCAATATTCGTAATTGTTTAACCACTAGCCCCAATGAGATTCGTGGGTATAAAATGCTACTGCCACTTATTTCCATGGCCAAGTCCGAACAACGAGTAACCTATGTCGTGGTCTTGGAAAAGCTGGTTCAACTCGATTCCGCCAAGAAATCGGATTACCAAATCCAACTAGCGGATTTTTATTTCAAACGCAAAGCGTATCGACAAACTGCGAGATTACTGAGTGAGGTCACTGAAGCCAGACCCAAGGATGCAGAAAGCTGGTATCGGCTAGGCGCATGTCGTATCCAACTGCAAACCGGGGATCAAGGTTTGTCCAGCTTTCATCAAGCGTATGAGTTACAGCCTTCCAACCTCGTTTTCGCCCACACTTACGCCCAAGCTTTGCAAACTCCAGAGGATTTCAAAAACAATCTCAAGCTGTATAAATTTGTTGAAGATCGTAACCCCAGCCCCCATGAACGCTATGGTTTGGCGATGGCCTATTTTTATACAGGAGAGACCATGGCTTCAGCCAAATCCTGGGATCGAGCGATGAGCGACAAACAACTTGAAGGTAAATTCGTTCCCGAAGCGGCTTTAGCTTATTTGCGAACCTCCCAACCAGGAAAGGCCCTGCCGCTTTATAAAATCCGTTTGGAACACGAAGCAAATAACCTGGGATTGTTGGATACAGTCTGTGAAATCTATTCAAAAATCGGAGATGAAAAAGGCCGCGTCAACACGCTGGAAGCACTTGTACGTGTCGATGCCACCTACAAAGATTTTCAATTGCAATTTGCCAAGGCCAAGGAAAAGCTGCGAGATACAGCAGTGGCAATTGATAACTTTGGACAATGGACCGCTCGCAATGAAAAAGATTTGGAAGCACTTAAATCCATGCACCGCTTAGCCCAAGCCAAGGCCGACACAGCTAGCCTCGAAAATGCCCTGCACTTGCTCGTTCGCATCGCCAATGTCGGTCCGGAATATTCCTATCAACTCGCCGAACTACAATTCAAGTTCACAGGAGAAACCAAGGACCTGGAACGATTGGTGAAAGCGCATCCAGAGTATCAGCATGGAAAAGTGATCCTGGCAAAAGAATTTTTCCGCCGTTACAATATCCCGAAAATGATTCCCTATGAAAAAGCCTTGGTGGAAGAAGCCGTAAAAGAGCCCGAACTCTATGGATCTTTGGCGGAACTATTAGCCTATCAGAACAAAAAAGCCTTGGCGAATCGGGCCTTCCGAGATTACCTGGTCTATCGAAAATCCCAAGCCAAGGGAGAAACCGGTTTGCTCGATTTGCGACAAGCTTTCGACAAGGCCTGGCTATATTCAGAAGCCAATAAATCCACATTCCTCGTAGAGGTTCTCGAAATCGGAAACAATTCCTTTCCCGGTGAACAACCCATTCAGCTTGCCCTGGCCTTGGCTGTGGGAAAAGATTCTCGCGCACTAGAACTTTACAAGCAGATTTTAAATAAAGATCCCAATAATTTGTCCGCCCTACAACGAGGATCAGAATTGGCCGTGACCTTGGGTAGCCAAACGGAGTCCGTAACCTGGCTGGAACGGTGGGTTTCTATCGAACCTGGCTCAACCCGAGCCTGGCAACTCTTAGCCGATGCGTCTTCCCTGCTCAAGGATTACCCCAAAACCGCCGATGCCCTGGATCATCTCAACCTACTTTCCGCTCCCGATGCTGCGCTCGCCTTCCGCACCGGCAAAGCATACTTGGACGCCAAAAATCGTGAAAAGGCCTTGGAGTATTTGATTCGTGCCGATGAACTCAAACCTAAGGATAGGGCCTATGCTTTTGAAGTGCAAGACTTACTCCAAGTAATGACGGAAGCCTTTTTAAATCAAGGACAAATTTCCAAGGCCGTGGAACTGTATGGACTGGTCTTGGTGCGCGATCCCAAAAATCAGAAAGCCAATTTCTACATGGGCATGTGGTTAGCCGAAAACCATGACTTTACCTCGGCTATTCCCATGTTGAAACTCGGCATTGAAAAATCTTCTGAATCCAAAATTGTCTTAGCCAAAGCCTGGAGGCTCCTTGGCGATTGCCATTCCGGTCACGCTGAATTCAAACCCGCTTTGGAAGCATACAAGCGCGCACTCACCTTAAATCCCCTCGACAAAGCCGCGTCGATTTCCCGGTTAGACATGACCCATGCCTTGAACCTGGATCTTGAAGTCCCCGCCGCCTTGGCCGATGTAGTCAAATTAGATTCCGCCAATTTGGATGCCGCGCAAGAGTTGGCAGAAATCCGTTACAAGGAAGGGGACTTTGCAACCGCAGCCAACCTTTACAAACGCGTGACCCTGGTGCGCGATAAAGAACCAGAAGCCTGGGGTCATTATGGAGAAGCACTGGAGGGCATCAAACGCTATCCTGACGCCATGGCGGCTTGGGATAAAGCCTATAGTTTAGGTGACCGAACGCCTTATACATTGCAAGGTCTTGCACGCCTGCATCGTGAGGGTGGAACCTTGGCCTCTGCTGAAAAGGCATTGGAAGATTTGGTGGTTTTGCAACCGGACAATGATGAAGCCAGCGCTTGGCTTGGGGAGTTAGCCTTAAGCCAAGGCCATTTAGAAAAAGCCGAAGAGATGTTTACCCAAGCGGCCCAAGATGCGCCAGACAAAATCGAATACACCCAAGGGATGGCTGAAATCTATCTTCGTCGCGGCGATGGAGAATCGGCACAAGAAATCCTGCAACCCGTACGTGGACGCTTGACCCTGGATGGGCGTGTGACCTTGGCCGATGCCTTGCGTTTGATAGGTAAGCCGGAATTATCCATGCCTTTGTACCAAGAAGCGTTTCAGATGAAACCATCCGTGCGCGCGTTGACAGGTTTGGCCGATGCCCTGCTTGATCGAAACAAGCCCGCAGAAGCGAAACGCTTAATCGAAACGTCCAAGTTACAGGGTGAACCGGAAGTCAAACATCGACTGGCAAAAGCCTTTTTAGCACTTCGCGATCGTGAAAAAGCCGCCGAGATTCTGCAAGGCTTAGTGAACGCGAATAAAGCGAATCCCAACTATCTGTTAACCTTAGCACAAGTGCATTATGCACAAAAAAATCTAACGCAAGCACTAAAAGAATTTCGTGAGGTTTTGCAAATGCGGGCAGATTTGGCACCGGCCGCCTTTCACATCGGTTTGATTCAGTTATCCATGGGCCACGTGAATGAAGGCCGCGGTTTCTTTTTCGCTCTGGCTCAAAATGTCGCCAAACCAAATAGAACCCTGGGACTTCGAGGGTTAGCGGCAGCCAGTGATGCGGAAAAGAATCCCTCGGAAGCCTCCGACTACTTGGTGCAGGCTGCAGAAGTATTCCCCACTCCGGAAGTATTGGCAGACCTTTCCGAAATCAGTTTACGTTTAGGTCGCATTCCCGACGCCGAAAAATGGGCTCAGAAAAGTTTGGAAGTGGATGAAGATTTTGCCCCTGGAATAGTCGCGCTAAGCGAAGTCATGATTGTGCAAGGCCATAAGGATGAGGCGAGGGATTATCTAAAAGAAGCCTTGACGCGAAATCCCACATCTTGTGAAGTACGGTTGGAGTATTCCAAAGTCCTCGTGGCCATGGAAAATTTTCAGGGCGTTTCCTCCAGTAATCACGAAGCGCTCAGCCTCTGCCCCGATGAACCCTTGTCCTACTATTATGCCGGATTGAGCGCCGATAAGGCATATCAAAAAAAACAAGCGGAAGAATTTTTCCGTAGCTATAAAAAGCTGGGCGGAGATAAAAATGCATTGCCCAAAGGCTATTGAACGCGTAATTTGTATTTATCCTAAAGCAAACCAAAAGGGGAATACATGGGTGAATCCAAAATCAACGGACTGGGTCGAAGAGAATTTCTCGGAACCGCCGCCGCCGCCATTTTTTCAGGAATAGCGATTCATATCACAGGCTGTAATAGTGATTCCGGAACCAGTCCCAAATCCAGCTCTGGAGATATTGCGGGAACGGTGGAAACCAATCATGCTACCCCGCATACCGTCCTCATCACCAAGGTTCAAGTCGAGGCCGGTGGATCGATATCCCTCATGCTTTCCAGCGCCCCGGGCCATACTCATACTGTCGATTTGTCCGCTGCTGATATGGTGGCTATCAAAGCCAAAACCCATACCATGGTTCAGTCCGGAACCACCAGTGGCCACTCGCATATGGTCCATTTCAATTAAATTTTGAGCCTGGTCCATTTCCCCAGGTCCTTCCTAAAAACCGACCGAACTCCCTTTTGCAAACAAGGTTTTTCGTCAGCGCTTCGATGAATAGACATTCTAGTGTCATCCTGAATTACAGTATTACCTCGCGCAGTTTTGTTTGA
>JAYVCH010000173.1:0-5640 GCA_043750055.1 Fibrobacteria bacterium
GCTTCCGCCAATAAGCCAATGGCAAATAGAATAAAGGCATTCACTATAAGCAAGATGGATCCTTGGGCGATGTCACTCACCAACAGATCCCTAGTTAGAAACCCGAGGCCTACCATCATGAGGAATCCGCTGGCGGGTAAGAAAAATTTGAGGGGATTGAAAAGCACCATGGTTCTTAAGATAAGCATGGTGAAATTAAACAGGGCTCTAATTTTTTTAATTTTCGAGCGCCCCGTTCGTTGGAGATATTCGATGGGAATATATCGCACGCGATAGGGCGTATAGAGCGCGCCCAAGGTAATCGTGCTGGTCAACGAAAACCCATTGGGCAGCATGCGGAACAGCTCCATCGCCAATTTTCGACGAAAAATACGGAGCCCGGAATTGATATCGGGAATAGAATAATCCACGGCATAGGACGCTATCGATTGTAAAAACCCCTTGGCCACCCGCCGCAGGCCGCGTTCCTTGGGACGTTGCCCCACCACCATATCGCAAGTTTTCATTTCCTTGAACAACCTGGGAATATCATCGGGTAAATAGGTGCCGTCGGCATCGATGATGGCCACATACTCGGATTCCGAATTGAGAATGCCTGTTTTGATCGCCCCGCCATACCCCAGGTTTCGATCGAGCGTGATGAAATCGGCACCCAAGCCCGCCAGCACTCGCGCGGATCCATCTGTAGATCCATCGTTCACATACAAGATTCGCGTGGACATTTCACCGTCTTTGAGTGCAGTACCCATGGCCAAATGGAAGGATGACAACGCGTCTTCTTCATTGTGCACGGGCACGATAATAGTCAAGTCCATGCGTCTCCTTTAGACTGCTTTACACACTTTTGAAATACCGGCTAAAAAATCGTCCGCCACCTGTTTTGGATTATAGGGTAAGGCCGAAGCTCGGGCCGCCATTCCCAACTTATCCCGCAATGTGGGATCCGCATCTAATGCTTGCATGGCTTGGGCCAGACTTTCGACATCATTCTCTTTGAACAGAAGTCCATTCTCACCGTGCTTTACAAAATCGCCAATGCCCTGCACATCCGAAGCGATGGCGGGTACTCCAAAATGGGCCGATTCCAAGAGCGTGGTGTTGAACCCCTCGATACGCGAGGGCAAAATGAGCGCATAAGCTTGACGAAGCAGCTCGGGTACTGTATCAATAGCGGCAGAACCTTCAATGACGGCGTGGGGGGAAAGGGATTTTGAGCAGATGAAATTTTGCAGTGCATCCAATAATACTCCGCCGCCAACCATACGAAACCGGCGTGTTACTATGCCTCGGTTTTTAAGCAATTCGACAGCCTGCAACGCTAACATGGGTTGTTTAACCGGATCGAATCGACCCAAAAAAAGAAAATACCGAGTCTCCATTTTATCACCACCCTCGTTGGGATAAGCCAGTATTTCTGGAGAGGGACAGGCCGAAAGCAAGGAAGAGAGTTTAGGAACCCCAAAAGTGGCAGCCATTTTCTGCAGTCCTTTGGAAACGAAAAAGTTCATGGCTGCACGATTCCAAATACGCCGCAATAGAAACCGTTGAACAACGCCCGGCCCCCGTGTTCGGCCCCCATGAATGTCACTGCCATGATACCAAACCACAAGGGGCACGCGCGTCAGTCTGGAAATAAAGTTGCCTGCAATTCCGGACGGGATGCCAAGAACCGAAAAGACCATGGCAGGAGGATTCGATCGTAGTCCAAAACCGCGTAGGCAAGTCAGGATTATAAAAGCCGCCATCCCTTTATAGCTCGTCCGAAACCGTTCCTTCCGACCCACCTCGATATACTCCACCTCAAAATCGTAATGATGGCGTTTCCTTTCGCCTGGGTCCTCAGTCCAGACTTTCACTTTTACGCCACGGCTAGTTAGTTCACGACAAAGAAGGAACAGGTTTTTTCCAGCTCCTCCCCCCAAAGGAGGGAATTCGTGACAGAGAATCAGAATCCAGGGAGGTTCCATACCAAGTCGTCCTCTTTTTCTCTGCAGGCTAATTATTGTAAATACCAGCCATCCAAATCCATCTAATTCCAACTTGTAAAATTACCACTCTCTGAATCCTTTCCTATGTAGATTTCCCCCTCCATGAACACCGAAAACCCAGTCTGGAGCGCGCCGAGAAAAGCCACCCTAGCGGCATCGTCTGCCTCCTTGCTTCTCATCCTCGTCAAATTGAGCATTGGAATTTCCACAGGTGCAGTCGTTGTATTGGCATCGGCCGTCGATTCCCTCCTTGATTTCGTGGTTTCCTCTTTTAATGCATATGCCGTGCGAAGTTCCGAAAAACCCAGTGATGATGTTTATAATTATGGGAAGGGTAAAATAGAAGGCTTGGCCTCCTTTTTGGAAGGCTTATTCATTCTAGCCTCCGCCTTGTATATCCTGCGTGAAGCCATTTATAAATTTTCCTCCGCATCCCATACCCTCACTACCGACCACTTGAACTTTGCCATTGGAGCGATGGTTTTTTCCTTGTTCATCACTTATGTGCTCGTCATCTACTTAAACCGGATGGCGAAGGAATCGAATAACTTGATCGTGAAGGCCGACACGGTCCACTATCAAATTGACCTTTTGTCCAACGGTGGAATTTTGGTCGCTCTGATTCTGATTCGTTTTACCCGATGGGATTGGGTGGATCCCGTTATCGCCGTTGGCGTTTCCCTGTTTGTCGCGAAGGCGGCCATTCCCCTTTTGCGCAATGGCATGGAAATGCTTTTAGACCGAGCGTTGGATATAATCTTGGTCGATCAAATCCGAAATATCGCCCAAACCCATAGCGCGCGCGTGAACGGTGTGCATGAATTGAAAACCCGTCAGGCCGGTGACACGCATTTCGTGGAATTCCATTTGGTTTTCGACGAGAACATAAAATTACGTGAAGCCCATCAAATCGCGGATGAAATTGAATTAAGAATTCGAAATCTGGATAAGTGCCGATGGATCATTAACATTCATCTCGATCCCGTTGACGACTCGCGGCGCGACCACAAAATGGCAAAAGTGAGACTCGACGAGTAGGCTATCCTACCAACGCCAAAACCGCACATAGGTTCCGGCTAGCAATGACGGGCCCGGTGGCGTTTCTACGAATCCATCGGCCACGGCCCAGGCAGAAAAATCTCCCGATCCCTGATTCCCCACTTTCCTCACCGACCGAATTCCCTTACCTATCTCCGTTACTCTCACGGGTTGGAACTGAGTTAGTTTTGGTGAAGCGGAAAACTCTTCGCCCAAGACCACCTCTTCAAAAAATCCGACCGGACCCTGCAATGATCCTCCCATGGCGCGCCAGAGAGCAGGTAACACGTAGCGATGCAAACACATTAGTAAAGAGGCTGGATTTCCGGGCAAGGCAAAAACGGGCACCCCGCTTTTTGTGATCCCAAACCAAAAGGGTTTACCTGGCTTTTGCCTGATTTTATGAAAGACCGCTGTGACGCCCAACCCTTTCAAAACGGAGGGAACATAGTCGGCCTGACCCATGGACACGCCGCCGGATAAAATCAGGACATCGCATTTTTCCAAAGCCGTGACAATGGTCTCGCGCAACAAGTCCTGATCATCCCTGGCATGATAAAGAGTAACCGATTCAATTCCAATTCTACGAAGCCCGGCCTCGGCGGCATAAGGATTGGATTTTCGAATTTGATACGGTAGCGGTTCCTGATTGGGAGGCACCAGTTCATCTCCTGTCGCAATCACGGAAGCCACCGGTAGCGCGGATACTGGGAGAGTTGAAAATCCAAATGCGGCTGCGGCTCCCAAATGCGGAGCGGTGAGTCGAGTTCCCGCTGGGACAATCACCGCACCCACGGAACAATCGGACCCAGCGCGATGCACATTTCGATATGCCGCAGGCGGAGCTTTGGAAGTGGACGATTTTGTTCCCGATGATTCCACATGCGTCGCAAAACCATCGACCACAGAAAGTTCTTCCACGGGAATGATACAATCCGTGCCCAGAGGAAGCACCGCGCCAGTCATGGCTTCAAAACAACCCTCCTCGGAATCTAAGGTTCTCGCAGCCTCACCGGCCATCTGTTTTCCTTCCACACGAAAACGTCGGCGACCTTTAGTATAGGCGGCGAAAGAAATGGCAATGCCGTCCATGGCTACGCGATGAAAAGGCGGTTGGGCCCGGTCGGCAAGGATAGGTTCCGCGAGAATTCGGCCCGTGCAACGAGAAAGAGGTAGGGTAACGGGTGCGTAACGGGGCAGGTATTTTTCTATGGCCTTTTCAGCCTCGCCCACCGATATCATTTCCTGAAAATCCATGTTCCCCATTCCGTGTCAAGTATTTTTTGATCTCGATGCCAAAATCTACTTGTGAAAATTTATAATCTTACCCCCTCTAAAACACGTGCGATGGCAGGCTCCAGTTTTTACTGGGCGCATTCAGTTTTGCAAAAGCGTTTCAGGCCACGGAAATTTGTGGGGAAAATGTGTCGTCTGGTTCTTCAGGACGGCAAGCGTCTTTCTCCCAACCTGGACCCAAATGGCTTGGGATATACACCGGGTTTCGACGCAACATCACCTGTACCCTTCGGGTATCCATATTTTCCAAAATCGATCCGAAGGAGAATTTCTGGATCAACCGGTTCAACTTCCATTCCGTGCTATGGATATTCACATAGTGTTGGAAAGATTTAACCATCCCCACGCTCACTTTGCGCATATCTTTGTCCAGTTCCCAAGGATGGAAATAGAGCATGGCGGGTTGTCCTTTTTTATTTCGCGAATCGATGAACCTTTCCGTCACCACATGCGGGAAAAGCCGCAGGTATCCGCCACCGGACATGGGCAAGAATTTATTCCCCACGCCCAAGGTACTCATGGGAAATTCAAATAAGGTCTTGCCACTTTTTAAATGGAGCGTATGGGGCAAGCGATTGGGATAATGCGGAATTCCATATCGATCACGCTTGATGGGAAAAATACTAGAGTCATACTTCAACCCATGTTTAGCCATGATTTCCAAAGCCCAATAGGTATGGGGCACTATCGTGAAATTCGAGGCGCGATGGCCGGTAACCGGGGTGCTACTGATCTTGGCAATCGCTTCCAATGACTTGGTCAAATCCGCTTCGAAGCTCGCGGGAGTCAAATCGGTGATTAAGGTGTGGTAATAACCGTGGGTCCCAATTTCATGGCCTTCCTCCACGATTCGCTTTACAATATCGGGAAACCTGTCCGCTACCCAACCCAAAACAAAAAAAGTAGCCTTGGTGTCATGGGAACGGAACAACCGGAGAATGCGTTCCATGTTGGACACAATATTGGTTTCTTGTTGATGCCAAATTGAGGGCGGAATTTTTTCCTTCAAGTTATAGGCATGGAACCAACATTCCACATCCACCGTGAGAAAGTTTTTCACGCGACCTTGCGGACGACTTAAATTCACGACCTTGTCCATGTGGATTTCTTGCAACATGCGCCAAACACGGGGACTGGGATCGCGAACGGCCATGCGACCTCCGGACTGATTCACCCGTTGCGAAAGCTCCACTAAAAAACCCATGTCTTCCAGGTCAAAATCTTTATCGGGGGTATAACACACTTCCAAGGTCTTGAGTCCACGCGCCGAGAGCCGCCGAAGTCGCGCCATAATCTCGCCCGGCTCCTTGCCTTCAAT
>JAYVCH010000174.1:0-7970 GCA_043750055.1 Fibrobacteria bacterium
ACAAACCTCAACCTCAGTGATATGGAAACGTGTTACAAAGTGTTCACAAAAGAGGCCTTAGCCGGTGTGGTCATTTGCGAAAACCGTTTCGGATTCGAACCTGAAATTGTGGCGAAGATGTCGCGCAAACGTGTTCGTATCTACGAAGTTCCCATTTCCTATCATGGCCGTACCTACGAGGAAGGCAAGAAAATACGCATGCGAGACGGGCTTCGCGCCATATGGGTCATCGTCAAATACGGCATTTTCAAACGTGGACTTGCCTGATGGCAAGAGAGTGATGTCCACACCCATAAGGGTAAAGCTGCCCGCTATGCAACCCACGCGCGGCGCGGGAAGCCTCGAAATCTTTCTCACCAAGCGACGAATATCCAAGGTAATGAAAGTCATCAAACCGGCTCTGTTTGGGGGAAGTGTTTTGGATATTGGCTGCGGAACCTACCCTTATTTTTTGTTAAAATCTCCCTTCACGCAAAAGGTGGGACTCGATCAAGTGGTGGGAAAATGGGATGAAAAAAGGATGCCCCTTCCTCCGAATCTGAAGCTACGGCAAATAACGCTGTCCGGCGAGATCGAGCTTCCTTTCCCAGATTCGAGCTTTGATTGCGTCACTTCAATGGCTTGCCTAGAGCATTTAGAACCCAATTGTTTACCCTTGCTCGCCTCGGAAGTCTATCGTGTCTTAAAACCCTCAGGCCAAACGGTATGGACAACTCCTCATGCCATCGCAGATGGCCCATTGCAGCTTTTGGCCCGCATGGGATGGGTTAGCAACGAAGAAATCGATGAGCATAAAAGCCTTTTTCACCGACGTCACCTCTTTGAGTTAATGAAGGATGGGGGTTTTCTCCCGGCCAAAATTAAAGTCCGCGGATTTCAATTCGGCCTGAATATTCTCGCATTTGCGGAAAAATAACAGAAAGCTATTTTAACGAGGAGGGCGTGATATCGCCCCTGCAAAGGCGGAGGATATGGCAATTGAAGAATCATTCCGAGTAAAAAGGGGCAACGAGAATTGGATACCATGGGGGTTGCTCGTTTCCATAACCCTCACTATTCTACTAGTCTTAAATCGAAAATGGAAATGGGCGCGCGTCGCTCTACGCTTCGCCTTGGCCTTGCTGATCAGGCGGCAAGAATCTCGTAGGGAAGCTAAATTGGCCGCTCTGCTGATAAAGAAACCGAGGCCCATTTGAGTCCATCTATCGGAGTCGCTTCCCAATTCTCAGACACAGATAAAGAACAATTACAGGCCAGGGGAATTCCCGAGGCCCGGGCATTGGAACAATTAGAGATTTTCCGACGTGGGCATCGTCCCGTTATCTTGGAGAAACCGGCTACAACTGAAGATGGAATCCATATTCTCGCTGCCGATGAAAAGCAAAAACTCCGTTTCCTTTACGAGCAGGCCGCCAGTGAAGGACGATGCATGGAATTCGTCCCCGCTTCAGGCGCGGCGTCGCGAATGTTCCAAAGCTTGCTGGTCATTCTCCAGCGCAAGGATAAACCTTCCTATGCCCTTCTCGTGGAAGAAGCTAAAACGAATAAGCACGCGGGAGAATTCCTGATTTGGTTCAAGGGATTGGAGGATTTCCCATTCTACAATGAATTGCGAAATGAATCACAAAAAAATGGACTCTCATTCGAGAAATGCGTAACCGAAAAAAACTATCGCCCCATTCTTGAAACGCTCTTTTCAAATGAAGGGCTTGATTATGCTTCCTTGCCCAAGGCCCTAATTCCTTTTCATACCTCCAAAGGTGTTGCCCATACACCTCTGCATGAACATCTCCTAGACGCTTCAGAGTTGGTAAAGGATAAAAACGGAATTGTGAGGGTGCACTTCACGGTTTCGGCCGAACATGAGTCGCGCATCCACCTTTTGATCGAAAGAGTTCGGTCCAAATTCCTTGACCAAGGTTGTCACCTCGAAATTACACTATCACAGCAGCCCAAGGCTACGGACACGCTTTCCGTCGGGTCTGATCAGGCCCCGGTCCGCGATAATGACAACACCCTGCATTTCCGTCCCGGTGGGCATGGAGCATTACTGGAGAACTTGAACCACCTGCAAGGCGATATCGTCTTTATAAAGAATATCGACAATGTAGTGCCTCAACGATTGCGGGCCTTAGTCACAGAAAATAGGAAATGGCTGGGCGGCTATTTACTCCATTTGCAACAACGCATTTTCGAATACTCCGTTTGGTTGGATTCCAATCCCGAGGTGGATTCACAATCCCCGCGTCTCAAGGATATTCTAACCTTCATCGAAACCTCTCTCGGCATTCGTTGGCCCAAAAATCCAAAAAGTGCAGTTGCGAATTCTCCCGTTTCCCAAGCACAGATTCGGATCATGAAGGAAATTCTTCATCGCCCCTTGCGCGTCTGTGGAATGGTTAAAAACCAGAGCGAGCCAGGCGGGGGTCCATTTTGGGTCCAGTATGCTGATGGATCGGTACGCCTGCAAATCGTGGAATCGGCACAAATTGATAAATCTTCAAAGCACCAAAGCGCCCTCGCCAATGCCGCGACCCACTTTAATCCCGTTGACATCGTATGCGGCCTCCGTGACCGCAATGGCAAGCCTTTTTCCTTGCAACAATTCGTCGATCGAGAAACCTATTTCATCACCACGAAATCGAATGACGGCATTGAAGTAAAGGTTTTGGAACTACCGGGATTATGGAATGGATCGATGGCCTTTTGGAATACGGCCTTCGTGGAGATTCCTGTCGAAGTCTTCAACCCGGTCAAAACGGTGAACGACTTGCTACGGCCTAGCCATCGCGGTTGAAATCATTATCGCAGTTGAAATCGTTATCGCGGCTGTAAATAATAACGACGTTGAAAAGCTAGAGCAGCGGTTGGCTCTCTGTGACATGATTTTCACTTGACTCAGGCAACGCGGCATCCTCTAATCCAGGCAAGGAAAAATAGGTGATCGAATTGTTCGAGATCGCCCAGTTTCGAAATTTGGCTGCCGAGTCCTTGTCGCTGTCAAAACGCCAATTGGGTTCGCCGGCATATTGCTTATCCTCATTGAACCAGACAAAGACACGAATTGCGGGGTCGGCATTGAAGTGGCCGAAAAAATCCTGAATCCAATCTGACTTCCCAATCCCCTCCGCACATCCGATTTCCGTAATCCAAAGTGGCTTCGTGGGAAAATGTTTTTTCAAACCGTTGAGGGAAACTTCAAAGACCTCGGTGAAGGATTTCCATTTGTGGTTTCGAGAATGCGAGTCTCCGAAGTTATAACCATCCAAACCCACGATGTCGACGTACTTATCTCCCGGATAATAAGGGACGATATCCTTGGCCACGGTTTTTTCGTCCCAAACCACATTGGCGCTGAATACCCATTTGACATTAGTCGCTTTCTCTTCTTTGAAAATCTTCCAAGCCCGCTTCCATGCCTTGGTGAATTTTTCCGGCTGCTCGCCCCATACCATCCAATCCCCGTTCATTTCATAGCCGAAACGGTAATAAATGGGTTGATGCGAGGCTCGCGCTTCGCGTGCGAATTGCCGAAAATATCCATCCCAACGACCAGCCAAAATTGAATCTAATGTGTGATAATCGTCCTTATTTGAATAACTGACAAGTTCTTGGGACAAGACCGTACGGATATGACGTTTAGCATTGAAATGGACGATGTCCTTTGGAAACCCCATGTCTTTGTCCACGAAATACATTGCATAGCTTGGGCTTGTCCCCAAAGCTGTAATTTCTCCCAGCAATCCCGCATCGTAGGTCGAGTCCTTGTTCCACTGGTAAATGCCGAAGGACTTAATATCTTCCACAATGGGCAATAGGTCCTCCTTGACTGGCAGCGCTTTCAGGGTGACTTCGGGCACTTGCTTTACACAACCAAACAATAAGGGTAACAAAGCCGAAGCCATAAAGGCGAGTGAGGAAAATCCTCGCCGACCTAGAATAAAAAGGGCACGCATTAGTTTGATTATAGCGGTGGTCATGCCGTTTTTCCAACCCTTGATTATTCCCAAAATCCACAAACAGGGGGCTAAAGAATGAATTCTGGGACTAAAGGCAAAATACCAAGATGAAATGGGAAAAAAAGGTTCAGCGAGTTTTCGGGCAGCCTCGGTGTAAACGCAATCCCGGGGGCGGAAAATCAGATAAACGAAGGTTTTTTGACTTGATTTTTGCCACAGCGTTGCATTGTCCATAATGATAATTCTCAGAATTCCGGCTCCATGCATACTGGTGTTGGCCTATCGGTGGACTTTCCACCGTGGTCATAGAATCACTATGCGAAAAAAGGGACTCCTTGAGCGCCACAATTTTTGGCCCGGAAGGATCTAAAGCTCGGTTCAAGACAAATGATAAACGAACGGCCGCAATTTTGACCTGTTCCAAAACCAATAACGTCGAAGCCTGCATGTAGTCTTGATCCAAGCCGATGGCAATTCCCTTGCGTATTTTCTTGCCGTGTTGAGTATAACAGGTACGGGCTTTAGCATGGGATTCATTCACCCAATCCCTGGGTGTACCTTGCGAGTTACGGGTGAGAAAATCACGTTGCGTTGCGATTTGCCTGCCCAACAGAGAATGCATTTCGAGTTCCCCAAGATTCAGTCTCTCCAGAAGAACAAAATCCCAAACCTGATGCAAATTATATGTACGTCGATTGACTTTGACCTTTTGAAGATTCCCTCCTTTATCATGATCCTCACCCGTATGCAAAGGTTGATGCAGGTCACCGACTAAGTGAACAATCCACTTCAGGGCTTCTTCGCGAACATAACGATCCTCATTCGGATTACTCAGTAATGCCATTTCCTTTTCCAAAACCGTAACCACATTGGGCGTGTCGGTTTTTAATTCAGCATAACCCGGCTCGTCTAATTCCAGGTTTACAAAATGCCAAGACCGAGTTTCCGGTCTTAAAGAACGAATTTTATCGGCCCAGACGGCGATTTTGGCCAGTTGAGGAGCCGCTGCCCCACCTTCGGCTGCGGATAAAATCGCATCCACTTTCTGTTTAGCCTTGGGCGTAAGCATATCTTGGGTCAAAGCGGCAATCACTTGATGCCCAAGTTCGCCAAAACCCACTGCATGGCTAACAAGGAGCAAACACGTCCAACAAGAGAATAGAATGGTTTTTGCTTTTATCAAGACATGAACCGCTTTATGAGGAGCCCGTGAGGTGGAATTTTGACCCTCCTCACGGGCTTTGAGAGAATGGGCCGTTATTACCCGCGCAACGGACACCACTCGAAGGACTCAAAAGATAAGTTTTAGAGCGAAAATTTGCAGGGGGTTTTTCAGGTCGAAAATCCATATTTTACTTTTTTCAGTCACTCTGATAGAGAGTATGGTTCTCTGCTCTTTAAAAGGGAATCAACTCTGTAAAAAAGTCTAAATTTAAGCGGTAAACATTCTGTTCGGAAAGCAAATCGTGGACGATAAACAGCGTGTAGGCTTAGAAGCGGCCAAGCAAGTTAAAAATAGCATGGTAGTCGGTTTAGGAACCGGATCCACGGCGACCCATTTCATTCGTGAATTGGCGCGGCGAATTCGTGAAGAAAATTTATTCATTCGATGTGTGCCCAGTTCTTTTGCTTGCTCTATTTTGGCTCGTGAAAACGGATTAACCTTACTTTCTGTGGACCAAATTTCACAGGTTGATTTATACGTAGATGGTGCCGATGAAGTCGCGCCTGACAAGGGACTCATCAAGGGTCGGGGCGCCGCCATGGTTGGGGAAAAACTTCTTTGTGAAGCCTGCGATTCCTTTCTTGTGATAGTGGATGGCAGTAAACTGGTAAAATCCCTAGGTCAAAAATTTCCGATTCCGGTGGAAATAATGCCGGGAGCATTGTTGATTTCCCAGCGCGTGATCGCCGACCTCGGTGGAAAAACCATGTTGAGACAGGCCGCTGGCAAGGATGGGCCTGTGGTCACCGATAATGGAAATCTTATTTTAGATGTGGTATTTCCACTCGGTTCCAATTGGCAAAATCTGGACGAGCAGTTGAATGCGATTCCGGGAGTGGTGGAGCATGGGTTATTTCTGCGTTATAAGCAAAAATCCCAGGTATTGGTCGGCATTGACGGTGACATTAAAACTCTGACTTAGAAGCCTAAACAAAATGCAAAAGTTACTTACCAATTTTCTCAAGGGCCTATTAATCCTGGTTCCGGTCATGCTTACCGGTTATGTTTTCTTTTTCATTTTTAAGAAAATTGATGGCTTACTTCCTATCCCCTATCCAGGGGTTGGATTTATCGTCACCATCGCCTTCATTATTATCGTCGGTGCCGTTGCCTCCAATATCTTTTTTGAGCGCCTCTTTGCCTTTTTTGAAAAAGGACTAACACGACTACCTGTTGTAAAGCTGCTCTACTTTTCCATTAAAGATTTGATCGGTGCCTTTGTCGGGGAAAAGAAAATGTTCAACCGTCCCGTGATGGTGGCCATGGGTCATTTACCATTGGGAACAGAAACCATGCCTGTGCCGCCCGGATCCGATTTGAAATTACTGGGATTCATCACATCCGATGCCCTTGATTTTCTCCCCGACTGCGCCAATCGAGTCGCCGTTTATATCCCCCAATCTTACAATATGGGCGGCTATTTGATTTTAGTGCCCAAGGATCGGATCACCCCCTTACCGATGGTTGAAAGTTCCAAGCTATTAGCCTTTATCGTCTCCGGTGGCGTGGCTCGCGGAAGTTAATGCGAATTCCATTTTTCTGTTTCCTATTGGTCGTAAGCTTGATAGGTTGCCGATTTGGAAATCAATCTCAATCCTCGAACGAAGGCCTTTCTTACACGGGTAAATCAAACAAAGTCGCAAAAATCCTTGCCGATACAAATGTTGAGAATCTGCTTTTTGATTCGATACCGTTTGAAAACAAATCCCGACTCCCTCCTGGATTAAGAGACTTTCAACAGGTCTTTGCCGATGTTGCGGAAAAAGCCATTCCCACCGTTGTCAGCATTTCTTGTGAAAGAAATATCAGCGATCCTGAAACCGGTTCCCCCTATGATGACTTTCAAGACAAAGGCCCCTTTCAATATTTTTTCGGAGACCCCACTTCCAGACAAGGGCAACCGCGTCAGCGCAAAGAAACAGGACTTGGATCGGGAGTTATCATCAGTCCCTTGGGTTATATCCTCACCAACAATCATGTCATTGAAGGCGCAACCGTTATCAAAGTGCAACTGCTGGATGAAACGCAATACATGGGCACAATTGTGGGAACGGACAAGGCTTCCGACATGGCCGTGATCAAAATTCAGGTGAAAACAGGCAAGCTGCCAACCCTACCCATGGGCAACTCCGATAAGCTGCGGATTGGAGAATGGGTGATGGCGGTAGGAAACCCATACGGCTTGTCCCATACAGTAACCACCGGTATCATCTCCGCCAAGGGGCGCAATAATACGGGCATTAACAGTTATGAAAATTTTCTTCAAACCGATGCCGCAATTAATCCAGGAAATTCTGGAGGCGCCCTTTTGAATTTATCCGGTGAACTTATCGGCATCAACACCGCCATATTTTCCCGCAGTGGCGGTTATCAAGGAATTGGTTTTGCTATACCCATTAATATGGCCAAAAAAATTACCCGGGATTTGATCCGTGACGGGGAAGTTACCCGTGGATGGCTCGGCGTCTCCATTCAACCCATCGATGCCGAAATGGCCGAAGCCTTGAAACTTAGAAATGGCAAAGATGCCCAAGCCTTCCATGGAGCTCTGGTGGGTGGAGTTGTGCTTGAAAGTCCCGCAGAAAAATCCGGCATCAAACGTGGAGATGTCATCACCAAAATCGGCGAATCTGAAATCAAAGATGCCAATGATTTATTAAATCGCATCGCCTTGCTTGTCCCCAATGATTTAACCGAAATTTGGGTGGTACGGGATGGCATTACCCTTTCTTTCAAAACCCGAATAGCCAAGCGAGATGAAAAACGGGTGACCAACTACCATGTTG